>NZ_JBNPXF010000023.1:0-56054 GCF_050433445.1 Kroppenstedtia sanguinis | reverse complement strand
ATCAAGTGTTGGGTTACGAATCAAGATGGAGTTCAACTTCAAAACATGCTGTATTTGACGTGGAGTGCACATTTATAGATGCGGAAGTAGCTCAGCGGTAGAGCACCACCTTCCCAAGGTGGGGGTCGCGGGTTCGAGTCCAGCCTTCCGCTCCAATCTATTTTTGAAGATCTTGACCTGTTTCTTCAAATGTTATATAATAATGATTGTCATTCAAAATCTGCGGACGTGGCGGAATCGGCAGACGCGCTAGATTCAGGATCTAGTGGTCATTAGACCGTGGAGGTTCAAGTCCTCTCGTCCGCACCATATGTGCCCTTAGCTCAGCTGGATAGAGCGTCTGACTACGAATCAGAAGGTCGGGAGTTCGAATCTCTCAGGGCACGCCAAAAACGCACCAGAGTGATGGTGCGTTTTTTTGTTTTTCTCGCTATTAGCGAAAAGGATCTTGGTGAGTGCGGATCCCGGTTTTTTTACAACACTTTTAGCGGTCTTTTTTGTTGGTCTCTCGGATGACTTTCCATGTGTCCGGATCTTCCGCACCGAGATACCAATGAGCAATTCCTGCGAGATCTGGATCCTGTTTTAGGAGGAAGTTCATTTTTTGTCTGTATCCGACGGCATCCTGATAATATACGGTGTGGGTCTGTTTGCCTGCCGAGTATTGAAACCAGGGTTGGTCTCCCTCCCGTTGCGGGGATGCTTGGTGAACATGGATCAGATCTTGCGCCTCTTTAAAGGTCAAGGGGGCCAGCTGATCCGGTCCGGTCCAGAGGTACCCCTGGGCGGAAAGGCTGACATATATCTTGTTAGAGGGGATGTCGGCTTTGGCCTGTTTTAAAGTGTTCTCTAGCCAAGGGATGGGAGCCCCAGGTCCCGGTTGTTTCAAACTGTAATGATAGGCCATGATCTTGACACTGTCCGCTGCCTCGCTGATTCGCTTCCAGTCCTGCCCAGAAGAGGGATCTTGTTTTGAATCTCCCTTGGGCTGGAGGGCAACACTGAGCCAATGCTGTTGTTCATGGAGTTGCTCGGACAACTCTTCGACAAAGAGTGAGAACGAATCCCGGTCTTCCTCCAGGATCGGTTCAAACTGAAGTTCAATCCCTGAATAGCCTTGTTTTTCAACCGTATGAGCAATTTCTTTTATAAGCTGGGTCCGTTTCTGTGGTTGATTCAATATCTCGTGAAGGAGGGCGGAGGAATATTGGTTACCGATGATGGGCAGGAGACGGATTTTGTTTTTTTCCGCCATCTTCAGGACGGGTCCTGCCTTATCCGCCTTTCGGAGAGTGAGAGTACCGTTGGAGTGGATATCATACCAAGGAAAATTAAGCTCATCGATTTGATCGGCCACCTGTTCTAACCGCTCTGTCGCAACGGAATCCCAGTAGGGAATCCGAACTGTGATCTGTAACTTTCTGTTGGGCGGTTTCACAGAGGGTGCCTGTTGCATAGATGGATGAGATAGTGGTGGGACGGAGGGTAAGACGTTGTTGGCTCTCTCTCCCGTTGTGGGAAGGCGGTTCAGGTCTGGATTTCGCCAGTTATTGTGGAGGATGTGCTGGGAAGAGGTAGTGGGCGGTGCTGAAATGACTGGCTTTTTTCCATCCTTCGGGGTGGTTTTTTTATCAGGTGTGATGGAAGGATCCGCCGGATCCCACCAATCCTCGGGCCCCGGGGCGATAGAGTCGTCAGGCTCTTCCGGATGCTCTGCAATGGCGGGAGCTGGCCCAGTCTGGACCTTTTGGTTGTCAGCGGGAGATCCGGTCATGGTTAGAATGATCCAACCGCCGATAAAGATGGCAAGCACACAGAGCAGTCCGGCAAACATGCTCTTTCGCCTGTGTTTGACGGGTTTTCTTCTCTTATCTCTTTTTTTGCGGGAATATCGTTGTTCCCGGGAAGGTGTTTTTTGTTGAAGGTGAAATTGATTACGCAAGTGATTGTTTTCCCCCTTTCCATCTACTCCATATTTTATCTCGATCATCTAAATATTGACATATTTCGATACAAGAATCAATCCTTCGTAGGATTTAATTGAACCCCTTTCCTCTAAATTCGAAAAGGGGCAGGATTTGTTCTTCTTTGGGTCGTATTAGTTTTTAAAGTGTTTTAAAAGTTCATCAAGGGGGAAAACCATGAACAAAATATCTCGTGGTTGGATGTTGTCTCTTCTGCTTATTCTGGCTTTGTCCATAACGTCTCTTCCTGTTCAGGCCCAGATCCATACGGATGAGAAAGCGACATCGTCAAAATCAGACGGCGATTATTACTTTGTCGAGCTGAAGGATGATCCGGTGGCTACCTATGATGGTGAAGTAAAGGGCTATAAAGCCACTCAGGTGGAAGGGCAAAAGAAGCTGACAATGAAGAACAAACATGTAAAAAGTTATCAAAACTACCTATCCAAGAAACGGTCTAGCTATAAAAATTGGTTGAAGGGGAAATCCTCTAAAGCCAAAGTAGTCAAGGAGTATTCCGTCACCCTGAACGGGGTTGCGGTCAAAGCGGACGGGATCAATCCCGATACCTTGCGGAAAGGGCCAGGAGTCAAGAAAGTCGTGAAGAGCCTGAAGTACAAACCGGCGATGAACAAAAGCCACTCGCTCATCAATGACAAGCCCCTATGGAACATGGGTTACCAGGGGGATAGAGTCAAAGTGGCCGTGATCGACAGCGGGATTGATCAGGATCACCCTTTCCTGCAGGATCCCAATCTGAAGATGCCGGAAGGGTTTCCGAAGGTTCCCGAAGAGAATGAGGATTGGGTAGAATATACCACCAACAAGGTGATCGTTGCCAAGGTATTCAGTCCTGATAAAGAAGATACTCCCGAAGCGATCGGGTCTCACGGCACCCATGTGGCCGGGACCATCGCTGGGGTGGAGGATTACAAGGATCCGAGCGGAGCGGCCAAAACCCCTCTCTCTGGTGTAGCCCCCAAGGCTTATCTCGGCAATTACAACGTCTTCCCTTGTGATGGTGAAGATTGCGAGGCTGACAGTATCTACATCGCCGCCGCTGTCGAAGCAGCCGTACGTGACGGGATGGACGTGGCCAACCTGAGTCTGGGAGGTCCAGCGGAACCCGGATTCGACCTTTTAGCGGAAATCGTCAACGCTGCCTCTGATACCGGTATGACGACGGTCATCTCTGCAGGTAATGAAGGCCCCGGCCCGATGACGATCGGCTCTCCAGGCACCGCCGATAAGGTGATTACTGTGGCTGCTGTGGCAAACAGCCATTTTATCGGCCAAGTAATCGATATCACCGTGAACGGGGAGCGTAAGTCCCTGCCTGTTGCTACTTCCGATCCAGGTGGCCAGCTTACGGAAAGAAAAGAGGGATCCTTGGCCGTTGTGAAGGATGGAAATGGTCTGGCCTGCACCGGTATCTCCGAAGATCTAACAGGTAAGATTGCTGTTATCAAGCGGGGCGACTGTTCCTTTACTGATAAGGCTTACAAGGCCCAACAGAAGGGTGCTGCCGGTGTGATCATCGTCAACAATGCCCCCGGGGACCCCTCCGGGATGTCCGTGGAAGAAAAGGTGACTACTCCCGCAGTTATGGTTTCCCAGTCGGATGGGGAGTGGATCTTGAAGGGAAGTGAAGGCTCCGCTGTTTTAGAGCCTGCTGACCCCAAGGAGTTTGATAGTGAATACGGGAAGACGCTTATGGACTTCTCCTCCCGCGGTCCGACTGTCAACTATACCCTGAAGCCTGATGTGGCGGCGGTGGGGGGCAATGTATACTCCAGTGTCGTTGGTGGCGGATTGGCCTCCATGAATGGAACGTCCATGTCCGCTCCCCATGTGGCGGGTGCAGTCGCTCTTTTGAAGCACGCTCGCCCCGATTGGACGTCCCAGGATATCAAAGCGGCTTTGATCGGAACCGGGACCAACATCAAAGGCGGTCCGACGTTGCCACTGGAAGTGGGTGGCGGCATGATCCATGTCGCTAACGCCCTGAACACACCGGCGATGGCTTCCCCCTCTAGCCTCAGCTTCGGTCTGGTCAAGAAAGGGGATAAGAAAACGATTCAAGTCAGTCTGAAGAACACTTCCAACACCAAGCAAGTATACCGCCTCTCCGCCAATAAAGACTCGGATGTGAGCGTCAAGTCCCTTAAAGTTAAGAAAGGGGCCACTGGTAAGTTTAACGTCACAGTGAGGGGCAAAGGCAAAGCGGACACCGACTATCAGGGGTACATCAAGATCACCAATGATAGCGGCAAAAAGATCCGTATCCCATATTATTTCCGCGCTGTCAACCGATAAGTAAAACAGAGAAGAACCGTTCTTCCAAGGAGGAACGGTTCTTCTTCTTGGCACGTTTTTATAGGGTGAAAGTCCCGAGGGGTGAAGGTAGCAGTAGCCGTTAGTTTAAGGCAAGGGTGTCCACGACGAGGTGATGGCCATCTCCGTATTCATGTCTGTACCATTGCATTGTCCGCCTTTTCTGTGACCGGATAAATTCCGTGTCTTGATGTACGGGGTCGGATTTCCTAGGAGAGGAGGAACAAAGGCCGATTTTCCAGATCCGAGCTGTTGATCAACCAAGAAATGGGTGAAGGAAACAAAACTGACCTTACGCTCTTTCCCTTGCCCCATCGTAAAATATGGCTTGAGGGGACGGGGAGGGTGGGACGGCTACGATCTCTTGCCAAGAGCGCAAAGGCGAATCAAAGCCCCACCATCCCGACCCAATTCCTGCCTAAAGTATGGTTAATCAACACGCCTGATTCCAGATATCTAACCAGGCTACATAGGGAAGTCCCAAATCACCAGAAGATGGGGAAGCTCTCCGTCTTGAGGCGGAAAAAACCGCCCCGCTCAAGTCGGGACGGTGAAAGTAAATGTTCAGCGACAAAAGGTGGTTTGGATGATTCCTCCACCCAAACAGATTTCCCCGTCATAAAAAACAACAGACTGACCGGGAGTGACTGCACGTTCGGGCTGATCAAAAATGACCCGTACAGATCCGTCGTCCACAGGTTCGACAGTAACCCCCTGGTCTTGTTGCCGGTACCGGAACTTGGCGGTGCAGTGAAAGGGTTCCATACGTTGTTGGCGATCGACCCAGTGCACTTCTTCGGCGATGAGTCCATCGGAGAAGAGTGCGGGATGGTCATGTCCTTGTTCCACCAGCAACACATTATTCTCCAAGTCCTTACCAACGACAAACCAGGGTTCACCACTTCCGCTGCCACCGATTCCCAGTCCCTGTCTTTGACCCAGGGTGTAATACATCAGTCCATCATGATGCCCTTTTAATTCACCGGAAAGAGTTTGCATTTTTCCGGGACGGGCGGGAAGGTATTGACTGAGGAATTCCTTAAAATCCCGTTCCCCGATAAAGCAGATCCCGGTACTGTCTTTCTTACTGGCAGTGGCCAGACCCGCTTCTTCCGCGATTTCGCGGAGCTTTTTTTTATGCAGGTGGCCGATGGGAAACAGGGTTTTGGAGAGCTGTTCTTGACCCAGGGTATATAGAAAATAAGTCTGATCCTTATTGGGATCGGCCCCCCTCATCAGACGGTAGTTTCCATCCCTCTGATCCAATTGGGCGTAGTGGCCGGTGGCGATATAATCGGCTCCCAGTTGGAGAGCTTTCTCCATGAACTCGCCGAATTTAATCTCCTTGTTGCACATGACATCGGGATTGGGAGTTCGTCCCTTTTCATATTCGTCCAAGAAATATCGGAATACTTTATCACGATACTCTTTCTCAAAGTTGACGGAGTAGTAGGGAATTCCCAGTTGGCTGGCCACTCGTCGAACATCTTCGAAATCTTCGGTGGCTGTACAGTTTCCCAACTCATCGGTATCATCCCAGTTTTTCATGAAAAGGCCGATCACATCGTATCCCTGTTCTTTCAGAAGTAAAGCGGCGACGGATGAATCGACCCCGCCAGACATCCCCAATACGACTCTCGGAGACTTTGCCATCATTTTCACCTTCTATCGATCAAAACCCGCTTCAAAATTGAAGTCGAGATTTGGTTGGAATGCATCGGAGTCCTTAAATCCCGATGAAAATACTCATTTTACATAGTATAACATGTCCTGGCATGTCCTGAAATCGAAGAGGAAAGTTGACCCTGGACCAGGGCAGTTGATAACCAGAAAACAGGTGGTGGAAGGGAGTACACAGCGGAGAAACTGACGAGAGAGCCTGTTGTCAACAGGCCTGACATTAGAATGGTTCCCAGATTTCTGATAGCGTCAATCCCCGATCAGGGCTGGATTCTCATCTCCAGCGGATGTATAGGGCTTCAAGTTTATGACAGGAACTGAGCGATGGTTTTTGTTATAATTCTGATGGTGGGGTTCAACAAAGTTCTCATTTAACTTTTAACAATCATACCATCGACACCTCAACTTTTTTATGTGTTGAGTACGATACAATTTTTATTCTAAAAATTTCATTTGCAGAAACAACAGATATGGGAGGTAGGGGCATGGGAGAAACCCCCTTGTTTGATGAGTTGGGCCACCCCATTTGGATGGACAGGGAAGAGTTTCGAACGCATGTGATTCCAGAAAACATAGAAGCGGATTGGGACGACCCTCATAATCTTTATACCTTTACAGTTCAATTGTATAAGGATGGTTTTCTGAAAGAAGCGGAACAGGGAGTGAACCGTCTCTTGGAACTGACGGACCAAGAGGAGGAGGTCCTGCTGTTGCAGGCTCTGGTTCTGATGAGAGAGAACAACCCTGAGGAAGGGGAACGGGTGTTGCTTCAATGTATCGATAAGTACCCGGACAGAGGCGTCGCCCATACATACTTGGCTCGAATTCTGGATGCTCGTGGAGAACGGGAACAGGCAGTCCAACAGTTGAAGGAAGGCTTATCCAAAGAGCCGAATCAGGAGACCGCTCTTCGCATGTTTACAGAATGGGTCGGCGAGCAGGAAGAGGCAGCCCCCTTTTTGGAGCAGTTGTCGGAAACTACGAACTCTTGGTGGCCTCTGTTGGAACTTGGAAAGTTACACTTCAAAAAGAAGAGCTTCTCCGATGCGATGACTTACTTTCAAAAGTGTTTGGATCGAATTCGCGAGGATCGCACCGAAGAGGATTTGCCATCATGGGAAGAAGAAACAACCACGATGACGGTTTCATCTTTACTTCGTAAGGAAGGCTTGACTGAAGAACTGATTCAATTCAGTAAGAAATATTGGACACCCGCCTACATAACCCCTTTCCTTGGGATGGACTATGCCCAGGCTCTGTATGACTCGGGGGATCCTAAAGGAGCGGTGGATATTCTCGCCCGGATGCTGGAATATATCGCTCCCGAATATCAGCATATGGTCCATCTTCGGATGCAACAATTGGATCCGATCCCCGAAAAATCTTGAAATAAAGCTCCCGCCTCCAGGGATTTGGATGGTGGGTTTTTTGTATAAAAAACGCGCTTAAAAAGCGCGCGGACAGGCTTTCGATCTGTGGGAATGCCTGACTATTCAAGTGTTTTTTTGTGATCCTTCACTGACTTTGATTTCCTTGACGGATCTGCTTTTTCTGATGCGATATTAGCCAATTCACCGCTTTGTTCGTATGCAAATTGCACCGGATCTAGATGAAGATCCTTTGGGGCTTCTCTGCGCTCTTCCTCCTCGTTCATTTCGTAAAGCCTCCTCGGAACCTGGGATTTGGGGTAGAACCCTGGTTCTCAGTTTGTCTTGTGAAGAGAAAATTTATGCGAGGAGGGGAAACGGCGCATATTGTCGTACAGGGACGCGGGATCAGGGGGGATTCGGTGTTTGTATATGATAAAATGGATCTCAATGGTGGGAAGGAAAGGAGCAGGGGCATGGAGTACAGTGAAGACATGAAAAAACGCTTACGTCGGGTAGAAGGGCAGCTACGTGGGGTTTTGCGAATGATGGAGGAGGAGCAATCGTGTAAAGACGTGGTTTCTCAACTTTCTGCAGTTCGGTCAGCGGTGGATCGGGCTAGTGCCTATATCGTCAGTCGCAACTTAGAGAAACGAATCCGGGAGGAATTGAATAAGGAGGAAGGCCAAAATACCGAGAAATTAGTGGAGGAAGCGATCCATCTGTTAGTGAAGAGCCATTAATATATATCGGGTTATGGTCCCGATGTAATTTGAGAGCCCAAATCTCACCTGCAGTATGACTTTTTAAACAATGCGAATCTATCTTCCTTTTAATGTAGCTTCATGGTCTTTCATCCATCCCGAAAATATATGAAAATAAGCATAACGGATGATACAGAGGAGCTCAGGGAAGGGGAAAGAGGATGCGTACCATTTTGGCAGTGGATGATGACCGGGATATCGTTCATCTAATTACAGAAGGGTTTCGGTATGAGTCATCTTTTGAGGTGATTCCCGCCTATACGGGGGAAGAAGCCTTGAAAATCGTGAACAGCCGCCCGGTGGATTTTGTCATTCTCGATATTATGTTGCCTGGATTGGACGGGATGGAGACCTGCCGGCGCATTCGGCAACAGCATACCGTTCCGATTTTGCTGTTGAGTGTCCGGGACCGAGAATTGGACAAAGTCATCGGATTGGAAATCGGCGCAGATGACTACCTGACAAAGCCTTTCAGTCCCCGTGAGTTATTGGCGCGGGTAAAGGCACACTTTCGACGGGTGGAACGAATAAAGCAAGAGATGGGTCCTTCCGCTGGGTCAGGCCCTCTATCCATCAATGAGCAGACTTACGAAGTGGTGGCGGATGGGGAGAAGGTGGATCTGTCTGCAAAGGAGTTTCAAATCCTTTCCTATCTCGCCAAACATCCCAATCAAGTCCTTTCCAGAGAACAGCTCTATCAAAAAATTTGGGGGCAGGAATTCGGGGACCTGAATACGGTGACGGTCCATATCAAAAATATCCGTAAAAAAATAGGACGGGATTGCATCAAAACGATCTGGGGAGTGGGGTACAAATTTGCTTGGGAGAGTGAGGAAGGGTGAAGCTGAAGTGGAAGATCCCTTTCCTCTTTTTTTTGTTGGCCTTTGTGTTGTTTTTTGTCAGTGTTTTCTATCTTCGGGTGGAAGTGATTGAACGCATCTGGGAGCGGGTCTCGGACCGGCAACAGGTTCATCGTGAGAGTGAGGCGCAAATGATGAACCAGGTGGCTCGTCTCCATCCAGATATAGAGAAAATTCACTCTTATTTGCAACAAAGGGCTCTTCGGGAACAACTCTCCGTAACTTTGTTCCAGGCGGATGGGGTAACCCCTCTCCTGAAAATTTCCTCTGCACAAGACGGAAAGACCTCGGAAGAGAGGTGGTTTCCTGTCAGAAGCCAAGGGAAAACGGTTTATTTGATCCAGGTAATCCGTCCTTTCCGGGAGGAGGAGATCGGGTTGGAGGAGGCCCTGACGGACACATTTGCATTTCTGATGCTGCTTCTGTCGGGGTTGATTCTGCTGTTGGCCCTCTATTTTAACATGTTGATTATCCGGCCCTTGGCCCGGCTGAATCAACGTTTGGACCAGGTGAATCTGGAAAACCCGATGCCTCCTCTCACCAGTAAGCGTTGCGATGAAATCGGAGTTCTTTACCGCCGTTTCGGTGAGATGGAAGAGAGACTTCACCATGCCCATCGGGAGCAGGTGGATATGGTGGCTGCCATTACCCACGATCTCAAGACCCCTTTGACTTCCATCCGGGGTTTTTTGGAATTGTTACTCACCCGTCATGACATGTCTGCGGGAGAAAAGGAATACCTTCAACTAATTCGAAAAAAAGAGGAACAGATGAACCAATTGCTTAACTCCTTTTCCGAGTATACCCAAAAAGAAATACAACTAAAGGATGTGGAGTTAACGCAGATGCCGGTGAGCCCTCTGTTTCGATCCGTGGTAGAAGAATATGAAGCGGAGCTCTTCGGTTTGGGACATCGTTTGCTTTGTCGGAATCACCTCGGACTCGAACAAGTCCGGATTCATGAAGGGATGCTGAGACGGGTGTTTGCCAACATCGTCAGCAACTCAGTCCGGCACGGTGACAGAGCTCAGCTGACTCTAACCTGGACTGCTTTTAGTGAGGAGGGGCGAGTCTATTTTCGACTGGAGGATAACGGAAAGGGGGTTTCGCAAGGGAATCTATCGGAACTTTTCCAGCGTTTCTATACAGTGGATCCTTCACGGGGAAGTGGGAAAGGTTCTGGCTTGGGATTGGCCACCTGCCGTTCGATCATCCATCGCCATGGGGGAGAGATCTTCGCTTTCTCCTCTTCCATGGGCGGGTTGGGTATCTCTTTCAGCCTGCCGGTAGTTCATCAATCGTAAGTCGGATGGAGGGCGAAATTTACCTTTCTTCATTTTTGTTTTATCTTTGATTCAGTTTTCATTGGTAACATAAACCCATAAACTCAACGATATGGGAGTGAGGGAGAACCTTGAGGAAAATCATCCGTTGGAAGTGGTGGATCCTTGCTTTGTGGGCGGTCATCTCTGTCCTGGCTGTGATCACCCTACCGGATATGGGTGAGCTGGTCAGAGAGAAGGGGCAGCCTGCCATCCCGGAAAACTACTCATCCCAGTTAGCCGGGGATTTAGAGAAAAAACTAAATGAAACCTCCAGCAAGGGTAATGAGATGACCTTGATGGTCGTTTTCACAGGCGAACAGGAAAAACTGAGCTCCACGGATCTGAAGAATATTAAAAAATCCATTCAACGATTGAAAGATCAGGATCAAGAATTGGGAATTTCCAGCGTATTGACCCATTTTGACGAAAAGGCCCTGAAAGAACAGTTCGTTTCCAAAGATGGTACCACGATTCTCTCCGTTCTTTCCGTGGATCGGGGGCAGCGTTCGGTTCCGGAAGTGAGAGACAGTCTGGAAAAAGCTCTGGGAAACCCTGATGTCAAATATGAATTGACCGGGGCGGATCTGATCAATGAGGACTTCGCCCGCACCACATTGGACGGGGTCCGCAAAACAGAACAGATCACCGTGATTTTTATTATTCTAGTGTTGTTGCTCGTATTTCGTTCCCCATTGGCTCCCTTGGTCTCCCTAATTTCTGTCGGGGCTTCCTATCTGGCGTCACTGGCAGTGGTGGCCCATCTGGTAGATCAGCTTGATTTCCCCTTTACCAATTTTACACAGATCTTTTTGGTACTCGTCCTATTTGGAATCGGCACGGACTACAATATCCTGCTCTTTTCCCGGTTCAAGGAAGAGATGGCCCGGCGCAAGTCTGTCTCTCTCTCCATTGTAGAAACATACCGGACGGCTGGAAAAACTGTAGTTTACAGTGCTTTGGCCGTTATGATCGGATTTGCCAGCCTCGGGTTGGCCCAATTTTCCATCTATCAGGCAGGGGTGGCTGTAGCTATCGGGGTTCTGTTTTTGTTGTTGTCCCTGTTCACGATTATTCCTTTCTTCATGTCGATTCTAGGAAAAACCATGTTCTGGCCTGCTCGAAAGATGGAGGGACATACGGAAAATCGGTTGTGGACGTTTTTGTCATCCACCTCCTATCGACGCCCCTTGGTCTCTTTGTTGGTCGTCGTGATCTTGACCGTGCCGGTCCTGTTCCTCTATGAGGGAAATCTCTCCTACAACAATCTGGAGGAGATGGATAGTGAATCTCCATCTGTCCGTGGCTTCAATATGATCTCTGACCATTTCAGTCCGGGTAAAACGATGCCTGCTTCGGTGGTGCTAGAGAGCGACAAGCCTTTGGACAGCCCGGAGGGGATGGCTTTTATCGATCAGGTGACTGAATCGCTGACCCGGGTGCAGGGAGTGGAGGCGGCCTTTGGTCCCACGCGTCCCCAAGGGAAGCCCATAGAGGAGTTGTACATCGACAAGCAGACGAAACAGACCAAAGATGGGATTGGCGAAGCTGGTAAAGGAACCGGACAGATTCAACAGGGGCTGGATGAAACAGTTCAACAAATTCGGAAAGGAACAGACCAAGATTTCTCCCGGGTGGAAGATCTGGTGGAGGGTACCGAATCGGCTCAGATCGGAGTCTCCCAGATTCGCCAGGCGATGGAACAAATACAGGGGGGAGTGGGGCAAGGGGCCGGTGGGGCCCAGGAGGTTCATTCCGGACTGAAGCAACTGGAATCCGGGATGACCCAACTCTCGTCTTCTACAGATCAGTTATCCGGGGGGATCGGCCAACTAAATACCGGGTACCAACGTCTGGGAAGCGAGTATAAAAACCTGGAGAATCAACTGAGCGGGCTTCAGTCCCTCGCCTTGCAAATGACAAAACAGGTGCAGTCATTGGAGCAATCCCATCCCGAACTTTCCGCTGACCCGAATTTTCAGGGGTTAAAAGGGATGTCTCAAAAACTGGAGGGATCTTTGGGGCAGCTGGAATCGGGTTTGAATACTCTGAACAGCAACCTGGGCAAGACCAATGCCAGATTGTCTGAAGCCCACACCGGATTGAAACAAGTGGCTGAGGGGCAACGGAAAATGTTGGCCGGTATGCGCGAACTAAAAGCAGGTTCTTCTCAGTTGGCTGAAGGATTGCAAAAAGGGGCCCAGGGACAGAGTCAGGTGACTGACAGTCTGTATGCAGTGGAAAACGGTCTGGGAGAGATCACGCAAGGGCAGAAGCAATTGAATACCGGATTGCAAGGGCTGGAAAGCAATCTGAGCCAGTTAAGAAACGGTCTTGGAAAAAGTGCCGATGGGCTGGATCAGATTACAGAAGGATTGCAACAAGCCGAAGGATATCTCGGAGATATGTCCCGGACAGAGGCTTCCCACACTTTCTTTGTTCCGGAGAAGGTTCTCAAGGGAGAGGAGTTTCAAAAGGGACTGGATGCGTATATGTCCGATGACCGCAAGGTGATGAAATGGGAGATTATTTTAGAGGGGGATCCCTATGCTGAGGACGCGATGGATACGGCGGCTGAACTGGATTCCACAGTTTCCGGGAAACTGGAAAAGACCGAATTCGCCGATGCCCGTCACGGAGTCGGTGGAGTCTCTTCCCAAAATCGTGATCTGAACCAGATTTCCACCGGAGATCTAAATCGAACCGCTCTGTTGATGTTAGCGGGGATTACGTTGGTTCTGCTGTGGATTCTGCGTTCTTTTTGGAACACCGTCTATATTATCGGCTCGCTGATTTTGTCCTATTTCACAGCATTGGCGACTACGGAACAAATTTTCTCCAACTGGTTAAGCATCGGTGAACTGACCTGGTCGGTCCCCTTCTTCTCGATGATCATGGTGATCGCACTGGGAGTTGACTACAGTATCTTTCTCATGATGCGCTACCGGGAGTATCCGACGCTCACACCTGGCGAAGCATTCGCCCTTTCCGCCAAAAAAATCGGATCGGTGGTGATTTCTGCAGCGGTGATTCTTGCTCTCACCTTTGCAGCTTTGTATCCCTCTGGAGTATTAACCCTGATCCAGATCGCCACGGTGGTGATTATCGGACTATTCCTCCTCGCTTTTGTCATGCTCCCCATCTTCCTTCCCGCGATGATTTCCGTTACAGAAAGACTGAATACGGTGCCAGCACAGAAGAAGGAAGAGATTTCTTGACCCTATGCCCCTGCGGGGGCTTTTTACATGGGGTCACGTTCCTGTATGAGAGACAGGGGGATAGGAAAATATTTGTAAATGAATGTTTGAGCCGGATTATTATTTCCTTTCCAACACAAAATGATTATTATAAGATAGGATTGGTTCTAGATGAGTCCACTGGGAGTAAAAAATTGCCGTCCATTAGGGGGTATCCAGTTTGCTGTTTAATCGCTCAAAAGACTCTGTGTTCTATCAAACACTTGTGGAGGCGGCGGGGAATATCGTCGAGGCCATGCAGCTTTTCCGCCAAAACGTGGAGACGTTGGAGCACAAGGAGGAGTATGCAGAGAAGCTCAAAGACCTGGAGAACAAAGGAGATGAACTTACCCATCTGCTGGTGCGTGAACTGAACCAAACCTTTGTCACACCCATGGACCAGGAGGATATCCTGCAGTTGGCTTTAAAACTGGATGACGTGCTGGACGGGGTCGAAGCCTGCGCTTCCAGGTTTGTCTTTTGTCATGTGGACAAGACTACGCCTTATCTGATGCAGTTCGCGGAGATTCTGGAAAAGTCAGCTGAGTTCCTGCAAGAGGCTTTTATTTCACTGGAGAAGCGTGATTTTAACAGCATTCAGAAGTATGTGGTGGAAATCAATCTGTTGGAAAACCAGGCGGATCGATTGATGCGGGAGTCGGTGGGTTCTCTGTTTGAAAATCCGGTGGATCCGATCGAATTGATTAAGATGAAAGAAGTGTATGAGCGGTTGGAAGATGTGACCGATACCGCTGAAGATTTGGCCGATGTGCTGGAAAGTGTGGTTATGAAGTATGCTTGACCCGACCGTGTTGATCGTTCTGGTCGTCGTCCTTGCTCTGATCTTTGATTTCACCAACGGTTGGAACGACTCGGCCAATGCGATCGCCACCGTGATCGGGACCCGTGCCCTCACTCCTTTCAAGGCGTTGATGTTGGCTGCTACGCTCAACCTAGCTGGGGCTTTTTTTTCCACGGCTGTCGCGAATACGATAGCCAAAGGGATTGTTGACCCTGAATATGTCACCCAGCTGGTGATTGTGGCCACGCTGGTAGCCGCAATCATCTGGAACGTAGTGATGACACTGATGGGCTTGCCTATCAGTGCTTCCCACGGATTGATCGGGGCATTGGTTGGAGCAGCTGTTGCTTTTAAAGGCTTTGCCGCCCTCCAATGGAGTGGGATCATGATGATCCTGGTCGCTCTTCTGGTTTCGCCGATCCTGGGAGCGATCTTGTCATGGCTCATGATGAAGCTGATCCGGGAACTGTTTCGGAATACCGCCCCTTCCAAGGTAAAGCGTCTCTTCCGTCCTCTGCAGATCTTGTCGGCCTCATTTATGTCTTTTAGCCATGGGACTTCAGATGCACAGAAAGCGATGGGAATCATTACTCTGGCTTTGATTACCGGAGGATTTATCCCTGATAATGGAGGGGTTCCCTTGTGGGTGATCGCCTCCGCTGGGCTGGCGATGGCTCTGGGAACAGCCCTCGGCGGATGGAATGTGATCAAGACCCTGGGTATGCGCCTCAACCATCTGAACACTGCCCAGGGATTTGCAGCGGAAACTGCAGCGGCGGTCCTGTTGGCGACAATTTCCAAGATCGGCATTCCAGTCAGCACCACCCATACGCTCACCGGCTCGATCATCGGCGTGGGGGCTGCAGAACGGGTGAAATCGGTTCGGTGGGGTGTAGCTGGAAAAATTGTGTATGCCTGGGTTTTCACCCTTCCCGGAACGGCTGTGATGAGTTGGTTGATCTATCAGGTGTTGAGCATTTTAGAATAGAGCGGATGTTTTTGGACAACCTCCTGTCAAGACCGCTTGTCCGCAATCGAAGGCCCTCCCGATGGGAGGGTCTTCACTTAGTTCGGACCACTGGTGTGAACACGGGTCGCTCTTTTTTGTAGCTACCCTCCTTTCCTGTATCGCAAAAGAGGTTTCCCAATAAATCGTACAGGGTATCCTCGGCAATCTCGCCTTTCCAGAAAGCGAGGGTCCAGCGGAGAAGATCGGCTCCTTCCTCAAGGGCGGACTCCCAGAGTGTGAGGAAGCTATGTTCTTCTTTGGAAAAAGGGGGATGGACCCATTCACCTGACTCGTTCAGGAAATCCATCTCCTTCCGAACAGGTCGGTAACGGAAAGGAGAGATGGCTCCCAAGGTGAGCAACCATTTGAAACCCGTCGGATCATGAAAGAGGGAAAGGGCCCGCTTCATATCTTGATAGCTTTCATTCCAATGATGGGGTAAAACAGGTATTGTCTCTTGCGGGAAATGTTTTTGGGCAGCTCCTTGCAACACTTTCACCCATTGTCGGGGAAGGGAAGTTCCGATATCAATTCGGGGTACCACTGGACTCTTCCAAGTCTGAATCCCTTCCAAGTGTTGGGCCAACAAGGTGTCGATCATGGTATCAAGTTTCTGGTTGCTGTATTTTTTGTCTCCGGATGGATAGCGAATATAGAGATGGGTACGATGATCCAAGATCTGATGGGTGAGAAATCCGGACACATAGTCCCGCATACCGGGATGTTCCGCTGCGGCTAAGATCAGATCCATCAAGAATGGTCCGCAGTGCTTTTGATGAATGGCTCGGCCCAATCGACGCACAGATTTGTCCCGCTTCCAGGGCCAAAAGTTATGGTACAGGAGAAAATCAGAACCCTGACAGCCGAGGTGAAAGGTGCGTAAGTCGTCTGAAATGGACCATCCCGCCTGCTTCCGGACCCGGTCTCCGAACAGGATGTGACTCCATACATGGGGCAAAAGAGATCAGCTCCTTTCAAAGGCTGGATGAATACCGGGTCGGAAAGGAAAAGGTTGATCCATCTCTATTCGTTTTTTTGTGACAATATTCCTTTCTCTATTTTCATAAAAAAGGATATCCTGTTAGGTTCATGGAAAAGTGAGTTGAAGATCCATGAAGCAGCCGGTAATTGTAATGGGAAGAATTATGATAACATGAAGGAATCATGGTGAAATGAATCACTTTTTAAGATCCTGGTAGTGATTTACGTTTCGAATGGGGAGTCGTAAAGGAGGATGTAATAGTGTCGATCGATTGGCAACAACAGATGAGCAGGCTACAGGGAGAGATGATGGAACGGTTGAAGGAGCTCTGCTCCATTGAGAGCGTCTTGGACGAGTCCACTGCTGGACCCGGTGCCCCCTTTGGCAAAGGAATCGCTGAAGCCCTCAGCTATATGTTAGAACTGGGGGAACAAGAGGGGTTTCGCACTAAAAATGTGGAGGGTTACGCCGGCCATGTGGAGTATGGTGAAGGGGAAGAGACCCTTGGGATCTTGACCCATCTCGATGTGGTGCCGACAGGGGAAGGCTGGATATCGCCACCCTTTGCGCCGGAGATTCGGGAGGGGAAGTTTTATGCCCGGGGAGCTCAGGATGATAAAGGACCGGCTATGGCTGCTTTTTTTGCACTGAAGTTGGTGAAAGAGCTGGGCCTGCCACTGAACAAACGGGTCCGCCTCATCCTCGGCACCGATGAGGAGACCCACTGGCGGGATGTGGACTACTACTTCCAGCGGGAACCGATGCCGGAGACAGGGTTTGTTCCCGATGCGGACTTTCCCATTATCCATGCGGAAAAGGGATTGCTGGATCTGACTCTGACGGGAACCGTCCAGACCGCCACCGACGAGGAGAGAGAGTGGATACTGACCCGGTTTGAAGCCGGTCAACGAGTCAACATGGTGCCGGAACTGGCTGCTGCCCGCCTGGAAGGGGAAGGCGATGTTTTTGCCTTGAAAGAGAAGTATCAGGAATACCTACTCAGCCATGGGATCCGGGGATACGCCGAAGAGGCGGATGATCACCTGATGCTGGTGGTGGAAGGGGTGGCTCATCATGGATCCGAACCGGATCGGGGGGTGAATGCTGCCTATGGATTAGCCCGGTTTCTGGACGGACTCTCTCTGGATGAACCGGGAGGACGATATGTCGCTTTCATTAATGACCTCCTGGTGGATGCCTTCTTCGGCGAGCATCTGGGCATTGAGCAAGAGGATGATCGTGTCGGCCGGTTGACGGTGAATGGTGGTGTCTTTCGCTATGAGCCCGGTGAAGGACAACATGCGGAGTTGAATATCCGTTATCCCATCTCCGGCGATGTGGAGGCGATCCGTCGACAGGTGGAGGAAAAAACCAAGGCATACGGCCTCTTGATCTCAGAAGAGGATCACAAGCCGGGGCATTTTGTGGATCCGGAGGCTCCTCTGGTACAGACCCTGCGCAGGGTGTACGAAGAGGAGACAGGGAAAAATGGCGAGCCCTTCGCCATCGGGGGCGCCACTTATGCCCGGGCGCTCCAGAATGGAGTGGTTTTCGGGCCCCTCTTTCCAGGAACCACTGAGACGGCGCACCAAAAAGATGAGTTCATTCCGGTGGATGAATTGGTGAAAGCAGCAGCTCTGTATGCCCGGGCCATTTATGAATTGGCAAAATAAGGGGGCTGGGAGATTTGCGAGAGGCGAGACTCTTGTCGGTTCAGGTGGGGAAACCTCAGGTATACTCGGTGGATGGTAAAGAATGGATCAGTGCCATTGCCAAGCAGACGGTGGAAGGACCGGTTTTCTTGGGGAAGCTCCACCTGCAGGGAGACGATCAAGCGGATCGCAAGCACCATGGCGGCCCGGATAAGGTGTGCTGGCCTACGCTGCCTCCCACTATGAGATGTGGAGAAGACAACCGGATCTGCCAGGGATCGGCCCCGGTGGCTTTGGGGAAAATTTCACGATATCCCATCAAGATGAAGATAGGGTTTGCATCGGGGATATCTATCAAGTGGGAGAAGCTCGGATTCAGGTATCCCAACCCCGGATCCCCTGTTGGAAGTTGGATCGGCGCTGGGGAGTGAAGGGATTGGCTAAGCGCGTGGGGGATTCCGGTACCAGCGGTTGGTACCTGCGGGTCTTGAAAGAAGGTAGGGTGGCGGCGGGGCAGACGATGGAACGGGTGGAATGTTCCGATTCTCGCTGGACTGTCCGCCAGGTGAACGAGATCCTTCACAAACGAGACTCGGATCCTGGGAGGATCCGGGAGTTAGCTACTTTCCTGACTCTAGCTGAAAGTGTACGCCGGATCTTGTCGGACCGCTTGGAGAGAATGAACTGATCTTCAACTCCGGGGGGCATGTTTAAGGGGAGGCGAATGCATGGCGGAAATACTGGATATCATGGGGCCGGATCTTAGAGTGATCGGGGTGGCCGATCGGGAACGGGTGCACCAAGAAGGGCTGTGGCATCATACCTTTGACTGTTGGTTGTACCGACGCGTGGAAGGAAAGATCTATCCTTTGTTTCAACTGCGTCATCCTAGCAAGAAAGCCCATCCTCAACAGCTGGATATCACCGCCGCTGGCCATCTCCAGAGTGGAGAAAGCCGGAAGGATGGGGTGCGGGAGTTGGAGGAGGAGTTGGGAATTTCGTTACAAGCGGAGGAGCTGACTTACCTCGGGGTTCACCGGGAAGAGATGCAGGGGGAGGGATGGATTGACCGGGAGTATCGTCATGTCCATCTCCACCTCTTTAGGGGATCTTGGGAAGATTTTCGCCTGCAACCCACTGAGGTCTCGGGGCTGTTTGAGGCAGAGCTGTCGGAAGTGGTGCAACTGATGGAGGGAAAAAGGAGCACCGCCCTTTTTCAGGGGTTCACCGGGACGCAAACTGTGACTGGCAGGCATGGGGAGCGGCAAGTAACTTGGGAGGAGTTGGTTCCTCACTCCAAAGAGTACTACCAGATGGTGTTTAAAGCCTTGGAAAAGCAAGGGCAATAGAAATGAACAAAAAAGGAAGCCGGGTGACCCGGCTTCCTTCTTTTTATTCCGATTCCTGTTCATTTTTCTCTCCATTGCGGCGGTTTCGGAGGCGAATCAAGCGATAGGTGTGACTCACCACCACTTTGAGGACTGCGTAGGTGGGAACTGCCAGTAGCAAGCCGAGGAAGCCTCCCAAGCTACCCGCCACCAGCAGTAACAGGATGATCGTCAGAGGATGAATTTTGAGGCTCCTGCCCATCACCTGAGGCGAGATGAAGTTACTGTCTAGTTGCTGAACCACTACAATTACGATGAGCACTTTCAAGGCCATCCAGGGGGAGCCGATGATCCCTACAATTAGGGCGGGAATGGCGCCCATCAGGGGCCCGATGAAGGGGATCACATTGGTTAACGTGGTGACCAGAGCCAAAATCAGAGAATAGTCCAAGCCGATGATTAGATAACCGATATAGGTCAGAATCCCGACGCAGAGACTGACCAATACCTGTCCCTGGATAAAGGAACTGATCGCCTGATCCATATCATCCAGAATCCGTTTCCCCCCCGCTCGCTGGGTGGAGGGAAGCAAGCGGAGTACTTGTTTCGGAGCTTTTTCCCCATCTTTTAGCAAGTAGAAGAGGATGAAGGGCACCGTCACAAAAACGACGATGATGTTGGTCAGGACTCCGATGAAATTGGCAATGTTGGCGAAGATCACAGATGCGCTGCTGCTCAGATAGTCTGTGATATCTTGAGTCATACTTTCCAGATTTTGCTGTTCGAAATATTGGCCTAGATAGGGATTCTGTTTCAATTTGACCAAGTTGTTTCCCAATTTTTCAATGAGATCATCTGTGTTCGCCACCAGTCTGGTGACCTGCTCCTGCAGAGGGGATCCGATCAGGAAGACTGCTAAGATCATCAATCCGACGAACAGCAGGTAGATGAGGAGGATGGAATAAATCCGAGCCACTCCTCGCTTTTCAAAAAATCGGACTACGGGTCGGAACAGGTAATATAGCACACCGGCAAGCAGAAAAGGAAAAAAAAGTGTTTGTACCAGTACGACCAGCGGCGTAAAGATAAAGCTGATCTTCGTTCCGACAAAGATGATCAAAAAAGCCAACAAGATTCCGTATCCAATTTGAAAAGGTTTCGTTTGCGGCATGATGGCACGCCTCCTTTCAAAAAATCTCAGGGCTGTTGATTAACTATAAAGTGGATGATGGGAACGAAATGGCCCTTTCGCTCTTCCTATTGCCCCCAACGTTAAATATGGCTTGAGGGGACGGGGATGGTGGAACGGCTACGATCTCTTGCAAAGAGCGCAAAGGCTCTACACCCTCCCACCCTCCCGACCTTAGTTCCTTCCTAAAATATGGCTAATCAACACGTCTGAAAAAATCTATATATCCATCTTATCCAAATTACAGGATAGACCGTACAAAAAAACCCGTAAACCAGGCGGGCTTACGAGGCTTTTTTGTACGACGGAGTGAGTTATTCCACCTTTTCCCAATCATCTAGGATCGGTTTGAGAGGACATTCAGGCTTGGAATGATCCCCGTCTCCCTGTTCTGGATCTTCATCGGGCTCTTCCGGATCCTCACCGGGTTGGTCCGGATTTTCACCAGGTTGTTCTGGATTTTCACCGGGTTGTTCTGGATCTTCACCGGGGGATTCTGGATCCGGCTTTTCATTGTCAGGAGGGTTTCCCTCCTCGGGGGGATTGGGTTGGGGCTTGTTATCGGTCGGGTCCTTTGGTTTGTCTCCGTCACTGGGCTTTGAATCGTCCGGAACAGGCTTTTCCTTTCCAGGGTGGGTGACCGGAGTCGTCCCGGATTTCCCTGAGTTTTCCTGTTTTGCCGAACGGCTCATTTGCTGTTGAGTTGTCGTGTGAGTTCGGACGGTCTCAGAATGGCTTCTTTCCAACGAATCCAGTTTGGACTGGTTGTCGTTTTCCTGGGTTTCCTCCTTGTTACGATCGGAGTCTTCCACTTGGGAGAGCCGGATCCGTTTCTTAGTGGTCTGATCATCAGACACCGTTGATCCGACAGCTTTTTTTCCCCAGAGGCTCCAAGGATGTCCCTGAGGTGCCTGCGCTACCGGCACATATCCGGAAATCATCAAGGTTCCAACAAAGCTGAATAAAGCTACTTTACGAAATTTACGGGTCCGATAGAAGTTGACGGGCACTTTTAGTTCCCCTCCCTCCGTCAAAAGCTTACGTCGTTTTCCGCATCCATCCTAAGTGTAACAAAAACCGAAAGGGTTGTCTTGGCGAAAGTGAGATATTTCCCGATTTTTGATGGTAAAAGAGTTCATGAAGAGGATCAGGGGAGGCGGGAGCGGAGGTCAGAAACCGCCTTCTTTAATCTTTCGGTCAGGAGGTGGATTTCTTCTTCTGTAGTCTGGGGTCCCCAGGTGATTCGCAGACTTTGGTAGGCTGCTTCGTCGGATTGCCCCATGGCTTTCAAGACGTGGGAAGGTGCTTGTTTTCCGGAACTGCAGGCGGATCCACTGGATACCGCCACATTCCACCGGTTCAATTCTAAAAGCACGGCCTGTCCCTCCAATCGATCAAAGGAGATATTCAGATTGTTGGGGAGACGGTGAAGGGGATGCCCGTTTAAACGAGTGTCGCCTATCTCATTACAGATTCGCTTCCATAGCAGATCCCGTAATCGGGCCATAGTTTCCCGAGTCTGGTTTACTTCGGAGGCCGCCAGTCGGCAGGCGGATCCCAGTCCAACAATTCCAGGCACATTCAAGGTACCGGGACGAAGTCCCCGCTCTTGGCCCCCTCCGAACAGGATTGGATCCACCCGTACCCCCTTGCGTAAAAACAGAACCCCCGTTCCCTTGGGTCCTCCCACTTTATGGCCGCTGAGGCTAAACAGATCGACACCCCATTCCCGCACATTGACAGGAATTTTCCCAAAGAACTGTATGGCGTCAGTGTGAAACAGGATGCCTCGCTCCTTTGACAGAGAGGCAGCTTCGCGGATCGGCTGCAAGGTTCCCACCTCATTGTTGGCGGCCATGACTGAGATAAGAATGGTTGTGGGAGTGATGGCTCTTTCCAGATCCCTGATCCGAATACCTCCCCACTCGTCTACGGGCAAAAATGTGACGGAGAATCCTTCACGTTCCAGTTGGCGGCAGGTTTCCAACACAGAGGGATGTTCGACTTGGGTAGTGATGATATGATTCCCCCGTTGTCGATGTTTACGGGCTGCTCCCAGGATGGCCATATTGTTGGCTTCACTTCCTCCACCTGTAAACAGGATTTCCCGCGGGGAGCTGCCGATGGATTGAGCCACCTGAAGCCGGGCTTCCTCAGTTAATTCAAATGCTTGTTGTCCCGGATCGTGAAGACTTCCGGGATTGGCGAATGTCTCCATCATGGCACGGACCATGGATTCTTGCACTTCTTTTCGCAAGGGGGTGGTGGCCCCATGGTCAAGATATAATGATTTCATTTTTGTCAGCCTCCTGTGATGGGCCGATGGTATGGTTCGTGAGAATTTGGCGTGGGTTTCGGTTATAGATAACGAGAACCGAGAGGGCGGGGATTCATTATTGTGAAATAATGATCAAAAAAGCTTGACAAATCCCCTCTTCCTGAGAGAATAGAGATGACTTTTTGTTGAAATATTTGTGAATATAATCACAAGATGGTATCGATTTTGCAGTGTTCAGTGGGTGGGACTCATGGTGAGAAGGTGCGCCAGAGGGTCAGTGTGGAGAGATGTGAGCACCGACATGATCATTATTTCACAATCTTTTTATTGTGGGGTGTGAGCAAAGGTGGGCAGAGGTGAACCTTCGCATCGAAGTTTTCTGTCACCCGCTATATAGGGAGCGAGATGAAATCATCTGTGGAGGGGATGACAGTTGAACCGGTTACAACTGAGACCGCTGGTAAGTGAAGCATTGAATGAAGATATCGGAGCAGGGGATTGGACCACGGAATCCCTGGTGACGGTGGGGCAGAGAACCACAGGAATCTTCCTGGCAAAGGGAAACGGGGTGGTGGCGGGATTGCCGGTAGTGGAAGAAGTTTTTCGCCAATTGGACCCAAACATGCGGTTGATCTGCGAGGTGGCAGAGGGGGAGCGAGTTTCTCCCGGTGCCGTCTTGGCCCGGATAGTAGGAACCACCCAGGCTCTGCTCACCGGGGAACGGGTGGCACTCAATTTTTTGCAACGTCTGTCCGGGATCGCCACGGTCACTCGTCAGGTGGTGGATGTGCTGGAAGGATTGGACTGTCAGGTATTGGATACCCGAAAAACCACACCGGGGCTGAGGATGCTGGAGAAGTATGCGGTCCGGTCTGGGGGTGGGATCAATCATCGATTAGGGCTCAGTCACGGAGTGATGATCAAAGATAACCATATCGCCGTGGTTGGCAGTATGCGGAAAGCAGTGGAGCAGGTCCGCTCTCGGGTGGGCCACATGGTTCAAGTGGAGGTGGAGGCAGACACTCTAGAACAGGTAGCGGAAGCAGCCGATCTCGATGTGGATGGGATCCTGTTGGACAATATGGCCCCGGAGTGCCTGCGGGAGGCTGTATCCATCGTGGGTGGTCGTCGGGTCTGGACGGAAGCATCGGGTAACATCACCCCTGAAACTGCTCGTGAAGTGGCCAAGACCGGTGTGGATTTCATCTCTTTGGGATGGTTGACTCATTCGGTTCAAGCCTTGGATATCAGTCTGGAGATTCAAGAGAAGGAGAGATGATCGATATGGAACGGTTAAGGGCGAACTTATCTGTTCTTCCAGAAAGTTACCGCCACTTGTCCAATAGGGAAATGGATGAGCGGATTCAGCAGGCCAAGGATACACTGGGCCGAGATTTGGTGATGATGGGGCATCATTATCAGCGGGACGAGGTGTTTCGCTTCGCCGATTTCACTGGGGACTCCCTGGAGTTGGCCCGAATTGCTGAAAGGCAGAGCCGAGCCAGCTATATCGTGTTTTGTGGCGTTCATTTCATGGCTGAAACGGCAGATATCCTGACCAAGGAGGAGCAGATCGTGATCCTCCCTGACCGAAGAGCCGGTTGTTCTATGGCGGATATGGCTACCATCGATGAGCTTGAAGAGGCTTGGGAAGTGATGCAGCAAGAACTGGGGGATACGATCCTGCCTGTGACCTATGTTAATTCCTCCGCTGACATCAAGGCTTTTGTCGGTCGTCATGGTGGGGTGACCTGTACTTCTTCCAACGCAGCAGGGGTGTTGAAATGGGCCTTTTCTCAAAAGAAGAGAATCCTGTTCCTTCCGGATCAGCACCTGGGACGGAACACTTCCCATGCCATGGGAATCCCCTTGCAACAGATGGCCGTCTGGGATCCGATCTATGGACAGTGGGAGGAAGTGAAGGGACCGATGGAGGAGCTTCGTGTTCTGTTGTGGAAGGGATTTTGCTCGGTTCATACCAAATTTACTGTGGATCAGATTCGCCAAATGCGGGAGCAGGATCAGGAAACCCGAGTGATTGTCCATCCCGAGTGTACCTTTGATGTGGTTCAGGCCGCTGATGAAAAGGGATCTACCAGCTACATTATTCACCGGATTCAACAGGCTGCTCCCGGAAGCAAATGGGCTGTAGGTACCGAGGTGAATCTAGTGCAACGACTCGCCCAAAATCATCCCGAACAGCAGATCCAGCTTCTCAGTCGAACGATGTGTCCTTGTCTGACTATGAATCGGATTGATCTTCCGCATCTGCTGTGGGCTTTAGAGAGCTTGCTGGAAGGCCATCCGGTCAATCAGGTGAGTGTGGATCCAGAGACCTCCTACTGGGCTAAACAGGCCTTGGATCGAATGTTGTCGATTACGTGATATAAAAATGGTATTTATACTAGAAATATGGAGTTATTTGTGTGACAATGGATCCGTTCGTATAATCATCTGAGGTTGTTGATTCATCAGAAAACAGGAGTCGGAAGGTAGGCGTTCCATCACAATCATTTTAAAATCGAGGATGCACCATAGGCACTACAATCTGAAAAATAAGGATGCACCATAGGCACAACAATTTGAAAAATAAGGATGCACCATAGGCACTACAATCAGAAAAACAAGGATGCACCACAGGCACTACAATCCAAAGGGGCTGAGGCCCTAAATAAGTAGCGGAGAAGTCTTAGAGAGGTCGCCTGGAAGCATTGTGAAAAAGTCGTCCTACCACAAGATACGGATCCTGCTTAAAAGCGTTCGTTCTCTCCTTATGCCACAGGGAGATGAGGGAGTAGAAGTAGCTCTGGGGTGCATTGGACTTCCTACCTCAAATCAGGCGAATCAGCATACTCGGTGATTACCATTTTCAGAGTAGGGAGAGGATTCATCTATGTTGCGTTTATCCCGTTTGTTAGCGATTTCGTTGCCAATAGTCCTTCTGTTCACAGGTTGCCTGTCTCAAAGCCCTGCTGCGGAAAAGGGGGAGGAGAAGGAAGAGAAGGAGCCGGCGAAGAAGTTGACCACCCGGCAAGTGATTGCAAAAACTCAAAAAGTGACAAAGGAAGCAAAAGGACTCACCTACAAGATGGAGGGTGACCAGAAAATCCAGTTGGAAGCAGAGGGTCAGACTCAAGGAATCGATCAAAAAGTCAACATCGATGCCAAAATGACCAACAACCCGGCAGCCATGCAATTTTCGGGTACAGTAGAAGGGGGCGGGGAATCAAGCAAGATGGAAGCCTACCAGGTGGGGGATGAAATCTATCAGCAGTTGGACGGAACCTGGGTGAAAGGAAAAGGTGCCGATTTGGGGAAAGCCACCGGCGGTCAGGCGGAGGACCCTTCCAAGGCTTTGGAAATGCTGGAGGACATCTTCTCCAAGTTCAAGGGAGATCAAGACAGCCCCTTTGAGATGGAAGAAACGGATGAGGAGTATATCATCACACTGAAAGTGACGGATGAACAAAAAGAGATCAAAGATATGATGATGCAGCAACTCTCCGGTGCCTTGGTTCCGGCGATGAAACAAGTAGGTGTGAGCGTCAAAGAAACGGACATCAAACTGAACGCACTGGAGCAGGTCTATCATATTGATCGGAAAACCTATGAGCAAAAGAAAGTGGATCAGTCCATGGAACTGGAGCTTCCGATTCAAGAAAGTGGAGTGTCCGGTGTCATCAAAATGGAACAGTCCACCACCACCACCATGACTGGCAAATTTAACGGAACGATTGAAGTGCCTCAGGAAGTGAAGGATCAAGCACGGGAAATCTCCATGTAAATGTCCTGTACAAAACCAGTAAAGGCACCCCATTTCGGGGCGCCTTTACTGGTTGTCCTTTCAGCGGACGATGTTTTGATGGATAAAGGCGATTTGGCCGTTCTTTAGGCGAATTTTCACCCAGTTTCCCTTTTTGCCGATAGCTTTGAGTTGCTTGCCACCGACTACCCGTTGCAAAACCTGTCCGCTCATAGAGGGGGCTTTGCGGATGTTGGCGAGTTGGGCAGTCACTGTTACCTTTCCTGAGGTTGTGGTTACCTTGGGATTTGGCTTTCCGTTATGAATCTTGACCTTGGTTCCCGCGGGTACCCGCTTGTACAGGTCGATCACATCTCGGTTTTTCATTCGAACACAACCGCTGGAGGCGTGGGTGCCGATGGAATTCGGGTGGTTGGTCCCGTGAATTCCGTAAGTGCGGCCTTGGTCTCCATTGACTTGAATCCCGATCCATCGTTCGCCCAAGGGGTTTTTCGGCAATCCTCCGGCAATCCCTTTCCAGCCGGGTTTGATGAATTTCGTCACAACTTTAAAAGTACCCTCAGGCGTTAAGTTCTGAGACCGGCCAGTCGCCACAGTATAGGTTTTGGCGGCTTTTCTTCCTTGATGAAGAGTGAGTCGGTTGGTTGCTTTATCCACCTCGATCCAAGGCCGGGTGGAGGTGCTTGCTTGTACAGTGGGAACCGTTCCACCTAAAAATAGGGTAGTGGTAAGTAATATAGAGATTCCCCACGTTCCCCAGGACGCTAACTTATTTATTTTGTTTCCCCTCTCTCTATGCAGGTGGCGGATGGGTTTTATCCTCCGTCACCAAATATGGTTGTTTATCCTATCTTCATCATATATAGGAAAGAAGTGTCGGGGTAGATGGGTTAAGAGCGGAAAAAGGTTGTTTTCCCGGAAAAATCCCTGCCGTTTTTCTTCGCGCGCCTTCTTCCTCTTCAGTACTTCTGTTTACTGATTCATCAAGGGAAACCCTGGATGGATGCGGGATTCCCTTTTTAAGGTAGTTTGTGGGAAAAGGCAGAGTAGGATCGACGGAAAGACTTAGACTGGAAGAACTAATTTTCTTTTTTATATGAAAAACACAAAGAGCAGAAAAGGATTTCTCTCTCGGGTATCAAAGAAATAAAAGATAGTTGACTTCGAAGATGGTAGAGGAGTTAGTGAACATGCCTCTGTTGCCACGTTTCTCTCTGGGAATTGAAATGGATGATTCTCTATTTAAATTAGTGGAGATGAAAAAAAGCCTGCGTCGGATACGCCTGACCCAATATGTGGTTCATCCCCTGTTACCGGTCTGGCAGGAAGAGCGGACTGCGGTGGATCGGGATGAACTGATACAATCCCTGCGGGATGCCCTATTGAATCGACATTTCCGGACTCATCGGGTTCATCTCACGCTCAGTAACCGACATGTGACTACCGGGGTATGGAATATTCCTGAGATGCGTTCCTCCCGGATGCGACGGTGGATTGAAAAAAAAGTGCTTCCGGAGTGGGATCTCCCTTATGACGATCCTCATTTCGATTATCAGCCGATCGGTCCGATCTGGCAGGAAGGGGATCGCCAGGCTGTGGTGGTGGCGGTCACCTCTCGTTCTTATGTGGAGCAGCTGGTGAATCTGATCGGTTGTTGTGGTTTGGAGCCGGTCACCATCGATTTGGCGGCTCACAGTTTGCAACGGTGGCTCCATTTTTCCGCTGAGGAATCCTTGCCCCGCTTGGTTAGCCTCCATGTCTCCGAGGAAGGAGTGGAGGTCAATCTATTCCACCATGGAGTGTTGCAGGGAGGAATCTACCTATCTTTGGGGATGGACTCCTTTGTGAGGGAAGGGGTTCGTCCTGGAGTGGACCCCCTGACCCCGGTATTATCAGAGCCGGATCCTGTGGCTGCTTATGGCTATGCGCTCCTAGACGCACTGAGAAAGGAGGGTCCGGATTGGATGAGACGCGAACTGTGGAAACCGGGTCGAGTGTGGACTCTGACAGGGACGGGGATCGACCTGAATCAACTGCTCGACTGGATGAAGACCAGGGAGACTCCCCCGATTCGCCTGGGGATCGGCCCATGGGAGATCATGGAGGAGGAGATGAGCCTTCAATCTTCTCCCTGGCTGGAGACCGCCTTGTCCGTCCCCTTGGGAGCGGCACTGAGCGGCGTGTACGGCGAATGAATTTGATGCCGCCGGTTCCGGCGGGAAGACGTTATTTCCGGCTGGGATGGATCCTGATCCTGCTCTGGTTGCTGAACTTTGCTTTCTTTATGGGGTGGTACTTAAATCAGCAGTACCTGAAAGTCATTGAAATGGAAGAAAACCATCGGGCCCAGATGCAGGCGTTTCAGGAAGAGCGGGAGATGGTGGATTCCCACCAGAGATTTATGAAGCGTTTTGGTCCGGAAGTCGGCTACCGAGATGCGGTAGAGGCATTGGAGAAAAACCGAATTTTGTGGGCGGAGGGTTTGCAATGGGTCAATGATCACCTCCCTGCCGGTGTGGAGCTTTTCCATGCGGAAGCCGACGGACGGCGAATGGACGGATGGGCGGTGTTTCCCTCCCTGTCCGAGGCGTCTGCCTTTCTGGAATCCTTGAAAAAAGATACTCATGTGGAAGAAGTCTCTCTGGACTGTTTGGGCAAGAATTGTGCCGGGGGCACTCCACCACAGAAAATGGATCGAGGGGCGCAAATCCTACACTTCCATTTTTTACTGAAAGTGCAACGAGGGTTTGCTAAGCAACTATTTGCACAAGGAGCGGACAAACGGAGTGTCATGCTTGTGGGAAGCCCTCAAGAAATTATTGAAAAGATATTGTATCAACATGAACAATTTGGTCATCAACGATACATGGCACAATTGGAATTTGGCGGCGTTCCGTTTGACAGGATAATGAAAAATATTGAAATTATTGGTACCGAAATTGTACCGGCTATTAAAAAATATACAGCAAAACAATAGGAGGTAATAAGTGTGAAAATAGTAGGTTTATCTGGTTCCATTGTGGGTTCTAAAACTAGAACAGCAATGAATTACCTATCCAAAGAAATCTTAGAAAAATATCCAGAAGTAGAATTTAATCTAATTGACCTAGCAGATTACGATATTCAATTTAGTGATGGGCGAAATTATTTGGAATATGAAGGTGATACTGGATACGTTACAAAACAAATTATGGAGGCAGATGCCATCATAATTGGAACACCTATATTTCAAGCATCGATTCCAGCTACATTGAAAAATATATTTGATTTGCTTCCTGAAAAATCATTTTGGGACAAAATCGTAGGTATCCTTGTTACCGCTGGATCATCCAAACATTATTTAATCGTAGAACAACAATTAAAACCAATTTTATCTTATATGAAAGCACAAGTTGTTCAATCGTATGTATTTATTGAAGAAAAGGACTTTTATAGGAAAGAAATAATCAACGATGATATTATCTTCCGGATCCAACGCTTAGTCGAAGATACAGTAGTGTTAACTGAAACCTATACGAATATTCGTAAGGCTAAGGAAGAGGAGTATGATTTTTAAGAAGAAAAAAGTGACACAATTTAGAATGAAAGACAGGATTATTTCCTTGGGGGAAGATTCCTGTCTTTTTTTAAGTTGAATTTGATTTATGATTCATAAAAGTTATATGTAACCCCAATTGTATTGTTGCACTTATGAGTAAGATAAAAGTACTGTTACAACAACTTTTAAGTTATTAAAACCAAGTAAAATGGAATATACTGAATAATTCATTTCCTTTGAAAATGATATTTACAAGCCCTAAAACTCATGATAGAATACGAACATAAGGTTATCGGGTCATCTGATGAGTTGGCAAACATATGAACTGTCCAAGTATTGTAAGCGATTTAAATTGGGGTGAATTAATTAATTGGGGGGAGAAACACAATGTTAAAGGGGAATGTAAGGGTACTTTGTGCTAGTTTAATAGGTAGTGCGATCGAGTGGTTTGATTACTTTTTATACGGTACGGTTGCTGCCTTAGTTTTTAACCAGTTATTCTTCGTAAGTGAGGATCCAGTATTGGGGTTAATTATTGCGTATACTTCCTTTTCAGTTGCTTTTTTCTTACGACCTATCGGTGGAGTCCTTTTTAGTCATATTGGGGACCGTTTAGGTAGGAAAAAGACGTTAGTACTAACGCTCAGTTTAATGGGCTTATCTACCTTTGGTATGGGGTTGCTGCCTACTTATCAAGTGATTGGTATTTGGGCGCCAATTTTTCTAACTTGTTTACGTTTCGTGCAAGGGTTGGCACTTGGTGGCGAATGGGGCGGTTCTGTACTGTTAGCGGTAGAATATGCACCGAAAAATAGAAAGGGGTTATTTGGAAGTGTGCCGCAAATAGGGATTTCCCTGGGATTGATTTTAGGTTCCTTGGTTATGTCGGTGATGACACTTCTACCAGATGAGCAGTTCATGTCTTGGGGATGGCGTGTACCGTTTTTATTAAGTGTCTTACTTGTTTTATTCGGTTTATGGATTAGGAAAGGTATTGATGAAACTCCCGCATTTAAAAAAGCCCAAGAGGCGGGTGAAATATCAAGGCTTCCGATTGCAGATACATTACGTTACCATTGGAAAGCAGTGTTAATCGCGATGGGGGCAAAAGTAGTTGAAACGGCACCATTCTACATATATGGAACATTTATCGTTTCTTATGCAACATCCAATTTGTCATTCAATGAGTCCGAGGCTTTGAATGCGGTTGTAATTGGCTCCTTAGTTGCTACGATTCTTATTCCGATTATTGGACATCTATCAGATCGAATTGGTAGAAAGAGAATTTACCTATTTGGTATTGTGGCGACTGTATTATATGCTTTTCCATATTTCTGGATGCTGCAACAAGGTTCGGTATTTTTACTTATTTTAGCAACGGTTATTGGTTTGGGATTCATCTGGGGTTCCCTCAATGCTGTCCAGGGAACGATGATGTCGGAATTTTTCCCGGCGAAAATACGTAATACCGGGATTTCGTTAGGATATCAGCTTGGTGCGGCATTTGCAGGAGGAACGGCTCCGCTTGTGGCAACAACATTATTAGCCACTTTTAACAATTCTTACGTACCGGTTGCGCTTTATATGATTTTAGCTGCATTAGTCAGTTTCATTGCGATTATTTCGATCAAAGGTAATGGTCAAGTGAAGGAGCAAAGTGATTCAAATCTTGAAGAAGTTAGCGGTTAAGTTTTGTTGGAAGGATTCTGTTTCTACTTCATTTAAAAACAAAATCGGCAAGGTATTATGCCTCGCTGATTAAACATTAAAATTTTGCCAGATTACTTTCTTTAGGAGTGAACCATTGTATCAAAAAATATAACAATAGATTATCATCACAACTAGAAGGGATTTAATAGATTTAAGAAATCCAACAACTATGAACAGGGGTTGAACATGAATTGGAATATAAAAAAATAAGAAAGCGAAAAATCTACGAAGAAGTGGCAGATTCTTTAATCGAGATGATTAAAAATAAACAACTAAAACCGGGGGATAAGTTAGATTCTGTTGAAAAACTGGCAAATCATTTTGATGTTGGTAGATCTGCTATTCGGGAAGCACTTAGCGGACTTCGTTCAATGGGGTTACTTGAGATGAGACAAGGGGAAGGGACTTATGTAAAGGATTTTGACCCGTCTAGATTCACTTTGCCTGTTACTACAGCTTTTTTAATGAAGAAAAACGATGTTAAAGAGTTGTATGAACTACGGAAAATATTAGAGGTAGGAACAGCCAGCCTTGCTGCAAAAGTTTATAAAGAGGAAGATTTAATGCCAATAGAAAAGGCACTAATTGTTATGAAAAATGCAAAAGATAATGATGAACTAGCAGCAAGTGCGGATACCGATTTTCATATGGCGATTGCAAGTGCAACACATAATCAGTTACTTATCAACCTAATGAGTAGTGTGTCCGATCTACTTACCGAATCCATTCGTGAAACAAGGAAAGTCTTGTTATATTCGCAGGGGCGATCTGAAAAGTTATATTTGGAACATGAAAGGATTTTTAATGCTTTAAAAGATAGGGATTCAGAACTTGCGGGGCAATGTATGCATGATCATTTAGAAGAGGTAAATAAAGATCTATTTAAACATATTGATAAATGGTAAGAAGCTATCTTGGTAGTCTACATAATGAAGAGGTGAGAGGTTTGAAAGTATCCTTATTTATTACATGTTTAAGTGATATGTTTTTTACAGACGTTGGAAAAAATACGGTTGAGATTTTAGAAAGAGCTGGCTGTGCGGTGGATTTTCCTGCATCCCAGACTTGTTGTGGTCAACCAGCTTTTAATAGTGGTTATTTAAAAGAAGCAAAACAATCTATGAAACAGATGATGAGGAGTTTCAGAGATTCGGAATATGTCGTAGGTCCTTCTGGATCATGTATTGGAATGTTAAAAGAATACCCCAAGATATTTGCGGGAGATAAAGAGTGGGAGGAGGATGCAAGGGATCTTGCCAATAAATCCTATGAATTAACGCAATTTCTTGTTGATGTTCTTGGAATAACAGATGTTGGTTCCACATTTAAAGGAAGAGTGACCTATCATCCATCATGCCATATGACAAGAATTCTTGGTGTTAAGGATCAGCCAAGGAAACTTTTGCAAAATGTTAAGGGAGTTGAATTAATTGAACTTCCCGTTGCAGAAGATTGCTGTGGCTTTGGTGGAACATTCTCGGTGAAAAACCCTGACATATCTCGGGAAATGGTAAAAGAAAAATCAAGGCATGTATCCGAGACAGGAGCGGATTACTTGGTTGGTGGTGATATGGGATGTCTTATGAATATAGGTGGAAGAATGCGTAGAGAAGGGAAACAAGTAGAAGTTATCCATATTACAGAAATATTAAATACTCACTAATGGATGGAGGAGTTTACATGAGCGTTAAAATTGGGGAAGCTCCGTATAATGAACGTATAACAAAAGGGATTGAGAATGATTTCATGCGTGAAGCCGTTTCTTCCGCACAAGGGAGATTTAGAGCTGGAAGACTTTCTCAAGCAGAAGAACTTGGAAACTGGGAAGATTGGCGCAGGTTAGGAGAAGAAATTCGTACACATACAATAGAAAATATTGATTTCTATTTACAGCAATTGAGCGATGCAGTTTCTAATAAAGGTGGAAATGTCTATTTCGCGGAGACTGCTGAAGAAGCGAACCATTATATTCAGAATGTCGTTAAAAAGAAAAACGCCAGAAAAGTAGTGAAAGCGAAGTCTATGGTAACGGAAGAAATTGGTTTAAATAAAGCGATAAAGGATTTAGGGGTGGAGGTAGTCGAGTCAGATCTTGGAGAATGGATTTTGCAGTTGGATGAGGAAGCACCTTCTCATATTGTTACCCCTGCTTTACATAAGAACAAGGAGCAAATCCGCGATATTTTTGCCAAAAAAAGAGGGTATGATAAATCCGATGACCCAGAAGAGCTTGCTGCTTTTGCTAGAAAGGAATTACGTAAAGATTTCTTATCTGCTGATGTTGGTATTACGGGATGCAACTTCGCTATAGCAGAATCAGGAGCAATTACGTTAGTAACGAATGAAGGAAATGCAGAAATGGTAACTACCCTTCCAGATACTGTTATCACGGTGATGGGGATGGAACGCATTGTCCCTACATGGGAGGAAATGGAAGTACTTGTTAGTTTATTAACGAGATCGGCTGTTGGACAAAAGTTAACTAGTTATATCACAACCTATGGTGGGGCGCGCTTAGAGGATGAAGTAGATGGCCCTGATGATTATCATCTAGTTATTGTTGATAATGGTCGTTCGAAAATTTTAGGAACGGAATTTCAAGCTGCTCTTCATTGTATACGCTGTGCGTCCTGTATCAATGTTTGTCCAGTTTACCGACATGTTGGAGGTCATGCATACAATTCCATTTATCCAGGACCAATTGGTGCGGTTATTACGCCGTTATTGGATGGATATGATGATCATAAAGAACTTCCTTATGCATCTTCTTTATGTGGTGCTTGTACAGAAGCATGTCCAGTTAAAATTCCATTACATGAAATGCTTATCCGCCACCGACAAATTATCGTGGAAAGGGAGAATAAGGCACCAATGACTGAAAAGATTTTGATGAATGGGTTTGCTAAATGGTCATCAAGTCCTGCCGCTTATAAAATAAGTACTAAATTAGCAAGGCCTGCTTTAATCCCATGGATCAAAGACGAGGACATGATTGAAAATGGACCAGGGCCTCTAAAAAGATGGACAGATGTACGTGATTTTCCTGCCCCTAGCAAAAAGTCATTTCGTGCTTGGTTTAAAGAAAGAGAGAGTGAACAACATGAACGTTCAAAATAAGGAGTCATTTTTAAATAATCTAGCCGATAGACTTAACAGGCCACGTCGAACCCAAGGGGTAGCACGGCCTGATTGGAGCGTTTATCCTCAATATGAAGTATTTAAAGGGGCATCGCAGGATGAATTGGTTGAAGTTTTAGAAAAACAGTGTGAAGCTATCCATACTGATTTTATACAAACAGATCAGATGGAATTACCAATAGTTCTTGAAGAAACGATTAGGAAATATGATGGAAAGTCGATTATAGTATCCAATGATCCTCGTAATGAGAAATATGGACTAAACCGTTTTTATAAAAATTTAGATGAAAATGTAAATGTTCATATTTGGGATCCCGAATTAGGAAAGGGAAATCAGGTAATTGCGGAACAGGCAGATGTAGGAATTACATTTAGTGATATTACATTAGCTGAATCCGCTACTGTGACATTATTTAATAATAAAAATAATGGCCGCTCCATTAGTTTATTACCCAAAACGTATATAGCCATTATTCCAAAAAGTACGCTTGTTCCTCGCATGACACAAGCAGCTAATCAAATTCATGAGGCAACGCTTAAAGGGGAGACTGTTGCATCTTATGTAAGTTTTATATCTGGGCCAAGTAATAGTGCGGATATTGAAATGAATTTAATTGTTGGAGTTCATGGTCCGGTGAAAGCAACTTACATTTTAGTGGATTAAAATGATCACACTAACTTCAATAGGACATAGGATAGTTTTTAGACTTTCCTATGTCCCTAATCTCTTCTAAACTTTATATTATACAGATAAGAACCCCTTCGCCTTCTCTTCCGGTGCTTTTGTCAGCAAACTTACACTGATGAAAAGGATGGTTGAAATAAGAATACCCCAAAGTCCGGAAGCTAAACCTAAAGGCTTTATTTGCATCAATTCCAGGATAATAACAATGAATCCACTAACTACTACACTAGAAATAACCCCAGCTGCCGTTCCACGCTTCCAAAAGAACGCCCCGATTATGGCTGGTACAACTACTAACAAACCAGCGGAGGAAGAAACAGATAAAACTGCAATCAGGTTAACTTCCATTAGCGAAAAGATAAATGCTAAAGCTGCTATTACAGGAATGATAAATTTACCAACTTTAAGTTGTGCGGAATCACTTGTATTCTTCTTCACGTTCCCATATACATCCCTAGCAAACAAAGATGAAAGGGTAAGTAAAATGGAATCAATAGTCGAAATGGCAGCTGCCATAATTCCTACCATAACGATAGCCCCCAAAATTGGCGGTATTAGATCTGATTGAAGAACTAATGGTGTTGCCATGTCCGCATTTTCTAAATTTGGAAACATGATTAAAGCGGAATACCCCCAAATAATTGCCACAATCGTATAAATCAATCCAAATATCAAAAATCCCATAAGCATATGCCTCATACTTTTTAGTGATGAAGGCATGTACAATCTTTGACTAACCTGTGGATTGGATAAGCTAAAGAAAAACCAAGGTAGACTTAAACCTAAAAAGTTTAGAAAGCTAAAAAAGCCATTTCCGGGCACGGTTAAATATTCAGGATATTTTGTTTCAAGTGTGCCAAAGAAACCGCTAAAACCACCGAGCCCTTTAATTAATACTAGCACTACAATAGTAGAAGTAATAATCATAAAAAGTGCCTGTAGGGAGTCTGTCCATGCCACTGATCTAATTCCTGCGATATAAGTGAAGAAGATAGCTAATGCTGTAGCAAGAATAACACCAGTAGAAAAGGAAATAGCATTATTTGTCACACCTTGTAATAAGTAACCAACACCTGATAATTGAACCGCACTATAAGGAATTAAAAAAATACAGTTCGAGACAGCAACGAGAATCGCTACTGTTTTACTATCATAGCGATCACCTAGCATTTCGGATGGAGTTACATACCCAAATTTCTTTCCTACCTTCCAAAACCTTGGTCCAAAAAAGGCAACAAGGGAAACCCCCATTAAATAAATCAGTTCAAAACCTAATGCTCCAACTCCACCATTATAAGTAAGACCGGCGAGTCCTACTAACATGAACGCACTATAAGTTGTGGCACTATAACTAAGCGCAGATACAAACCCATTCATCTTTCGGTCTCCAAGAAAGTAACTATTCATGTTATTTTGTTTTCCAGACCTTGATAAAAATGCAATGAGAATGGCAACTGCGACATATATAACAATGGCGCTCCATACTAAAGTTGTACTCATTTTTCTTTACCCCAATCCTTTGTTATAAAATAATTAATCCCAATAACGATGACGGCTAGGATGATCCAAACAAAGAAACTCCCATACCATTTTGTAACATTTGTTAAAAGCGTATAGGGGAGGATATACGCTATAAGAACAAAAAATAAAATCATAAGCCCCCATTTTAATTCTCCTTTCAAGATAAAACCTACTTTCTATAAAAAAATTTTGTTAATAGAATAATAGATAATGCTTTTAATGTGGTATAGTGAAATATTTCACAATTTAGGTATGAAAAGGTTCGTAAATAGATGGTTTTTTATATCATAACAAATAGTGCCATTCTTTTCTATATTTAAATAAATTTTAGTAGATACCCCTTCTTAGACAAAAAAATGAAACCATTCATCATGGTTTCATTTTTGGATGTTATATTTTAAAATCCAATTTAATAAGTCCAGCTTCTTTTGCTGACAGTATGGCGATGATGGATAATGGACCGATAATTAATCCAATGACACCGAAGAAGTATAAACCTAACCATAAACCAATTAAAGTTGGAAGAGGAGGTAAACCAATTTGGTCTCCCATGACTTTAGGTTCAACTGTTCTACGTATGATTAATAATATTGCAGCTAAAACAAGCAATTGAATTCCCGTACTCGTATCTCCTGCTATTAAATCAAATAACGCCCAAGGTGCAAGGATAACAATGGAACCGATGATTGGGATTAAATCGATTATCCAAATTACTAAAGACATGACAAGTGCATTATGTGGAGAGATAAAGATCAGACCGATATACGTTACAATAAAAATAATAATACTAACGAAAAACTGTGCTTTCATAAAACCAGTAAAAAATCGAGTGGAACGTTGTAAAATATATTGGATTTTTTCAGCATTTTCTTCACGGAACTTGGAGTAAAATATTTTCCTATATTTCGGAAGGTCCATACTTATTAAAAATAAAGCTATTAAATAGATAATAATAACAACTACTAAATTAGGAATTCCCTGTATCCAACCCGCTAGTATCGGTATCATTCCCTGCGCCATATTGGTCAACCATTCTAGAAGGTTAGAAATCTGTCCTTCCATTTCATTTATAAAAATAGGTGGAAGTCCCGCCGCAGTTTTATTAATATCCTCTAGTAGTTTTTCAATAAAGACATTGATATCAATAATGTAATAAGGTAATCTTTCAGCAAATCGTATTGTTTCATTTACGACTCTAGTGATAGCAACATAAAATATAAAGGCGATACTTAAAACAAACAAAAGAAATGAAATTAATACTGCAGGTGCCCTAGTTTTCAGCTTTAAATGTTTCTGCAGGAACCGAACTAAAGGTTCTAAGACGAAAGCTGTAACCGTGGCTAATATTAAAGGCATGAAAGCGGAAGAATAGAAATATAGAATAATTGCAATTAATATAAGTGAAACTGCAATAATAATCCGTTTGGTTGTAAAAAACTTAGCCAAATAAAAACTCCTTTCAATTACGAATACTTTTATTATATATGAGGTATCCAATTGTTCCCAATACTTAAGAAAGTAATTTGTTATATATTTTTTTCGCGTAATGACGAAATGAAGGATTTTTCTTGAGTTTTCTTTCTTTTACAAAGGATTCAAATTGCCTTTTACGTTCAAATTGTATTTGCTCGCTTTCCATCCCGGTAGCAAATTGATGTAAGTCTTTAAAGGTTAAATTTTCTTTTTCTTTCTCCTCAGGGATATATCCTGCAGTTTTGAGTATTTTAAAGGTCCTTCTAATTTCTGGAGATAATCCTTGATACTCTTCTCTTAGATTAAGAGGTTCACCTTTTCCTGGAAGGTTATCCAATTCACCATTTTCGATCGATTCTTTGATTCTTTCTTCTACTATATGATACAAGTTTCCTTGCCTTCTTTCATTGTTAGATAGATATTTCTAGTATTCATCAGTTTTCTAAAAATACAAGTTGTTAAAAGTATATCCTAGAGACTTAGATTTAATCAATATAATTAGGTATTTCCAGTGTTTTTAGGCTGTTTGACGAATAGATGATAGAGGCTGTCTTAAGTGAGTTTATTTAACGACAGCCCCTATTATTTATTTCGTATAACGGTTTGCGTAGGAGCTTGCTACAAAGGATTCTGGTTTTATTTTTGGTTCTACACCAATGGATTCCATTCTAGATACCATTTCGTTTACAAAGATTCTTGTTTTGTTTCGGTTGCCTGAGCCAATATCGAGATGTCCTTCGATAGTAAAGGAAGCACCTTTATAAATATTCGGCAAAATAATATCAATTAATCGGAAAATCCGGCACGTCTTTCGCAACCGGAGGTGGAGGATGATGTGGAATAAAAAAATGAAGCCGATTCGTCCTGCCGGCCATTGGAAAAACGGTAAAACCCTCTTTCTGATCTGGGCGGGGGCTACCTTTTTGATCTTATCCGCTTCTCTGGCAGCTCTTTATCCGATTCAACATCGGATCCAGGAGATCCGGTTGGAAGAAGCACAAGCGCAGACCCACCGACATCAGCACCGGGAAATCCTCCAACCTGGGTTCCAAGCACCGACAGCGCCTACCTCGGAAGAATTGGCCTCTCTACAGGAAAAAGTTCCGGTTTCGGCGGAGCCGGCCCATCTTCTGACTGCCCTGCAACAGGCAGTTGCTAGCTCCGGTACACAGTGGGAGAAATTTACGACTGCGGAGAAGGCATCGGAACTTGCCGAGGAGGCGGAGGGAAAAAACAAGCAGGATCAGAGGAGTGGGGAGGAAGGGAAACCGAAGGAACCTGTCCCGCTTCCCAAGTTGCCTGAGGGTTCCCAACTTCATCCCCGCTGGGCGGATCTTTACATTCGGGGGACTGAGGAACAACTGCTCACTTTGTTCAGCAACTTGCACCAGATGAAACGTGTCGTCTCCGTTCAGGGCTGGGAATATGTCGACACGAAGGGGGAATCCCCCGGCCGGATTCGGATTCGACTCACCTGGTATGAGTATCAGGACCCTGCACTGAAAAAATTGCCTCCACCACCGGATCAGCAAACGTCATAGAGAGGTATCCTGGATGGAGAAAACCACCTCCCGACAACAGGGAGGTGGTTTAGTTTAGCCGTGGAGATCAAGCTCCGTTGGAACGAAAGCGGCGGATGAAGAGCATGGCTGCGCCCAGGAGGGACATCATCAGGCCGCCGGCCATCTGGGTCGGGTGGGAGACAGAAGTCTTGGGCAACTTGCCGCCTTCTTCTTCCGTCTTGCTCGGTTCAGCCCCGTCTTTGGAAGCCAGTTGCTGTTGGTCCTTGGCATGGGGCAGGGTGTTTACTGATTCCGGATTGTGAGGCGGGGTTCCAGGATCGGTAGGTTCCGGTTGGGTGATCCCACCATCGTTACCGTCATCACCAGGGTTGTCTTCACCAGGGTTGCCATCACCAGGGTTATTTTCACCGGGGTTGTCTTCGCCAGGGTTGTTATTACCCGGTTCTTCGGGATCGGTCCCCGGATCAGGGGTATCACCCGGATCTTCGGGATCTGGCTCAGGGCCAGGATTGTCACCGGGATCTGTGGGGTCCGGTTCCTCACCGGGGTCGTCACCCGGATCTGTAGGATCTGGCTCATCACCGATGTTTTCACCGGGGTTATCCTGAGGTCCCGGCCCCCAAATGGGTTGATCCAGGTTCGTGACTGGGAACGCGATCGGGCTTTCCAGCGAAATTTCGTTGTTTCCCAACTCCGGTTGGATTTCTGGTGAAGCTGGGGACGTCTGTTCTTTTGCTTCCTCGGAAAGGCCTTCAGCAGGATTAGCATAGACTGGGCTGGTAGCCATCAACCCCACGACAGTGAATGAGGTGATCGCAGCCAGTCTTTTCTTATGAACTACCAAATCATCTTCCTCCTCTGGTAAATGTTCACTTCTGATTATGTCATTTATTACAAAAGGGAGAAATCATACTTAAGGTCTAAATTTGCAGTAAAATTCACATAGGTTGGATAAGGGAGGGATTTTAAGTCACGATTCTTCCCGGTTCATGGTAAAATAGTGTACTAGAATCAGTGATGATCGGTCTTACATATTCATGGGGAGCAATAGGAGTGAAGGAGCCGGATAATGGATGGACAAAAAGCGTCAGGGTGAGTGGATCCGGGATACCTATCAGGTGTTACAAACTTTTCCCTTTGTACAAGGTGTTCTCTATTATGTGGAGATTTCCTCCTACAAGAGTGGAGATTTGCCGGGGACGGCCTTTATCCATGCCATGGAGCCAAAGGGACTGGAGAAGGACACTTCTTTTCCTAAATTGTTGCAACGGGACTCCCATGTCTTTTTGCCGTTGCAGGATGCCTTTGTGGAAAAAGGGATCTTCTATCAAGTGTTCGATTCCTTAGATGGAACGTTGTTGGCGTACCAGATGTTAGGATCTGAGCTGCTGCCCTTGGGAGAAGTCTCCCAGATGTTGAAGGAGATCGCCGATCAGTTACATCGGTTGCGGCAAAATGGTGAGTTTACGGTGGTTCATCCGCAAAATATGTTGCTCACTCCCGAGGGTGTCCGCTTTTTATATGGAGGCCCGTCAGGGTGGATTCCGGAACCTGAATACTCATTGTGGCTGGATGGGACGGGCGAATCGGAGGAAACCCGGGAGGTGTATCTGTGGGGAGCTCTGGCCTACACCTTATTCACCGGTGTAGTGCCCAAATCGGAGGAGATGGAGCCTCTCCGCCGGTACCGGGAGGAGGTGCCGGTGGAGTGGGAGCGATTGATTTTGAGCAGTCTGCGGGCAGATCCCGCCTGGAGACCTGGTTGGGCGGAGATTTATAAGGAACTGGAACAGATTCCAGCCTCGATGCCACATGGAACTCCCGCTGTTAAAGACGCATCCGCCCCGGCAATTTCTAGTGACCTCTATTCCCGAGCGCTACTCCAGAGCACAGAGCCCCGTTCCCGTGAAGAGGAGCAGGTGCAGTCGGAAGAGAGTGAGGGGCAAGAGGCTACGCAAGGGATTCAGCCGCAGCGGCGGCAGAAAACCGATACAGACCCCGCGCCGCGACAGGCTCATTCCAAGGGAAAAGGCTTGTTGATCACAGGGATCGGCGCTGTGGTACTCGGGCTGGTGGCGGGGGTGTACTTTTTATTCAGCGGGGTATGGGGCGACGATGCGGAGGATGCGGCGCGCTACTATGGAGAGTCGATGCGACTCTTGCAGGAGAAACAGATGGACGAAGCGATCACCCAAGCCCAACAGGCAGTAGAAGCGGATCCGGAACAGAAAGAATACCTGCTTCATCTGGCTAATCTCCACGCAGAGAAGAAGAATTACAAAAAGGCGACGGAAGTCTTGGTTGAAGGGGTCAAAAACGTTCCGGATCCCGAGGTGTATGATGCTTTGGCGGTGTATGCCCTCGATTCCGGGGATCTGAAGCAGGCACAGTCCGCTGTAGAAAAGGCGCTCTCCTCCGATCAAAAGAATCCTCTCTTCCATTATCATCAGGGGCAAATTCACAGTGCAAAAGGGGAGGATGATGCAGCCGTCGATTCCCTGCGGACCGCTGTCCGTTTGAATCCGAAAGAAGGCTCATACCAATATCTACTCGCTTCTTATCTGTTGAAGTTGAAGAAAACGGAGGAAGCTGTCAAACACGGGCAAGAGGCTGCCAAACTGAAACCTGACAATGTGATGGTTTGGTATAAGCTGGGTCAAGCTCATCTGGCGGATCGAGAACGGATTGCGAAACAGACGGGGCTGACGAAAAAGAAACAGGCGAGCCTTATGGCAAACACCGTCGAAGAAGCGATGCATGCATTTAATCAAGTGATCAAATTGAAACCGGAGCATGCCGCTAGCCACTATTATCTCTCCATAGCCTGGTATTACACAGGGGATTTGCAGTCCTCGCTGAAAAGTGCCAGAGAATCTGTCCGAATCAGCCCGAAAAAAGCGATTTACCATTTTCAACACGGTGTGGTCCTTCAGGCACTGAATAAACGAAAAGAAGCCGCCGAAAGCTATCAAAAAGCTCAGGAGTTAGATCCAGGTGATATCCGATACAAAGAAGCATTGGATCAGATCAAGTGATCACTGAAAAAGCCGCCGAAGCGGCTTTTTTTAACTGTCATGACCCGATGGCGAATCGTCGGGATGTGGGGGTTGGGAGGAGGCTACCTCCTGCATCGCCAAGGAGGCTGTCTCCCATGCTTCCCATTCGTGCATCTGGGGAACCTGAAAATCCTCCGATGTTGCCAGATTGCGGGCACGCCGGGCCTCCTGTTCCAGTCGAAAAGCCAACTGGTTAAAGCGGGCCCGGATGTTTTTCTCCATGGATCCATTGGCTTGTTGGCGGCAGTAATGGAGGCAATTAGGGCACATCATCCATTTCAAGGCACCATCCACATAGACATCAGCAAAAATAGCTCCAGGGTAAAAGTGGTCGTTGATCTCGCAGAAGTCGCAGAACAGTTCATTCCTACCGGTCATAAACCCCAATTTTACACTTACCTGACGGTTTTTTTCTTCTTCCTGTACTTCTTTTCTTCGTTTTTCCTCAATCATCTGAAAAAATCGCTGCATCCATTCTTTCCACTTTTGTTGGGAGAGGGGTTTTAGTTTCCGCAGTTGTTCGGTCACTTTTTGGAAGGCAGATCGCCAAGGGTTCTTGTCAGGATGATCATGGGTTTCCTTTTTTACCGGGATCACCTCTCGGATGTCACTGGTATCCATTTTAAAAGAAGGGGATTCTTCATGTTCGGACGGGGGGGCGTTCTCTGTCTCCACTTGCAAGTCCCGGATCATCTCCACAACGGTTTCCGGGTGTCGATCCTTCTCTTCCTCCAGGAGATGAAAGGAATCCGATAGGATCTCCGGCTGCTGTCGGATTCTTTCTAGCTCCTCAGCATGGATCCAGAAGATACCGTCCAATTCCAAGCTCTCGATCTTCTCCGCCAACACCAAATCCTGAATTTTGTACGCGGAAATAGGCAGATGTTCGGCGGCCTCTTCCAAGGTAAACCAGGGATGCCCATGGGGAGTCGGAATTTTATCCGGTTGTGGAAACGGCATATTTCTGCTCCTTTCTCTGTCAGAATTGAGGTTAATTATCTATTTATGTATTCCTGGGGGAATCCCCTGCCAACCGGACAAAACAGGACAAAAGGTTTTTTATACCGACAAGCAGGCGTGTTGATTAGCCATATTTTGGGTGGGGAGATCGTGTTCACCCACGCGACCGTTGCCATCCGGCAAGGAAGTGAAAACTGGCCGCTCCAAATCTTCCGATCGGGCAGGGGCAAAGCCTTACGGAAGCAACACAGGGAAGATGTTGCCCCTAAACGCCCTCCCTCCAGATTCTCCGCTGGGTAGGATGGCAAAGGTCGCTTTGGCAGCACACGACTCCCTTCCGCCGCCCATTTTCTGGTTAATCAACAGCCCTGACCGACAAGATCTGTAGGTGATCCCCGTCTGAGAAAAAAGTCGAAAATTCGTCTCACTTTTGTGCCCGATTTGTCTAAATTCCTTGATGAGATCTTGAAGAATTCGGGTTATGATCACACTGAGATATCATTGACTCCCCTGTCCTCCAATGGGGGAGCTAGAGAGGAGAACGGATATGACACTCGCGTTAACGATTGCACTGTCACTGATTTCCACCTGCCTGCTCTCCACTGCCACCCTTCATCTGATGATCAAAAAAGAGGATCAGATGGTGGCCCAATCTTTGGGAGAAGAATAAGGTTTCCAATCCACCCCGGTCGTGCTGTTCAGGAACCGGGGTTTTCAGGCTCCGGCATTTGCCGGAGCTTTTTTCATACTTTGGTTCATTCCTATGATTTCATGGCGTTTTGCAGGTTGGGATTCACACTTTTCTCTGGTAAAGTGAGTACCAAGATCGGGAATAGGAATGAGGAGGCGGATGATCTGATATGTATGAAATGATCCTCTTTGATGTGGACGGGGTGCTGTTGAGTGAGAAGCGTTGTTTTGATACCACTTGTTTGGCGGTATGGGAACTATTGTACAGTGACCAGATGCTGGGATTGCCTGAGGGAAGTTTTACCCCTGCCCCCGATGAGGAAACCATCGGAGAAGTGCGGCGGGACGTCTTTGACGGGGAGAAGATATTGGAAGGGCTGAAAGCTCAGGGGGTTAATTCCAACTGGGATATGGTGGCCTTCTTATTTGGGTTTCAGCTTCAGGAATTGTTAAAACAGCTGTTTGCAAAACAGCCTGATTTTGTGAGTCGCTTGCTGACAGAGGACCTGGACAGGGAAACCTTGGTATGGATCGGAGAAAGTTGTCGTAGGGAAAGAATCAAGTTTCTACCCCGTTATGGAAAAGTGACAGAGTATTTGGAGGAGATGTCTCCGGACCAGGGAGATCTGCTGGGGCAAATCAACGGGTTAGCTCAGTCGTGGTCAGGGATTCAGGCTACTTGTTTCTCTCATGGGGGCTCGCTGTGGAATTTGGGTTTAGAGGTTTATCAAGAATGGTACTTGGGAGGGGACCTGTATGAAAAGCAGGAACAAAAAGCACCTCTCTATCCTGAAAAGACGGGCTTTCTGAAACAGGAGATACCGATTGTGGAACCGTCAGCGATCCGTGATATGCTGGATCAATTGAAACTATCCGTCACCCTCGGGATTGGAACCGGGCGGCCGTCCTTGGAAACTCAGATGCCCCTGGAAGCGATGGAATGGTTGCCTGCTTTTGATCCCGATCGGATTGTGACGGCCAGTGATGTGCGACGGGCGGAGAAGAGCGGACCCGATCTGGGACCCTTGGGGAAACCCCATCCTTTCACCTATCTGAAAGCGTATAGAGGGAAGAATTTTTCCGATGCCGACATCTTGGCCATCGATCTTCCTATCAGTGGGGGAGAGCGGGTTTTGATCGTTGGAGATTCCGTGGCGGATCTATTGGCCGCTCGCCAGATGGGTTGCCATTTTGCCGCCACTCTGACTGGACCTTCCGGAGAGAAGGCGCGGGCCAAGTTTGAAGAGCTGGGGGCGGATTACATCCTACAGGATGTCACCGAAGTACTTTCACTGATTCGGGGTCTCGGAAAATAGGAAAATGACAGGGTTGTTGATGAACCCTAAAGTGGATGATTGGGAACGAAACGACCCTTTCGTTCTCCATCGTAAAATATGGCTTGAGGGGACGGGGATGGTGGGAGGGCTCCGATCTCTTGCAAAGAGCGCATAGCGAGACCCGGGAGCGAAAAGCGACCCTGGCGAGACTTGTGCCCTATGGGTGCAAAGGCTCTTCACCGTCTCACCATCCCGACCTGATTTCCTACCTAAAATGTGGCGAATCCACACGCCTGTTCATTATCTCAGGCGTGTGGATTGGATTCATTGCTCGTTGCACCTCTTGGACACGCGCTTTCGTTCCTTCGTGTTATGCTATCCAATCCTCCGATGGGCAGGGAGTGATGTGGGCTCGCAAGATTAATGGAAGGTCATGTGAAACCCGTTTCGGACCGATCTGGCCTCAGATCCAGTGGATCTGATACACCAGAGGAGGGAGAGATGCAAACTGAGTGAACGGATTTGGTTGATATTTTCCAGGGTTTTCTGCATAATAAAAGTGGGTAAATGATTTAAGAGAGGCATCGTTTCAAATGATGTCCCTTTGCCGAACAAATTACATAGCGGGAGGGTTTATTGATGGCCAAACACGAACTGCCGGCATTGCCGTACGCTTCGGATGCATTGGAGCCTCACTTTGACAAAGAAACTATGGAGATCCACCATGGACGTCACCATAAGACCTATGTGGACAAATTGAATGGGGCACTGGAAGGTCAAGCTGCTAACCTGCAGGAACAATCGGTGGAAGACCTGATCAAAAACATCGACCAGGTACCGGAAAACATTCGTACCGCGGTTCGCAACAACGGGGGTGGACATGCCAACCACTCTCTCTTCTGGAAGATTTTGAGCCCTAATGGCGGGGGTCAGCCGACAGGTGAACTGGCAAAAGCCATCGACGAGGCCTTTGGTAGCTTTGAGAAGTTCAAGGAGGAGTTTGCCAACGCAGCCACCGCACGTTTTGGAAGCGGCTGGGCTTGGTTGGTTGTAGACAAGGATGGCTCTTTAGCTATCACCAGTACTCCTAACCAGGACAGCCCGCTCATGGAAGGTATCCAGCCGGTCCTGGGTCTGGATGTTTGGGAGCATGCTTACTACCTCAAGTACCAAAACAAACGCCCGGATTATATCAAGGCGTTTTGGAACGTTGTCAATTGGGACGAGGTAGGCCAACGCTATCAGCAGGCCAAAAAGTAAACTGACCGTTTTTCCGGCGCAACGATCAATTCGTTGCGCTTTTTTTGTTCCATATATCCAATTTTTATCTTATATAGCAATCTTTATGTGTTGAGGGATTACCAGTCAGCCACTATAATTCCTAATGTGTGTAAATCAAGCCGAATCCTGACTTCAGGTACGGGGGATTTATCTTTACTTTGGGGTGGAACCGCTGTGCGGTCGGGACCTCATCCTGAACCCGTCAACTAACCTCGGAGGCTATAAGGAGGAATACTGTGAAAAAGAAACTGATGATCTTTCTCACTGTGGCCACGGTCAGCCTTACAGGCGTTGTCCTCACCGGAGGGAAGAAGGCGGAGGCAGCGGCGCCGACCACGGTATACTATGGAAGCGAGAATGGAGACGTTTGGGATCTGCAGGCTCGTTTGAATCAGTTAGGGTATAAAATTGATCGTGATGGGATCTACGGACTGCAAACCGAACGTCAGGTGGTTCAATTCCAGAAAGATCACAACTTGCGGATTGATGGAATTTCTGGTCAACAAACCTGGGGACAGTTGAAAAAAATGACGCCGTCACATGGGAACCAAGTTGCTGACAAAGCAGCTACTAAGGACAAAGTCTCCCTGAGCCAGGAAGACCGACAGTGGATGGCGCGGGCTGTTTACAGTGAAGCTCGTGGGGAACCCTACAAAGGACAGGTAGCAGTAGCTTCAGTCATCATCAACCGGATGCAGTCCGATAAATTCCCGAACACCGCTAAGGGTGTCATTATGCAGAAGGGAGCGTTCACAGCAGTGGACGATGGCCAAATCTGGATGAACCCGGATAGCGATGCGAAAAAAGCGGTGGAAGATGCCGCCAAAGGTTGGGACCCTTCGAGTCATGCCCTGTATTATTTCAACCCGGATACAGCTACCTCCAAATGGATTTGGAGCCGTCCACAGATCCACAAAATCGGAAAACACATCTTTACTAAATAAATGATGGCAGCTGTCCTGAGGGACAGCTTTTTTCTTTGGGGAAGCTAAGGGAGAAAGGAGGTGAGCTTCATTTCACGGAGACGACGGAACCGTCAATTGTTGGTACCGGAAGCGCGAGAAGAGATGGATCGTTTGAAAGCATGGGTGTTGAAGCAGCAGACCGGAAAGCAGGTCCAGGGTCCTGTGGATGCAAAAATGGAAATGGCCCGGCAAGCAGGGGTTTCATATCGCCCCGGAGGATCCAACGGGGATATGAAAACCTCTGAGGCGGGTAAGATGGGTGGACCAGTGGGTGGGCAAATGGTGAAAGAACTGGTTCAAATGGCCCAAGAAGAACTGACCCGTCGAAAGTGAATGTAGACGGTCCCCTGAAGGGGGCCGTTTTAGGCTCATGGAAAAAGGTTTGACACCCGGATCACTCCTGTTACATAATAGACTCTAATTACAATCGAAAACGGATTCTACTCGTTATCCAGAGTGGTGGAGGGACTGGCCCGATGAAACCCGGCAACCCGCTTGCGCAATTTTGCAGGCAAGGTGCCAAATCCTGCAACGCCTAAGCGTTGAGAGATAGGGAGTGGGATGAATTTCGGCGATATTGATCCGCTGCGGTCCACCCCCTCTCCATCCTGAGGGGGTTTTTCCATTTTCAAAGGAGGAATCGGAGATGAAGCGAATCGGTGTAGGGCTGTTGGGGTTTGGCACAGTCGGCGGCGGTGTTTACAAAACGTTGCGAAGCCAAGAGGATGTGATTCTGAAAAGAACGGAAACGTTATTTGAGGTCCGATCCATTCTGGTGAAAGAAAAGGAGAAGGAACGTTCAATCGAGGGAGTGCAACCGTTGATCACCACGGATTTTGACCGGGTCTTGGAATCCGGGGTGGAGGTGATCGTAGAGGCCATCGGTGGAACGGAGCCAGCACGGATGTATGTGGAACGAGCGTTGGAGGCGGGGTGCCACGTGGTGACCGCCAACAAAGAATTGATGGCCAAACATGGGGTGCAACTGGAGCGCTTGGCTCGGCACCATCAGGTTCAAATTTTGTATGAAGCCAGTGTGGGAGGCGGCATCCCTGTATTGGGGACGATGGGATATTTCTTGAAGGCCAACCGTGTGCAACGGATTACGGGAATTCTCAATGGGACTACCAATTATATTTTGACTCGGATGGCCCGGGAAGGAGCCTCTTTTGAGGAAGTGCTGGCAGAAGCGCAACAGAAGGGATATGCCGAGGCGGATCCCGCAGCGGATGTGGATGGATTTGACGCTGTCTACAAATTGGCGATTCTTTGTCGACTCGCTTTTGAGACACAGGTTTCGGTGCAGCAGATCCTCCGAGAGGGAATTCGGGACATTACACCAGAGGAGTTGGAACTTGCCCAAAGGCTGGGTTATGTCGTAAAGCTGTTGGCGACAGGTGAACAATACGGGGAGAAAGGACCGGTCAGTCTCGGCGTGAGCCCCTCTTTGTTGCCCATATCCCATCCTTTGGCCGGGGTAGAAGGTGTGTATAACGCGATCCATCTGGAGGGAGATGTTGTTGGGGATGTGACCTTGGTGGGACGGGGAGCCGGAGAGAGGCCAACTGCTAGCGCAGTGGTGGAGGATTTGAGCAATCTGTTTCGCCTTCCGTCTCCCAAGTTGCCTTTGTCGGATTCTATGCTTCTGCCTGCAGGGGAAGCAGGGGGAAGCCGATTTCTCTTTATGAAGCTACGTGAAGGGGAGGTGCCAGAACCGGAGAAGTTACGCCAAAAACTGGAGAGGATAGGGCTGGAGGTGGTGGACGTTGTCTCTGCCCGTGGCGGGGTGGCTTTCATCCTGCGCCGTTGGGACCCTTCCCATACCTCGGTTGTGGTGACGGAGCTGGGGCTGGAGCTTTCCCAGATTGTCTCCCGCCCCGTCCAAGGCGGAGGTCTTTGTCAGGAGCAGCAACCGGAAATGGAGGGTGTCGTCTGAACCCTCCATCCTTTGGAGTGGGGGGATTACAGAGACAGGGACTCTCAAATGAACGGACTCCTCATTTGATTTTAGGATCACGAAACCGGCGTTGCCGGTTCTTTTTTTATGAAAATACGAATAGATGTGGAGGAGAATGAGGTGACAGCGATGGCCAGAATCCGGACGAATAGGAAACAGACCGCATTGTTGGGACGTTTGATGCGGGCAGAAGCGGAGGGAGAAGGGGAAACAGGGATGATCCTGGTGGGCATCGTCGGAGTAAACCGAGTGGTTGCCGGATGTCTCGACTTTGAAGACATTCGGACCCTGCAACAGATGATCTTTCAGTCACCGGGAGGATTTGAAGCGGTGCAATCGTCTTATTTTTATCAAAAGGCTCGGGAGCGGGACATTCGGTTAGCCCAGCGGGTCATTCAGGGTGAACGAAGGGACCCGGCAACCAATGCCCTTTGGTTTTTCCGCCCGGTAGGCACCTGTCCTGGGACCTGGTATAACCAGAGTAACAGCGGACAATACAAGTCCCACTGTTTCTACATTCCCACCCCCCAGGAGTGCCCCGATGTCTATTAGGATGTGTTGAACCTTTTGTCACACAGTCTTCCCCTTCTCAATGACGAGACACGCCTGCGTCTGGAAACAGGGTTCCACCAAGGAATAAGAAAACCTTTACCCCGATGTCCAGTCCCAGATGGGGATTTATAAAGAAGGAAGGGAGAGAATTCGATGTATTATTGGCAACAACCGCCCTTTTACACTTCTGCCGCCAATGAGACCCCTCAACGGCGGACAGAACGAGTGTACACGGAAGATGTTTTGAATCGAAACATCGGGAAAGAGATCACTCTGCACCTGACCTATGAAAACAATAATCAGTGGAATGCGATGGTGGTCACAGGAGTGTTGCGGGAGGTGGGACGGGATTTCCTTTTGCTTAGGGACCAAAAGACAGGAAAAGATATGATCTTTATGAATATCAATATTGACTATTACATTTTCGAAAGTGGGCCAGCCAATCTAGCCCGGCCCCAAAGATGAGTCAGTTCCCCCATGAAAAGACACCGGTTCCTGGAAACCGGTGTCAGCTGATTCATTCCAAAATGTAGGCCAGGGCCTCCAAAGCCTGCTCCGGTGTTTCAACGACTACCTGTGCCCGTTGCGCCAGCTCTTTTAGAGGATGGATCAATCCTTCAGGACGGACGAGGATTAAGGGCTTTCCCGATTGAATAGCGATGGTGGCATCCATGGCTGTGTTCCATTGGCGATATTTTTCTCCGAAGAGGGCGATCACTACATCTGCTTTTTCCATCCAGACACGGGTGCGGAGGTTGTTGAATTCGGAGGCTGCCTGGTCACGAAAGACAGGATCCGGTTGTTTCCCTTTGATTTTCTCTCCGATATCATCTGAGCGGTCATGATTTTCCTGGGGTCCTTTGAATAGGATGGGGAGCCCTCGTTCTCTTACCTTTTGCCGCAGTTCCTCCCGCCAGTCGTCATGGATTTGTCCGGCCAGATAAACCACCAGCTCCATATCCACCAGTCTCCTTTCACATGGACTTGAGTGAGATTTGTCAAAGCTATTGTATCAGATGAAGGAGACGAGGGTCTTTCTCATCGGGTGTAGGCAGGTTTACGCACGTAGGTAAGGAAAGAGGGCTCTTTGAAATCACTTTCCTGATGGGAGGGTGTTTTTTTTGTGTGGGATATGTGACCAATTGACGCCGATTCGAATATGGAAGGAAGGGAGGAGGGAAAGAAATGTCCAACCAAACTGATGACAATTATTCCCCCCAGAGTACCGGGGAAGGATCACTGACATCTGAAGAGATTCGACTGGCATCTGAAGAGTTCCGAGGCAAAAAACCGTGGGAAGTCTTGCAATGGGGTGCAAAGCGATTCGGAAAATCGATGACGTTGGCTTGCAGTTTTGGTTATGAAGATGTAGCGTTGGTTCACATGTTGCACCGAGTTGCACCAGAGACGGATATCTTTTATCTGGATACTGACCTTTTATTTCCGGAAACTTATGAGACGCGGGATCGGTTGGCCAAAGTATTGGGCAAATCCTTTATCCGGGTTCGCCCAGAAAGCAGTTTGGAAGAACAGGCCCGTCTTTGGGGAGAAGAACTGTGGAAACGAGACCCCAATACCTGTTGTGGGATTCGAAAAGTAAGGCCTTTGCGCCGTTTTCTCAAGAATTACTCGGTCTGGTGCTCTGGAATCCGGCGGGAGCAATCCCCTACAAGGGCTCACACTGAAGTGGTGGAATGGGATCATCAATTTGGATTACTGAAATTGAACCCATTAGCTTATTGGAGTAGCGAGGAAGTCTGGGACTACATCAAGGAACACGATATTCCCTATAACCCGATGCATGATCGTCATTACCCCAGCATCGGGTGTATTCCGTGCACTCGGCAGGTGCGACCCGGTGAAGATGCGCGGGCGGGCCGCTGGTCCGGCATGGACAAGACGGAATGCGGCCTCCACCCGTCGGAAAAGCAATAATATGAGAAAAGGGGCTGAATCCTATGGTGGCATCCCCTCATGGGGGCGTGTTGATCGACCGTCTTTGTCGAGGCCAGGAAGGCGAGGAGTGGTTGAAAAAGGCGGAATCACTTCCGTCATGGACACTTGATAAGCGACTTCTGTCTGATGTGGAATGTATCGCCACCGGGGTTTACTCTCCGTTACAGGGATTTTTGGGGGAAGAGGATTATTTGTCAGTACGGGATCAGATGCGTCTGGCTGACGGAACGGTCTGGAGTCTGCCTGTCACCCTGCCGGTGGAAGAAAATGAAGCCCGCCGAGTGCGGGAAGGGGATCAGGTGGCACTGCGGGGACCGGATGGACGGGTGTATGCTCTGATGGAAGTGACCAGTCTTTTCCGAGTAGACCAGCAACGGGAGGCAGAGGCTGTTTTCGGGACTCCGGATTCAAATCATCCGGGAGTGGCCCGCTTATTTGAGGCTTCTTCGATCTATGCGGGGGGGCCGATTTGGATGATCCGGCTTCCGGACCATGGTCTATTCTCTGGAGAATGGATGGAACCCGCGCAGACCCGGCGGATTTTTGCGGAGAGAGGTTGGAAACGAGTGGTGGGTTTTCAAACGCGCAACCCGGTGCACCGAGCTCATGAATACATCCAGAAGTCCGCTCTGGAGACTGTGGATGGTCTCTTCTTCAACCCGCTGGTAGGGGAGACGAAGAAAGATGACATTCCAGCGGAGATTCGTCTGGAGAGTTACCGCACGATCCTCAATCACTATTATCCCCAGGAACGGGTCCTGTTCGGAGTTTATCCGGCGGCGATGCGTTATGCGGGACCACGGGAAGCCGTCTTTCACGCTCTGGTTCGCAAGAACTACGGGTGTACTCATTTCATTGTCGGCAGGGACCATGCAGGAGTGGGAGACTACTACGGAACTTATGATGCCCAACAGATTTTTTCCCGGTTCAAGGAAGAGGAGCTGGGAATCACACCGCTCTTTTTTGAACACAGCTTTTACTGCCGAAGTTGCCAGGGGATGGCTTCCAAGAAAACCTGTCCCCATCCTCCACAGGATCATGTGACCCTGTCGGGGACTCGGGTGAGGGAGATGTTGAAAAAAGGGATGACACCACCCCCAGAATTTTCCCGCCCAGAGGTGATCCGGGTTCTGATCCAGGGTCTGCAGGAGTCCAAAATCAGCCGCTGATGAGAGGTTAAGGTACCAAGACACCGGAGTTTCCGGTGTCTTTTGATTTTTTAGGGGATTTTGAGGTGAATAGTGGCAGAATCTGTTGAAGGGTTGTGGGAGACGGTCAGTTGTCCGGCTCCGGGTTGATCTCTTGTTGCACGTGGTACATATTTTCCATATAACGAAGGAAGGACGGAGGGTCTTTTTTTTCGTGGCATTGAGCCAGCTTGAACAGGATCTCCATCTCCTTTTTCCGATGGGGATGTTTCTTAGATAATTCCAAGGCTCGTTTGAAACGTTGAATCGCTTTTTCGACTTCCCCGGTTTGACGATAAAGGTCTCCGGCCAAGGTGAGTGTTTCCAACATCAATGGGGTTTCCGGACCTGACTCTCCCAGGCGAATGGCCCGGTCCATGATCTCTTCTGCTGATTTCCATTTTTTTCGCCGAAGATACAGAGCGCCCAATCGATTGTATAAGTGAAGCAGATATTCCTGGTGATCCATAGGCGGATCCAATTGAAGAGCCAATTCTAGACAGAGTTCCGCTTCCATCCAGTTTTGTCCCGCCTGATAGACGTCTCCCAATGCGGACCATAATTTAAAGGTGCCCAGAGGATCTTGGTTGACCCGGGCGATTTCCAATCCCTCCTGTGCGCAAACCACCGCCTGCTGATACATTCGGGTCGTTTGCAACAACTGCATCCGCAGAAGATATAGTTCTATGAGAACCCGAGTCGGCTGTATTTGGGAACGTTCTTTCCATAATTCATCGATCAGTTGTAAAGATTCTCCGAAACGGTTGAGCTGAAGAAGAATCCCGGCCCGATTCACTTCCAGAAAGTATTTGATTTGTTGCCGTTCTCCGTCGGGGTTGAAGGCTTTCAACCCGAGATAGGTATATTCCAGTGCTTTTTCGGGGAGATTTTGTCGGATTGCCGATTGACTCAATTCATGATAACTGCATGCTTCCAGATTGGACGGGGAGGGCTCATCATGTTGGCGTTCCAGTCGAATCACATTGGAGAACATCCGATCTGATCGCTTTAAGCTCCCGGTCAGGGCATGACTTCTTCCCAGCAGATAGCGGGCTCGGGAAGCAAAAGGATGGGAATCGGGGATTTCCAACTCTTTTAACTTTTGTCGAGCGGTCTTTTTCTGACCGAATTCGAGAAGAGTCTCTATGGAGTCCAGCTGAAATTTTAACCGCTCCATGGATTGTTGTTCTCCGAGTAACAACTTCGGCAGGTCTTCTGGGTTTAACTGGAGTTTGGAGAGAACATAATGTATTTTCTCCTGATGGACGTAGGGAACTCCCCGTTCAATATTGCTGATGGTGGCAGGAGAGATGTTCTCATCGGCTAGATCTTCCAATCGCAATCCTTGTTCTCGTCGTTTTTTGCGGATCAGTTCTCCAATTTCAGTGGTCTGTATGGAATTCAATTGATTCCACCTCCGTTTACACAGATGGATGAGTTGTTGGTTATGAGAATCTTCCTCCTATTTTATCAGAGGAAAGCAGCATCGTGCCCATTTCAATAGAAAAAAGCTGGTTGTTTGGACAGGATCTGATAAAAAAGCCCCCTCCGATTCGAGGGGGAGAGGGGTGATCCGGTTTTGTGCCATCCCATCCATTCGGGGTGTAAACGGCATAGGGGGAAGGCCACATGGAATAGATTTGGCTTGCAAGAACTTTGGTACTGCCACTTGAAACTCCATCTTGATCCGCCATGGATCTGAATGGCCTCGACGACCCTAACCGATTTTGCTGTGAAGTGAGCGGTCTGTAAATTGGCTTGGAGAAAGAGTGCTGTTTTGGTGGATTTTTATAATGAAACAACACTATAAACACAAATCACCTCGGCTTAAAGCCGGGGTGATTTTTCGGACAGTAAATAAGGTCGGGATGGTGGGACGGTGAATGGGGGCAATGGGAAGAGCGAAAGGTCAGTTTTGTTTCCATCACCCATTTCCATTAATCAACAGCTCTGTTACTGCGTATCAGGCGTGTTGATTAGCCATATTTTGGGTGGGGAGATCGTGTTCACCCACGCGACCGTTGCCATCCGGCAAGGAAGTGAAAACTGGCCGCT
>NZ_JBNPXF010000022.1:0-56612 GCF_050433445.1 Kroppenstedtia sanguinis | reverse complement strand
GCCGCATCTGGTTAATCAACAGCCCTGATGGAAGTCGCATTCTCTGGCAAATGGGGATTCCGATTCAACAAGGTATAAAGGATATGCGATGACTTATTTCACGTTAGGATGCTACCGCTTGGTTGGTCTGGTCAGTTATTTGTTCCTTACGCTGTACCTTCCTAACCCACTTGGGTCCCCTTTCACAAAGTAGTTTCTATCAACGTATTTTTTATGGGGGAAATGATCGGACGCAACCGAGGCCACAAAAAAAGAGACCGGTCAGCTGAGGCTGACCGGTCTCTTGGTTGTTTAAGCATCTAGACCGACGGCGTCGGTGATGGAAGTCAGACCATCTTGTTCCAGAAGTTGAAGTAACTCCAGGTTGATGGCACGGGCAATAGAAGGGCCTCGGTAAATCATGCCGGTATATACTTGAATCAATGAGGCGCCTGCCCGGATCGCCTGGTATGCGTCTTTTCCGTCAAAGATTCCTCCTACCCCGATAATGGGGAGCTTCCCTTCGCTGACCCGATGGATCTGTCGGATCCATTGGAGGGCGCGGGGTTGAAGCGGCCGTCCGCTCAAACCTCCGGACTCGGTGCGGTGGAGACTTTTCAGCCCTTCCCGGGTCAAAGAGGTGTTCACCGCGATCAAGCCATCGATTCCCTGTTCCAAACCGATCCGGACTGCCTCTGACAACGCATCCTGACTTAAATCGGGTGCCAGCTTGACGAACAGAGGACGGATCTCCCCGGTTTCTTCCCGCAACTCCTCTCGCTCCTCGATCAGAACAGACAACAATTTCGCCAGGGAGTCCGCTTGTTGCAAATCTCGCAGTCCTTGGGTGTTGGGGGAGCTGATATTGATGACAAAGTAATCCCCATGCCGATACATAGCCCGCAAGCCCGTACGGTAGTCACCCGCCGCCTCCTCCCCCGGAGTCTTCCGATTCTTCCCCAGATTGATCCCGATAGGGATGGCAGGGCGGGGGAGAGTGGCCAGGGAGGTGGATGCCTGGATGATGCCTCTGTTGTTGAAGCCCATCCGGTTGATCAGCGCCTCATCTTCGGGAAGCCGGTATAGTCGGGGGCGAGGATTCCCCGGTTGAGGCTTGGGAGTGAGGGTCCCCACTTCCACGAACCCGAAGCCCATAGCCGCCAGAGCCGGGTAGACATGAGCGTTTTTGTCAAATCCCGCCGCCAATCCCACCGGATTGGGAAATTGGAGTTGGTTGCATTGAACCGTCAATCGTGGATCCCGGACAGCCATATTCCGTTCCAAGACCCATAGCAGGCCGGGAAGGTTTTGTGCAGTCCGGAGACCGCGAAGGGCCCACTCGTGGGCTTGTTCTGGATCCATTCGGAATAATAGGTTGCGTATGAAAGAATACACGTTGTTGGAGTCCTTTCCTCAGCTTCTTCACGTAGCATATCATAACTTCCGGAAGTTGTGTTATCTAGAAGGAAACCTTGCCGATGAGCGGAGGAGATCAGCACACAAGATCTCCAGGATGATGCCTCATTATTTTCCATTAGGAGGGGAAGGGTCGGATCTGGTTCTTAAGATGATATGATGCGACCCCGCTGTTTATTGTATCTGAACAACAGAGATGGATCATGGGATCTCCTTCAATCCTCCCCGTTGCGGGAAGTATAATGAACGGCAGAGAGAAAGGAGGAAGTCCAGATGATACTACCCTTTGCCACTCAAAACCAAGGAAAACTGACGGAAGCGAGACAGGTGCTTGAGCCCATGGGAATCCAGGTAGATTCTTTGCCGTTGGATTTGGCAGAACCGGATTTCGGTTCAGTGGAGGAAGTGACCCGAGAGAAACTTCGGCAAGTCCAGGCCATGGGTTATCAACGGGGGATGGTGGATGATGCCGGGATCTTTTTCAGTGCTTATGACGGGTTTCCCGGAATCCTCAGTAAGCGGGTGTTTCAGCGCATTGGGTACAAGGGAGTGATGAGGCTCTTAGAGGGAGAAAGCCGGGAAGCCTGGTTTGAAGGGGCCGTTGCAGTGCTGTGGGACGGGGAGACGGCGATCTTCTCCGGAAAAACTCCGGGACATCTATTGAAGGCGGATCCTGCAGATCTTTCGCCGGAACCGGATTTTCCTTTCAATCCGATTTTTATCCCCCGAGGAGATGAGCGAACCCTGTCGCAAATGAGCCCACAGGAACGAAAGAAGTACTCCTACCGAAGAAAAGCGCTGGAGGAATTGGCGAGTTGGCTGAAGCAACGATTTGACATTGACGGGTGTTTCTCCCGGTGTTAAACTAGCAGAAATTATGTTGATACTTTAGTTTGCTAATGAACTAAAGTATCCGTGGGAGTGGACAGTGGATGCCCAAACCGCGCCAATTTGAAAAACCCATGGGGGTGCGTGATTTCCCACCTGAATTTGTCTCCGGAAAAAGGTGGGTGGAAAAGCAGGTGGAGGATCGTTTCTCTGCCTGGGGATATCGGGAAGTGATGACACCGACCCTAGAGTATTTTGACACTGTCGGGATGGCCAGCGCCATCGCAGAGCAGAAGTTGTTCAAGCTCTTAGACAGTCAAGGGCAGACGCTGGTCCTGCGACCGGATCAGACGGCACCGATCGCCCGCGTCGTTTCCTCTGTGCTGAGAGAGGAGCCATTGCCGATTCGGCTCTCCTATCATGCCGGTGTCTATCGCTCTCAGGAATGGGAAGCAGGGCGCAACGCCGAGTTTTTTCAGTCCGGGGTGGAGTTGGTGGGGGACAGCTCCCCAGAGGCTGACGCAGAAGTAATCGCCCTGGCGGTGGAGTGTCTGCAAGCTTGCGGTGTCGAGAATATTCAGGTGTCCCTGGGGCATATCGGTTTGTTGGATGCCCGATTACTGGAGGAGTTGGGGGAGCCGGAGATGATGGCGGATTTGAAAAAAAGTCTGGGCCGTCGCAATCTGGTCCAATTTCGGGAAAAAGTTCGAACATCGGAATTGTCGACGTGTAGGCAACAACGCCTCCTCGCTCTGCTGTCCCTCCGGGGAGAACGAGAGGTGTTACAGCGATTGCAGCGGGAGAGTCAGGGAACAGAGTCGGCGGCTGCGATCGCCCACCTGGAAGCGATGTGGGATGCCCTGGAGGATTGGGGGGTTGCCTCTCATGTGATGTTCGATCTGAGTCTGACGGGAAGCCTCGATTATTATACCGGGATGTATTTTGAAGGATATGGAGCAGACGGGTCTTACCTCTTGTCTGGGGGGCGTTATGATCGGTTGATGGCTCTGTTCGGTCGACCGGCTCCAGCGCGAGGATTCGCATTGAAGACGGATCGGTTGGTGATGGCTTGTCCCCCAAGGCCCGACTCACGGGAGGCGGTTGCCCTGGTCTGTCCCCGCCGATTGCATCGGGAAGCTTGCCAGCAGGCACAGGAATTGCGTAGACAGGGACATCGGGTCACCCTCTTGATTGCGGAATCCGGTTTTTCTCCGGAGAAGCGGGCCGGGTTTGATCAGGTCGTGGAGGTGAGAGAAGAGGATGGGGATGGATGAAAGACTGACTGTGGCGATGCCTAAGGGGAGGATCTTCAGCGATGCGCTGGACTTATTAAAAGAAGCAGGCCTAAAACTGCCCCGAGAATTGGCGCAGGATTCCCGGAAGTTGAGGGTGGAAGCGCCGGTAGAGGACCTTTCTTTTCTGTTAGTGAAGCCGGTGGATGTGCCTACTTGTGTGGAACATGGAGTGGCAGACTTAGGCGTGGTAGGAAAGGATGTACTCATGGAAGAGGAAAGGGATGTCTATGAGTTGCTTGATCTGCAAATCAGTCCCTGTCGGCTCTCCCTAGCGGGAAAGCCGGATTGGCAACCGGTTTTAAACCCTAAGGTGGCCACCAAATATCCCCGGATCGCCAATCGCTGGTTCCGGGAACAGGGACAGCAGGTGGAAGTGATCTGTCTGAACGGTTCCGTGGAGCTGGCACCTTTGACGGGTCTGGCTGACCGGATTGTGGATATCGTCTCCACGGGGCAAACCTTGCAGGAGAATGGACTGGTGGAATTACAGGAGATCACCCGGGTCACCTCTCGCCTGATTGCCAATCGGGCCAGCTACCGTCTGAAAAGCCGACGAATCGATAAGTTGTCTGAGCGATTGGCCCGGGTGGTTACGGGAGAGGGGGTTCTGCGATGATCCCGGTGGTCCGTCCGGAGCAATTGTCTACGCGCCGGAAAGTGGAGGATGGGGAAGCGTATCAGGAAAAAACCGTCCGGGAAATCTTGTCCGCAGTCCGAACTGAAGGGGATGTCGCCCTCCTGCGAGTTACCCGGGAATTGGACGGAGCGGATCTGGATAGCTTGGAGGTGGAAAAGTCCGAGTTTGAAGAAGCTTATCGACAGGTGGAGCAAACCTTTGTTCATTCCTTGCGGCAGGCGGCGCAAAGGATCCGTCGCTATCATGAGGGGCAGAAACGTCGTTCTTGGATGGAAACCGAGACAGACGGGACGGTTTTGGGTCAGTTGATCCGTCCCTTGGCTCGGGTGGGAGTCTATGTGCCTGGGGGACGGGCGGCTTATCCCTCCAGTGTGCTGATGAATGTAATCCCCGCTTCAGTGGCAGGTGTGGAGGAGGTAGTGATGGTCACCCCGCCTCGGCCAGGGGGAGATGTCCATGCTGCCACCCTGGTGGCGGCCCAGGAAGCGGGAGTGGATCGAGTGTTGAAGGTGGGCGGTGCTCAGGCGGTGGCGGCTCTCGCTTGGGGCACGGAGTCCGTTCCGGCAGTGGATAAAATCGTCGGACCGGGAAATATCTATGTCGCTTTGGCCAAACGATGGGTTTATGGACAGGTGGATATCGACATGGTGGCAGGACCCAGCGAGATTGTGGTGGTGGCTGATGAAAGTGCCGATCCCGCCTATGTGGCGGCAGACCTCCTATCCCAGGCGGAACACGATCCGATGGCTTCTCCTGTCCTACTCACCCCTTCTTCACCTCTGGCGGAATCGGTGGTACTGGAATTGGAACAACAGTGTGATCGACTGGAGCGCAAGGGGATCGCCAGCCAATCGATCCGAGAGCAGGGAGCCATCTGTCTGACCGAGGATCTCGATGAGGCGCTGGAAGTGGCCAACCGATTGGCTCCGGAGCATCTAGAATTGATGGTGGCAGATCCTTGGAGTTGGGTGGGCCGGGTGAAAAACGCCGGGGCTCTGTTTTTGGGGCCTTGGAGTCCAGAACCGGTGGGGGATTATTTCGCCGGACCCAATCATATTCTTCCCACGAACGGCACAGCACGCTTTTTTTCACCGCTGGGGGTGGATGATTTTCTGAAAAAGACCAGCCTGATATCCTACAGCCGGGAAGCTTTGGCGCGGGATGCGGAACATGTGATCACGCTGGCGGAAGCTGAAGGGTTGACGGCCCATGCTGCATCGATTCGCACCCGCATGATAAAGGGGGAGGAGAATGGGTAACCGATCTGCGGAGATCTACAGGGAGACAGGGGAGACAAGGATCCGAGTCCGTATAGATCTGGATGGGACCGGAAAAGCACATTTACAAACCGGCGTCCCATTTTTGGAGCATATGCTGGAGCTATTTTGCAAACACGGTTTGTTTGACCTGTGGGTGGAAGCCGATGGGGATTTGGAAGTGGATGACCATCATACAGTGGAGGATATCGCCATCTGTCTCGGCCAAGCCATCCGAGAAGCGTTGGGGGATAAGACCGGGATTCGCCGTTATGGTCAGGCCTGGATTCCCATGGATGAATCCCTGGGGCAAGTGGTGTTGGATCTGTCCAACCGTCCTCACTTGGAGTTTCGCGCCGATTTTCCTGCGCAGCGGGTGGGCCGTTTTGATACGGAACTGGTACATGAGTTTTTTTGGAAACTGGCCTTGGAGGCTCGCATGAATCTCCATTTGATTCTTCACTATGGGGGGAATACCCACCATCGGATCGAGACTCTGTTCAAAGCTTTGGGAAGGGCGTTGGATGAAGCGGTAGCTGTCGATCTCCGCGTTACCACCGTTCCTTCCTCCAAAGGGGTGTTGTAAAGTGATCGCCATCATCGATTACGGAATGGGTAATCTATACAGTCTCAGCCGGGCCCTGGACCCGATGGGAAGTTCGGTCCAAGTTATCTCCGATCCACAGGAGATTCAACAGGCAGATGGAGTGATTCTGCCAGGAATAGGAGCCTTTGGAAGTGGGATGAAGGCTTTGAAAGAGCAGGGATGGGTGGATGTGATCAAGGAAGTCGCCTTGAAAAGGGAGACACCCCTTCTCGGGATCTGTCTGGGAATGCAGTTGCTGTTTAGCGGAAGTGAGGAGCATGGGTACCATCAGGGTCTCAATCTGTTTGCCGGGCATGCGGTTCGCTTTAAAGAGGATCAGCAGATTCCTCACATGGGTTGGAACGGACTTCGTTTCAAGGGGCCTCATCGGCTGTTACAGGGAGTGGGAGAAGGAAGGGTATACTTTGCTCACTCCTATCATGTGCTCGCCGACAATCCCGAGGATGTTCTGGCTGTGACCAATTATGGCGGGCCCGTCACGGCTATCGTGGGCAGAAACAACCTCTTCGGGATGCAGTTTCATCCGGGAAAAAGCGGAGAGACAGGTCGCCGGCTATTGGAGCGCTTCGTTGCTCTCTGTGAAGAAAGGGTGACGGTGGGATGAGTTTTACGTTGTATCCGGCCATCGACCTCAGAGGGGGACGTTGCGTCCGCCTGGTTCAGGGGGATTTTGCGCGGGAGACAGTCTATGGAGAGGATCCGGTTCAGATCGCCTGCCGTTGGGAAAAAGAGGGAGCCCGCTGGTTGCATGTGGTGGACTTGGACGCGGCCAAAACTGGAGACCTTGTCAATCTGTCGGCGGTACAAGAAATCCTCCATGGGGTGAGCATCCCGGTACAGGTCGGGGGTGGCGTCCGGGATCTGAAGCGATTGGAGAAGCTTCTCTCCTTGGGGGTTTCCCGGGTGGTGATCGGTTCAGCAGCTATCGATGATCCCCTTCTTGTCAAGGAAGCCCTTCGCCATTATGGAGACCGGCTCGCCCTCAGTTTGGACGCCAGGGAGGGCAAGGTGGCCACCCATGGTTGGCTGGAAACCTCAGAAAACCGGGTGGAGGACCTGGGCTGTGAGATGGCGGATCACGGTGCGGAAACCTTTATCTTCACCGATATTTCCCGGGATGGGACACGGACCGGCCCCAATATCGCTGGGGTCCGTGCTCTGGCAGAGGCAACGGGAAAAGAGGTGATCGCCTCCGGCGGGGTGGGTCATCTAGATCATCTGACTGCCTTGGCACGATTGGCACCGCTAGGTGTGAAAGGATCTATCCTGGGGAAATCTCTCTATACCGGGGATGTCGATCTGCAAGCCGGGTTGTTGGCGGTAACGGAGGGGGGCCGATGATTACGAAACGGGTGATCCCTTGTCTGGATGTCCAGGATGGACGGGTGGTGAAGGGAATCTCCTTCGCTCACATGCGAGACGCCGGAGATCCGGTGGAATTGGCAGCCCTTTACGATCAGACAGGTGCCGATGAACTGGTCTTCCTCGATATTTCTGCCACTGTCGAAGGGCGAAAAACGATGGTGAAGGTAGTCCAGGAGGCCGCTGGGGTGTTGAATATCCCCTTTACCGTCGGAGGCGGGATTCATTCCACTGCGGATATGCTCACTCTGCTCCAGGCCGGGGCAGACAAAATTTCTATCAACACCGCCGCTGTCAAAAAACCGGATCTGATCGACCGGGGCGCCCGCCAGTTTGGAAGTCAGTGTATCGTTGTCGCGATCGACGCCTGTTATGATCCGCAGAAGAAAGACTGGTGGGTCTATACCCACGGTGGCCGCAAACCCACAGAGAGACGAGTGGTGGACTGGGCCCGAGAGGTAGCGGAACGGGGAGCAGGGGAGATCCTGCTGACCAGCATGGACCGAGACGGGCATAAAGGTGGGTTTGACTTGGAACTGACTGAATTCGTGTCAGAAGCGATCCCGATCCCAGTGATCGCCTCAGGAGGGGCTGGAGATCGGCAACATTTTTACGATGTTTTCACCCATACCGGGGCGGCAGCGGCATTGGCGGCTTCCATCTTCCACTACGGAGAGGTTCCCCTGCAGGAACTCAAAGCGTATCTCAAGGAGAAGGGGGTGCACGTCCGGTGAAACAGCGTCTGGATCCAACCGAGCTCCACTTTGACGATGATGGGCTGATTCCGGCGATCATCCAGGATGCGATCAGCAAAGAGGTACTCACCCTGGCTTATATGAATGAAACCTCCCTCGCCAAAACATTGGAAACCGGGGAGACTTGGTTTTGGAGTCGCTCGAGACAAGAGTTGTGGCATAAAGGGGCCACTTCCGGCCATACCCAGCAGGTGGTGGAGATCCGACCCGATTGTGACCAGGATGCCCTCCTCATCCGAGTCCAGCCCCAGGGACCGGCCTGTCACAGTGGGGAGTATTCCTGTTTTCAAGGAGCCGACGAAGTGGATTCCCCAGACCGCTATGCAATCTTGAATACCCTGGAGCGGGTGATTGCAGACAGGGACTCCCGCCGTCCCCAAAATTCTTACACATCGTATCTGTTCGATGAAGGAGTGGACAAGATTTTGAAGAAAGTGGGGGAAGAGGCGGCAGAGGTGATTATTGCGGCCAAAAATGAGTCCCATCAGGAATTGGCCTGGGAAGCCTCGGATCTCCTCTTTCATCTGATGGTCCTGTTCAGACAACAGCATCTTCCCTTGGACCGGGTTCTCTCGGAGTTGCAAGGTCGACAGGGTGCCCATTAGGAGGAGGGGGTTTCACATGGAGCGTCTTTGGTTCGTCAGAACTTGGGTACCCAAATGTGAAACCCCGTTCCTAAATCACAACGCTTTTCCTGATGTGGGCCAGGAGAGACCGAAGATGAATGGGGCGCGCCCCTTTTCCAGCTGGGAGAGGGGTGTATTGCTGTGCTTCGCAGGAAAAGAGATGCCAGTTGACGGAGGGATGAAATTGTCTCTACAATAAAATGGGGAACCTCCCATCTCGAGAGTGTGATTGCTTGAGGTGTCGGAATATTCCTGTCTCCAGTGAGACCGGATGGGAGTGCCATCGATCCCGTGTGTAGGTGCCAGTGGGAGCGAAACTGGTGTCCATCGGCACCGGTTGGATCAGGTATGTAAAATCACTTCGAATATGATATACTTTTGCCGACATGTACTCAACAAAACCTCATGACCCTGTGTGATGGGTGGGGAGTAGCGATGAAAAAACAACATGCCGATGCATGCTCCAAAGAACACAAGGTGGTCCGGTTACGGTTGGATGCGGGATTTTTCTTTGAACGGGCTGTTCGTTCTCTGGATCGCCACCGTTATGATAAGGCATTGAAATACTTTCGGCTGGCAGTTGAAAAAGAACCGGACAATCCGGTCAATCAGTGTAATCTGGCGGGAATACTGTCCGAGATGGGCTGTTTTGAAGAGTCGAACAAGGTATTGGAGAAAGTATTGACCGAAGTGGATCCGGATTTGTCCGAGTGTTGGTTTTATATGGCGAACAATGCGGCCAACATGGATGAGTTTGAACTGGCCGAAGAGTACTTGATCCACTATCTGGAGGAAGAGCGGAACGGGGAGTTCGCGGCGGAGGCGGAGGAGATGTTGGAGATGTTGGCCTATGAACTGGGCCGTTCACCTCGCCAACCCCGTCAACCCCAAGTGAGACCTAGGCAAAATTGGATGAGCAAGCATGATGAGGCGAGAGAATGCCTGGAGTCAGGCCGGTTCTTGCAGGCGATGGAGATCCTGGAGGAATTGTTGGAGGAACACTCTGATTTCCACGCAGTGATGAACAATCTCTCACTAGCCTATTATTACACCGGTGACGTCGATCAGGCGATGGAGACCATTGAGCGTGTATTGGCCTCCGATCCTGGAAACTTGCATGCTCTCTGTAATCTAGCCGTGTTTACCCAACATCTGAGGGAGTGGGAGAGTCGGAACCGGTTGGTCGGACTGCTGAAAAAGTGGATTCCTTTTTACCCGGAACATATGTATAAATTGGCCACCACTTTGGGGATTCTGGGGGAGCATGAAGCCGCTTTCGACATGTTCCTTCGACTCATCAAGCGGGAAGAGCGTCCCGAGGCCAGTTTGTACCACTATGCGGCAGTCGCTGCTTTCAACAGCAAATCCTTTGATCGGGCCCGCAAGTATTGGCGTCTGGCCCAGGAACTGGATCCGGACTCGAAGGTCCCCGTTTTCTATCTCAATCAATTGGAACAACGGGAACACCTGCCGCCGGAACAGGTGCCCCCGGTCAGTTATCACTACCAGTTGCCCTTTGAAGAGCAACTGATGCAACTGGACCGGGAACGGAGTACCATTCCGGAACAGATCCGGCAAAACCCGTTGATACGTTCCTCCTTTTTCTGGGCGTTAAATTACGGGGATAAAGAGACCAAATTGCAGGTGCTTCAAGTTTTTGAGTGGTTGGGTGACAAAGAAGTGGAGCAGGTTCTCCGAAATTTTTTGATGAAACGGGAAGAAGAGGATGACCTGAAGCGGCTGGCTCTCTATGTATTGAAAAAAATCGGTGCGGCCCAACCCTACCGAGTGGTTCTGGAGAGTCGAGAGATGACCATCCACTCCCACGAACTGGCTCAGGAGCTCCCAGGGTGGCTGAAGACGTGGGAGCAGGTTCTCCACTGTTGTCTGGAAGGGATGAAAGGGCGGTATGATACGGCCCATTTAAATGATGCACAGCTGATCTGGTCTGAATTTCTCCGTGAACATCGCGCTGATTTCCCTGAGATCCGCAAGGTGGAAGGCTGGGCTGCGGCATTGGAATATATCGTGGCCCGACTGCATGGAAGCTCCCTCACCCAGGAGTCTGTCGCCAAACGGCATGCGGTTTCTTCTTCCACTGTGGGGCGGAATGTTCGTTTCCTGGAGCAAGTATGCCGTGCAAACGAAGGGGATGAACCTCGCACTTGAATTTCACTTCCCCATGTCCCGGGCAGGGGCTTTTGACCATTCCTTCCCGGGATCCTTTCGGTTTGAAAAAGGCTGGAAGGGGTCATCGACTGTTGGCGGGATCCTGGTTCTCACGTCTCACCTCTCATCTTTCACCTCTGATCGGGAGGAGTTTGCGATGGAAAAAGAGCAACTCAGTCTCTTTGATCGTGAGATCTCTCCTTTGATTGTCCCCCGGGAAAAAGTAGTGACGGTTCACCCGGATTGGACATTGGAGAGGGCCCTGTTGGTTTTGACCCGGAAAGGATATGCCTCCGTTCCTGTGATCGATGATGACAGGAAGGTGGAAGGGGTCATCAGCAAAACGGACATTCTCGACTTGATGTTGAATCGAAGCCATTTTCACTTGGATCGTCTGGCCAATATCAATGTTCGGGATGCGATGGATCAAAACCATTCGGGCATTTTGTCCAACTCCATTTTTTCTTTTGCCTTTGATGTGTTGTTGGACCGCCCTTACATTCCCGTGATCGATCTAGACAATCGTTTCATCGGAATCTTGACGCGCAGAGTACTGATGGAGAAAGTGACAGAGTTTTTTCAGCAGGAATTCTTCAAAAGCGTGTGGGAAGGACAAGAAGGAACCCAAAAAGTATGATCCGGCTCCAAGATCTGTTGGTTATCAGGGGAGACCTCCTGTATAATAAGGGAGTGGCCCCGATCAACATTCTCACAGAACACACTACGCGGGTTGAAAAAACCCGCTTTTTTTGTGTCTGAACTGTGTACAGATTCACATTTCAGAGGTGAAGCCCATGCAACGGATTGCAAATTGCATTCTGATCTCAGAAGGTCAGGTGTTGCTATTGAAAAAACCCCGTCGTGGCTGGTGGGTGGCACCAGGCGGAAAGATGGAACCCGAAGAAACCGTGCTGGAAGCGGTCTGCCGAGAGTACGAGGAAGAAACGGGCTTGATGCTGAGAGATCCTTCACTCTGTGGTGTGTTTACCATGTGTCTGGAAGAGAGGGGAAAGCTGGAGAAAGAGTGGATGATGTTCACCTTTCGGGCGGAAGGATATGGTGGAGAGCTTCTTCCCCACTCTCCGGAGGGAGAACTCTGCTGGCATCCCTTGGATCAGGTGAGGGGTCTTCCCACATCGGAAATAGATCGGAAAATTCTGTCCGATGTGCTGGATGGCGGACCGCTATCGATTGGCCGATGGGTATATAACCGAGAGGAAGAAGTGCTCCGTCATCATCTGCATGGTGGCCTGGCTTGACCCGATGGATACAATCAAGTATATTCATAGCAAGTTTTGGGGGGGAACGGAAACCATGGGGGGAAACTTCATCGGAATCGACCTAGGAGGAACCTCGATCAAATTAGGGGTCACTGATGAGACAGGGCATCTCCTGCACAAGGTGGAGATGCCCACATGTCCTGGGGAGGGGGCCCAAGCCGGTGTGGAGCGAATGGCGGCGGGAGCCCGTCAGTTAGTGGAGTCGGCGGGGATTCCCTGGAAGGATGTAAAAGGACTTGGACTGGGAGCACCTGGCTTTTTGGATCTGGCCCAGGGGAAGATTCTCCGTCTCACCAATATTCCCTGGGAGGATGTGCCGATCCGGGATCAGTTGCAAGATTTGCTCGGAATCCCTGTCGTTCTCGACAATGACGCTAATGTGGCAGCCCTAGGAGAAGCCTGGAGCGGAGCGGGTGCCGGACTGACCGATATGATTCTGATCACTCTGGGAACGGGAGTCGGCGGGGGTGTGATCGCCGGCAATCGTTTGATTCATGGTGCTGGACTGGCGGGGGAGATCGGTCATATTCCGGTGGAGCCGGAGGGGGTCCCTTGCGGTTGCGGGCAACGGGGGTGTCTGGAGACCATTTCCTCAGCCACAGGCCTGGTTCGACTCGTGACAGTAGCCGTGGAAGCCGGGCGCAACACTTCTTTGAAATCCAGTGTGAAGACAGGGACCCTCACCACCCGGGAAATCGTGAATGCAGCAGAGAAGGGGGATTCCGTCGCCCTGGAAGTGATCGACACCGCTGTCGATGCTTTGGCCCGAGTGATGGCCATCTTGACCTTGATCAACCATCCCGCCGCCTTTGTGATCGGCGGTGGGGTATCGGGTGCGGGAGAGACTCTTTTTGCTCCTCTGCGCCGAGCTTATCACCGCCATACCTTACCCGATTCGGCCCGAGGGGTTCAGATCCTTCCGGCCCAACTGGGTAATGACGCAGGGATGATTGGTGCGGCAGGTTTAACTGCAAAAGGAACCATGATGGGTTAAAATATCATATAATGAATGAAAGCAGGTGACGGGGTATGGTTGCTGAAACGGACCAAGAGATTCAGCTGGTGGTGATCACCGGGATGTCGGGTGCGGGCAAATCCGTCGCAATGCAGAGCCTAGAGGATCTCGGCTATTTTTGCATCGATAACCTGCCGCCTGTTTTACTATCCAAGCTGGCTGAGTTATTGGAGCAGTCCGGCGGGAAACTAAGAAAAGCGGCCTTGGTGACGGATCTGCGGGGAAGGGAGTTTTTTCCTACGCTGTTTGAATCCCTTGACACCTTGGAAAAACATCACAATATCCATTACCAGATTCTCTTTTTGGATGCGGCGGATCAAGTGTTGGTCCGCCGGTACAAAGAGACCCGTCGTCGCCATCCCCTGGCTCCAGAGGGAAGTCCCATGGACGGGATTCGTCTGGAGCGCAATCTGCTGGAGGAGATTAAAGGACGAGCCCATCAGATTATCGACACCAGCCATTTGAAACCGGCCCAACTGAAAGAGAAGATCAGCTCCCGCTTTGCCCGGAGGGATCAAGACCGTTTGGCCATCACCTTTCAAAGTTTTGGGTTTAAGTATGGTATTCCCATCGATGCCGATCTGGTGTTTGACGTCCGTTTTCTTCCCAATCCCCATTACGTGGAGTCCCTCAAACCCAATACCGGGTTGGATGCGGATGTGAACGACTACGTGATGAAGTGGGAGGAGACACGGAAGTTCCTCGAAAAGTTGGTGGATATGCTCTCCTTTCTTCTCCCGCATTACCAACGGGAAGGAAAGACCAGTTTGGTGGTGGGGATCGGTTGTACTGGTGGTAAGCACCGGTCGGTCTCCATCGCCGAATACTTGAACCGTTATTTTCAGGATCATGAACAGACTCGAGCAACACACCGGGACATCGAGAAGAGCGGTTGACAGAGAATAAGAGGTGTCCACCATGAAGACAAAAGAAGCCTGCCATCGAAAACGGCGTATCGTGGTGGTAGGAGGAGGAACCGGCCTGTCCGTGATGTTGCGTGGGTTGAAGGAACTTCCTATGGAGATCACAGCCATTGTCACCGTCGCTGATGATGGCGGCAGCTCCGGCCGGATCCGGAATGATCTGCAGATGCCTCCACCTGGGGATATACGCAATGTGATGGTGGCTTTGGCAGATGCAGAGCCTTTGCTGGAAGAGGTGTTGCAATACCGTTTTCAGAATGGAAATGGTTTGGCCGGACACAACCTTGGAAATCTGATGCTCGCTGCCTTAAAAGATATCACCGGAGATTTTAATCATGCCATTCAGTATATGAGCGGGGTGCTGGCTGTCCGCGGTCAGGTTCTTCCCTCCACAGGCGAAGAAGTCAATCTGTGTGCGGTCATGGAAGACGGGAGTGTGGTGGAGGGAGAATCCCGCATTCCCCAAGCGGGTGGAAAGATCCACCGTGTCTTTCTGAAACCCAAAGTGGCCCATCCGCTGCCAGAGGCCTTGCAAGCGATTGAGGCGGCAGATGGAATCATCATCGGACCAGGTAGCTTATACACCAGCATCCTGCCCAATCTATTAGTGAAAGGGATGGCAGACGCCATCCGCAAGTCCCATGCAAAAAAAATATACATCTGTAATGTCATGACCCAGGCGGGAGAGACGGATTACTATACAGCAGCCGACCACGTGACCGCCATTGAGGACCATGTAGGGGAAGGTTTTTTTGACGTGGTGATTGTAAACAAGGAAATCCCACCAGCTTCCATTCAAGAACGTTATGCCCAGGAAGGGTCCGGGATGGTGCGGGCGGATGTGGAACGTTTAAAGAGATTCGGTTGTCAGGTGATTGCGGATGATCTGATGCAATTTCAGCAGGTAGTCCGACATGATGCCGCCAAACTGAATCGATGGGTTCGTCGCCTGGTTCAGGCATAAGGGTCGGAGGGTCGTGACAGAGGATGAAGGAAGTGACGGAGGATGTCCTTTGCATCCGCCACCAAACAGGAACTGACTCGCATCCAATCTCCCTATTGTTGTCGCCGGGCGGAGTTGTCGGCGTTGATACGGATGAATGGAACGGTTCAGATCGGAAACGGTCGAATCGGTCTGGAATTTACCACTGAGAACAATGCGATCGCCCGTCGCACCTACTCTCTGATCAAGGAACTGTACCAAGTGCAACCGGAAGTGTTCGTGCGCAAGAAGATCCGGTTGAAGAAGAATAATACCTATGCGGTACGTCTGTCCAGTGGAGCAGAAGGGATTCTTCGGGATTTACGAATCCTCGGGAAGGGGATGGAAGGGATCAGTGGGATTGATCCTGAATTGACAGCAAAGGAATGCTGTGTGAGATCCTATTTACGAGGGGCTTTCCTGGCTAGCGGTTCTGTCAACAATCCGGACAGCGGCTCCTACCACCTGGAGATGGTCTCCACGTATCAGGATCACAGTGAAGATTTGTGCTCCCTGATGAACCGGTACCATCTCCATGCAAAATGGCTGGAACGAAAAAAAGGCTTCGTCGTTTATCTCAAAGAGGGGGATAAAATCGGCGAATTCCTGAATATTATCGGTGCCCATAGCACCTTATTCCGGTTTGAAGATGTCCGGATTCTGAAAGATATGCGAAACTCTGTCAACCGACTCGTCAATTGTGAAACCGCCAACCTGAACAAAACGATTCAGGCTGCAATGCGACAGGTGGAAAATATCCGTCTGATTGACAGGGAAATCGGTCTGGATCAATTGCCGGACCGGCTCAGAGAAGTAGCTGAGACCCGGCTGAATCATCCGGAGATCTCACTGACGGAACTGGGCCAGATGCTTCCAGGACGAAAGGTGAGCAAATCGGCGATCAACCACCGACTCCGTAAGTTGGAGGAAATCGCACAAAAGTTGAGAGTTGGATCCACTGATCATACATTGTGACCCAGCCCAAATCTTATACATTCCTTGGAGGGATGATCCATGACTGAAAAAAATGTGACTGTGAATCTGAAAACGGGGCTCCATGCCCGTCCCGCGGCGCTATTCGTCCAGGAGGCCAATAAGTACAGCTCTGAGATCTTTGTCAGCAAAAACAATAAAAAAGTGAATGCCAAAAGTATCATGGGGATTATGAGTCTGGCGGTGGCCTATGGTTCGGAGATCACTATTTCCGCTGAGGGTTCCGATGCGGAGCAAGCGATTGAAGCCTTAGCTGCCATCGTCAGCAAGGAAGATTTGTAACCGCGGATACCGACCGAATAGGAGCGCCGGTCCTCACAAAGGACCGGCGCTCTGTCTTGGTCTGATCTTTATCTATCTGTAAAGGTCTTGGCCTTCTTGATCTTATGATACGACGGGGGCCGAGCTGTTTCAATAGACGAAAAGTTATTTTTATATAATATAATTCCCTGACCCTTTGGTCTATCAAGGTGGGGGTCCCACTGGGTTGTACCCTGCTCTTGACATAGAAAATCGGGGTGCATTTCTTAGAAAACGGGATCCACCTCAAAGGCGGGAATGGGTCAGACCCACTTCAATCCATCTAGAAAAAAGACAGACCAAGTTCGGTCTGTCTGCGGGTGGATGGGCGTTTAAGTATTATGATTTAAATTTCGGTAGAGAATGATGTCACTGGGGGCTTGCAACCCGATGCTGTAATTCCATATGTGAAAGGGATACGGTGACACCATGATCGCTTCCGCCGAAACCCTCCTCAACCCGGAAAGATACGGGCATCTGCTGTGGAGACTGCCGGATCAACCGTCGTCTTAGTTACCCGGTTGACGCAGAGAACGGAAGCCTAAAAGGGCGCATCCCAACAAGAACAGTTGGAGTCCGAGTTGGGCAGGGGAAGCATCCACGCCGGTTTCCGGCATCGGCCCCCCAGACTCTTTTTGACTGCTGTTCATCTGTTGCAGGGTTCCGGTCTCTTCTTCATCGGAAGAGGTCCCGGAGTTGTCGGTGTTTCCGTCACCCGAGGGTGTGGCCGGATCATCCGTCGGCGCTGTTCCTGCATTTTGCGCCGCCTCTGATTTTTTGGCCTGTTCCGCAATTTCGTCAAATCCGCAATCCTTCAACTGGATCGGATCTGTTGCAGAATCGGCATCCTGGGCTTCGAGTTGGAAACAGCCGTTCAGATCGACGGGTTGTTCGCCATCTTTTCCGTAGAACACGGCGATGATCTGATAGTTTCTTCCCGGTACCAGGTCGTCGTATTCTGCGGTGAATTTTTTCAATCCGGCGTCTTCAGGTGAGCTTTGTTCATCACTTCCGTTAAGAGTGGTGAACCAGCTTCCGAGGGGTTGAGTCCCCTCGGGAAGGGAGACTTCCACCTGGTGTTTGCCATCTTTGACAGTATAGACGGCTTGGAGGGCAGTATTCTCCTGGGGAGTTTCAGCGAAGGCGAAGGGTGCTGCCGTGAAGGTCAACAACAATATCATCATCGTGAACGCGGCAGTCCTCAAAGCATGTCCTCCTCAGCATGCCCATCACTTACCCAAAGTTAGCGTATCATATAAAGCTGTTAAAAAGCAATTAAAAATTCGGGAAAAAAACAGTGAAAAAGCCAATAAACATGAGGAATTCACAGATTGACGAAAGATACGGAAATCGATGTAGGACGTAGTTTCTATGGAGTATCAACGAAAAAACCGGCTGATCAGGGAGAGGAACATCACCAAACCGACAACAACAGAAACCCAAAACAAGATTCGCTCCTGTTTGTCAAAAGAGTTCACTGGGAAGGCACCCCCTGATGACATGTCTGGTCATTCAATGACGATGCAAAGAGAAGGAGAGACCAACGGAGAGGCACAAGTCTCGCCAATCCCTTCATACAGGCCGAAGCCGGCAATGGATGGATCAGACAGGCCCGAAGCAGAATTTCCGCCAGCTTCCTCTTGATCTTACCCTTGTTCGGGTAAATGCGGGGAAAAGAGAGGTTAACTTTTTATGAATTCCAAGAAATGAGTTCTTGCTTCCGTCAGGCGTGTCGGTTTGGCGATGCAAAAGCATGAATGGTCCCGAAGTGGGATCTTTATAAAAAGAGCCGCAGATCTGCAAAAATCCACGGCTCTAATGGGGCAGGTTACTTTTGATGTTCGATGATTTTATCGATCAACCCGTATTTCTTGGCTTCCTCCGCCGCCATGAAGTTGTCGCGGTCGGTATCCTGTTGAATTTTTTTCAAGGGTTGGCCGGTCTGCTCCGCGAGGAGATGATTGAGGCGATCCCGCATGCGCAGGATGCGCTTGGCGCTGATCTCAATGTCCGAAGCTTGCCCCTGGGCACCGCCGAGGGGTTGATGGATCATCACTTCACTGTTGGGAAGAGCCAGCCGCTTGCCCTTGGTTCCAGAAGAAAGCAGGAAGGCGCCCATGGAAGCAGCCATTCCGATGCAGATGGTCTGAATATCGCACTTGACGTGTTGCATCGTATCATAGATGGCAAATCCGGCGGAGATGGATCCTCCCGGTGAGTTGATATACAGCTGGATATCTTTGTTGGGATCTTCGGTTTGCAGGAACAGCAACTGGGCTACGATAGTGTTGGCCACAGCATCATTGATCTCGCTACCGAGGAAGATAATCCGGTCTTTCAACAGGCGGGAATAGATATCGTAGGATCGTTCGCCACGACTGGTCTGTTCAACCACATAGGGAATTAAATTCATCAGGGTCCCTCCTCTGGGATGGCATATACCCATCATAACCCAGTCAAAATGCAAAGGTCAAGATAGGTCAGGAAATAGCGGAAAATAAAAACGGCAACCGATAATGGCTGCCGTCTCTTTTGGTGCGCCTACCAGGATTCGAACCTGGGCACCTGGTTCCGGAGACCAGTGCTCTATCCCCTGAGCTATAGGCGCACAATCGCAAATTAATCAGCGACAAAGACTATTATAACGAGGCCTCGATAAAAAAGCAAGAGGTCACTTGAAATTGAATATAGTCACAATTGTGCGCCGAAGGGAGGCAACCTGAAAGGAAAATCGCGAATTTTGTTTTTTGCAGAGATGAGGAACCAGGGGCCTTTATGATAAAATATATCTTAAGTGACCGAATAACCTCCTTTTAGATATCAGGAAATCCGCCGGAAATTGCATCGAAGGCGGAAAGGCACACATATACTGAACCACACGGAGGTGACGGAAATGGCTTTATCCATGGATTACGGACTGGTTCAGGATCAGCGGATGAAGCTGGTGATGACCCCCGAACTGCGGCAAGCGATCCAAGTGCTTCAACTTTCAACTGTGGACCTTATACAGTATATACAAGATCAGGCGATTGAAAACCCGGTATTAGAAATAGAAGACCCCGCCCAGATGGCGGAGGCGGATTCAGTGGAGAGCGCAAGTGTGGATCAATTGGCGGATTGGGGAGCCTTTATGAGAAAGGGTGGAAATTTCGGCGGAGCCTCCTTCACCTATGACGAAGAAGAAGGGCATCCGGTGGACCGGATCGCTGATTCAGCCCTCAGTCTGTCCGAAGTTTTGGAAGAACAACTTCGCTACCTTTCCATAGATTCACGCATTTATCAGATCTGCCGGTATATCATCGGAAATCTGGATGAGGACGGTTATTTGAGGTTCAATGGTGAACAATTATGTAAGCGCTTTAATATCCCGGAGTCGGACTTTTCTCGTTCTCTCCAGGTGGTCCAGGGACTGGACCCAGCAGGTGTGGGAGCCCGAGACTTATCCGAATGTCTGATCCTGCAACTGAGACGGCAGGGAGATCTTAGCCCTTTGCTTTGCCACATCGTGAGCGATCACTTGCAGGATCTGGCCGAGGGAAAGCTAAAAAGAGTGGCCCAAACTTTAAATTGCACCCCATTGGAAGTGCAGGATGCCGCCGATCAAATTCGGAAGCTGAATCCCAAACCCGGTCTCGCCTGCCACGGGGAGAGCCCCCGCTATATTTTCCCGGATGTGACTGTGAGAAAAATGCAGGGGGAGTGGGAAGTGTGGGTGAATGAAGGCTATATGCCTCGCCTAGGCATCAGCACCCAGTATGAACGGATGCTGCGGGAGAATAATGAAAGTGCTCACCAAGCGGCCACCTATATCCGAGAACGGATTCAATCGGCGATGTGGCTGTTAAAAAGTATTGAGCAACGACGCAACACGCTGTATCGCGTCAGCCAAGCGATCATGGAAGTGCAACAAGACTTTTTCGAATACGGGGTCTCCCGTCTGAAACCTTTGACCCTGCGGGAAGTGGCGGAAGAGCTGGAGTTGCACGAATCCACAGTCAGCCGAGCTACCCAACATAAATATATCCAGACACCCCGGGGCCTGTTCCCTTTCCGCTTTTTCTTCCCTTCAGGTGTCTCCAATCAGAGTGGTGGGAATACATCTGCCCGCAGTGTAAAGAATCGCATTCAACAGCTGATCCAAGGGGAAAACAAGGGGAAACCCTTGTCTGATCAGGTGATTGCAGACCGGCTCCGAGAGGCGGGGATCCACATATCCCGCAGAACCGTCGCCAAATATCGGGAAGAGATGGGGATCATTTCGTCCCAAGCGAGGCGCAGGTTCGATTTGTGAAAAAGATTCATTTGCCTGAAGACAGCATCTACCCGATTCCGCGGGTCCCTCTTGTCAGGAGTACGGAAATGAACTACAATCGTGAAAGAGGATGCTGTCTCTTTTTTTAACCTAATTGGGACGTATTTTGTCACGAGGGACATTTTTCGTCCCGTACCGGAGGCGATCATGGAGTCCATTCTGAAACTGCAGAGCATACTGCTTCCCGATCTGTTGGAAGTGATGCGCAAACGATATGAAGTATTACGTCACCTGCAACTGATGCAACCGGTGGGGAGACGGGGTCTTGCTGTCGCTCTCAACCAGACGGAACGGGTCTTGCGGGCAGAAGTGGAGTTTCTCAAGGAGCAGGGTCTCCTCCGGATTGAATCAGTCGGAATGACCCTGACCCCGTCTGGAGAGGGGCTGATCCTGGAGATGGAGCCACTCATCAAAGAGCTCTCCGGTTTGACGGAACTGGAGACCGCCCTCGCCCACGTGCTGCAACTGAAAAGGGCGGTGGTGGTTCCAGGCGATTCCGACCGGTCGGACTGGGTGAAAAAAGAGATGGGGCGGGCAGGTGCCCGTCTGTTAAAGGAGATGGCCCGACCGGGACAGGTGACGGCAGTGGCCGGAGGAACCACTGTGGCTGCCGTCGCCGATCAGATCACCGCAGCCCCGGTTTTGAAGGAGACGATCTTTGTCCCTGCTCGGGGCGGACTGGGAGAGGCGGTAGAGTTGGAAGCCAACTATATCGTCTCCCTGATGGCCCGCAAGTCCAGTGGACAATACCGGATGCTCCACGTTCCCGAACAATTGAGCGAAGAAGCCTTGGAAACCCTGGTACGGGAACCTCACATCCGGGAAGTGATGGAGCTGGCTCGTTCGGCCCGCATTGTCGTTCATGGGATCGGAGATGCTAAGAGCATGGCAACCCGGCGAAAGTCATCCCCTGAATTGTTGAAGCTGTTGGAGGAAAAAGGGGCGGTGGGGGAAGCCTTTGGCTACTACTTCAACCGCCAGGGGGAGATTGTCTATCGCGGCCGTCATATCGGCCTCAGCTTGGAAGATCTGGAAAAAGTTGAGATGACGATTGCGATTGCAGGCGGAGCGGCCAAGGCGGAGGCGGTGGCGGCGGTCTGCCCGGTTTCCGGCAGTGGCGTGTTGGTCACCGATGAAGCGGCTGCTCGCGCCATTCTTGAAAGGGCCCATTGAATTTTTAATTTGATTTCAATAACGGAGGGATCCCTATGACAACCAAAATCGGGATTAATGGATTTGGACGTATCGGACGTGCTGTTTTTCGAATCGCCATGGCTCATCCAGAGTTGGAAGTGGTGGCGATCAATGATCTGACCGATTCGGAAACATTGGCCCACCTTCTCAAATACGATTCGGTTCATGGACGATTCGACGGCTCCGTTGAGGTCTCCTCAGGGGGACTACGGGTGGATGGAAAAGAGATCAAGGTCTTGGCCGAACGAGATCCAGCCCAGCTTCCTTGGGGTGAACTCGGAGTGGAGATTGTTGCGGAATCTACCGGCCGTTTCACCAAAAAAGAAGATGCGGAAAAACATTTGCAAGCTGGCGCCAAAAAAGTGATCATCTCCGCTCCGGCTAAAAACGAAGATTTGACGGTAGTGATGGGGGTAAATGACGATCAGTATGATCCTGGCCTTCATCAGGTGATCTCCAACGCTTCCTGTACCACTAACTGTTTGGCACCTGTGGCCAAAGTGTTGCACCAAACCTTCGGTGTTCGTCGCGGTCTGATGACCACCGTTCACTCCTACACCAATGATCAGCAGATCCTGGATCTTCCCCATAAGGACTTGCGTCGGGCCCGTGCTGCGGGATTGTCCATCATTCCCACCACCACAGGGGCGGCCAAGGCTGTAGCCAAAGTGTTGCCGGAGTTGGAAGGGAAACTGAATGGTTTTGCGATGCGGGTGCCCACCCCGAATGTTTCGGTGGTTGATTTTGTGGCGGAGTTGGACCGGGATGTCAGTGTGGATGAAGTGAATGAAGCTTTTCGCAAGCAGGCGGACACCGGATTGAAAGGGATTCTGGGCTATACCGATGAACCTCTGGTCTCCAGGGATTACAATGGAGATACCCACTCCTCTATCGTCGATGGACTGTCCACTATGGTTCAGGATGGAAACATGGTGAAAGTAGTGGCTTGGTACGACAATGAATGGGGCTTTTCCAACCGCATGGTGGACCTGATCCATCACATTGCCAAGAAAGGTGTGTCAGTCTAAAATAAAGGGGAAAAAGAGAGGAGAGGGGAAGACTCTCCTCTTTTTCTCTATGTCGAGGAGGAAGACGATGAACAAGCTGTCGATCCTAGATGTGGATGTTAGAGGAAAGCGCGTCTTTTGCCGAGTCGATTTCAATGTACCACTAGATCAAGGAAGGATTACTGATGACAATCGGATTCGGGCAGCTCTGCCGACGATCCGTCATCTGACGGAACATGGGGCGCGAGTGATCCTGGCCAGCCATTTAGGAAGACCCAAGGGGAGAGTGGTGGAGGAGTTGCGGCTGACTCCTGTCGCTGAACGCCTCTCCCAACTTTTGGGACAACCGGTGGTCAAGACGGAGCAAACTGTGGGCGCAGAAGTAGAGCAAGCGGTCGCTGGACTGAAGGAAGGGGAGATACTCCTATTGGAGAATGTCCGCTTCTGTCCCGGTGAGGAAAAAAATGACCCACAGTTGTCCCAGGACTTTGCCAAGTTGGCAGACCTCTACGTCAACGACGCCTTTGGCACCGCTCATCGGGCCCATGCCTCCACAGCGGGGATTGCCGAGCATCTGCCGGCGGTGGCGGGTTTCCTGATGCAACAAGAACTGGAAAGCTTGGGGCGAGCTCTGCAAAATCCTGACCGTCCCTTTACAGCGATCATTGGAGGAGCCAAGGTGAAAGACAAGATCGGCGTCATCGACAACCTGTTGGAACAAGTGGATCACCTCCTGATCGGCGGCGGACTCTCCTTCACCTTTCTGAAAGCTAAAGGATTGGAGATCGGCCAGTCTCTACTCGAAGCGGACAAGATCGATTTGGCCCGATCCTTCATGGAAAAGGCGGAACAGAAGGGGGTCCGTCTTCTTTTGCCTGTGGATGCGGTGGTGGCCCCTGCTTTTGCTGCCGATGCCCCTGCGAAGACGGTGGACGTGGAGGCAATCCCGGCGGATTCCATGGGATTGGATATCGGTCCACAAACTCGGGAGTCCTTCGCCGAGGTGATCCGTTCCTCCAAGTTGGTGATCTGGAACGGTCCCATGGGTGTATTTGAGTTTGACCGGTTTGCCGAGGGCACCTTTGCCGTCGCTCGGGCAGTCGCCGCCTGTACGGGGATGACCATCATCGGCGGAGGGGATTCCGTGGCTGCTATCAAAAAATCGGGTTTGTCAGAACAAGTGGGCCATATCTCCACCGGTGGTGGCGCTTCCCTGGAATTGATGGAAGGGAAAACGCTTCCGGGAGTGGCGGTTCTCCAAAACAAGTAATCAGGTGGTGAATCACATTGCGAAAATCAGTCATCGCAGGAAATTGGAAAATGTACAAAACGGTGACGGAAGCGCTGGAGTTTTTCTCAAAGGTTGAATTTGCCGGTAAAACAGACCGTGTCGAGACCGTAGTGTGCGCTCCTTTTGTCGCATTGCCTGCACTGGTACAAGAAACGAAAGCGAGTGGGATCCAGATCGGAGCTCAAAACATGCACTGGGAGGAAGAAGGGGCCTACACCGGTGAAATCAGCCCGTCGATGTTGACAGCGCTGGGAGTGACCCACGCGATCATCGGCCATTCCGAACGGAGAGCCTACTTTGCTGAGACTGATGAATCGGTCCGGCTCAAAACCCGTTCCGCCCTGGATCATCAGCTCACTCCCATCGTATGTGTGGGAGAGACCCTGGAAGAGCGGGAGGCAGGGCGTACGCGGGAGTTGGTGCGGGAACAAGTGGTGGCCGCCATCCGAGGGTTGAGTTCCGAAGAGGCTTGTCGGCTCATTTTAGCCTATGAACCGGTCTGGGCGATTGGGACCGGCCGTTCGGCCACTGTGGAGGATGCAACGGATGTGATCCGATTCATCCGTAAAAGTGTGGCAGATCAGTTTGATCAACAAGTGGCCAATGAAGTTCGCATCCTCTATGGAGGGAGCGTTAAACCGGACAACATCCAATCTTTTCTCGACACAGAAGAGATTGACGGAGCTCTGGTCGGAGGGGCCAGTCTGGACCCCAGTTCCTTTGCCCGGCTGGTAGAAGTTGCTGCTCAACGGGGGGATTTAGGATGAGTCAACGAAAACCTGTCGCTTTGGTCATCCTGGATGGATTTGCTCTCCGGGAAGAGACTCACGGCAATGCAGTCGCTCAAGCGAAAAAGCCCAACTTTGATCGATACTGGTCCCAGTATCCCCATACCACGCTTACCGCTTCAGGAACGGGAGTAGGTCTGCCTGAGGGGCAGATGGGCAACTCGGAAGTGGGCCATCTCAATATCGGAGGCGGTCGGGTAGTCTATCAGGATCTGACCCGGGTCAGCAAATCGATTGCGGAAGGCTCCTTCTTCGAAAATGAGACCTTTCTCGGAGCAATTCGCCATGTGAAAGAGAACCACAGCACCCTTCATCTCTATGGACTCCTCTCTGACGGCGGGGTTCACAGTCACATCGATCACCTGTTTGCACTCCTCGAACTGGCGGCCCGAGAGGGGCTCCAGGATGTCTGCATCCACGCCTTTCTGGATGGACGGGATGTCGCTCCCGACTCTGGCGTCAAATATATCCAGCAGTTGCAGCAGAAGATCGCTGACACCGGCGTGGGACGGATTGCCTCGGTGATGGGCCGCTACTATTCCATGGACCGGGACAACCGCTGGGATCGGACGGAGAAAGCCTACCGAGCCATGGTGTATGGAGAGGGGCCCCACTACCAGGATCCGGTGCAGGCGGTGCAAGAATCCTATGAGCAGGGTGTCTACGATGAATTTGTGACGCCGACAGTCATTGTGGATGAACAGGATCAACCTGTCGGCCCCATCCAATCCAAGGATGCCGTCATCTTCTACAACTTCCGTCCTGATCGGGCCATCCAGATTTCACTGCCCTTCACCAACGAGGATTTCCAGGGCTTTGACCGAGGAGAGAAGCGACCGGGCTCTCTCTATTATGTATGTCTGACTCAGTTCAGCGACGCGGTTGAGGGATATGTGGCCTATAAACCGACCAATCTGGAGAACACTTTCGGGGAAGTGGTCTCCCAGCACGGACTGAAGCAGCTCCGGATCGCTGAGACAGAGAAATATCCCCATGTCACCTACTTCTTCAGTGGCGGTCGGGAAGAGACTTTTCCCGGTGAAGATCGGATCCTGATCAAATCCCCCAAAGTAGCCACCTACGATTTGAAACCGGAGATGAGCGCCTATGAAGTGACGGAGGCGCTGGTGCAGGAGATCGAGGCGGAAAAACAGGATGCGATCGTTCTCAACTTCGCCAATCCAGACATGGTGGGCCACTCTGGCAAACTGGAGCCGACCATCCGTGCAGTGGAAGCGGTGGATGAATGTCTGGGACGGGTCATAGATGCACTGCAGGCCCACGGGGGAACCGCAGTGGTGATCGCCGATCACGGCAACGCGGATATGGTGTTGAACGAAAACAACGAGCCGGTCACCTCTCATACCACTTTCCCTGTCCCTTGTATCGTCACGGATTCAACCGTCAGCTTGAGAGAAGGCGGAATCCTAGCAGATGTGGCTCCGACGCTTCTTCAATTGTTGGGCTTGCCGCAACCTGCGGAGATGACCGGTCGTTCTCTAATTAAATAACTTTTGACAGTAGCGAGGAGGATGCATGCATGAGCATGATCATCGATGTATATGGCCGGGAAGTACTGGACTCTCGGGGAAATCCCACTGTTGAAGTGGAAGTGATTCTGGATTCTGGTGCCGTCGGTCGGGCAATCGTTCCTTCCGGTGCCTCCACCGGGGCCCATGAAGCGGTGGAGTTGCGCGATGGGGATCGGGGTCGCTTTCTGGGAAAAGGAGTGCTCCAGGCGGTGCAAAACGTCAATGAAGTGATCGCGCCGCAAATCCAAGGGATGGATGCATTGGATCAGGTCGGGATCGATCGTGCCTTGATCCAATTGGACGACACCCCGAACAAAGGGAATCTGGGAGCCAACGCCATCCTGGGTGTTTCCATGGCCGTAGCCCGGGCAGCGGCGGAAACGGTAGGTCTTTCACTCTATACTTACCTCGGCGGATTTAATTCCAAGGTTCTTCCCGTACCGATGATGAATATCCTTAACGGCGGGGCCCACGCAGACAACAACGTGGATATCCAGGAGTTCATGGTGATGCCCGTTGGAGCAAAAAGCTTCCGCGAAGGTCTGCGCATGGGAGCAGAGGTCTTCCATCATCTGAAAGCGGTCCTCAAGGAGAAGGGGCTTTCCACCTCTGTAGGTGATGAAGGAGGCTTCGCGCCGAACCTCTCTTCCAACGAGGAAGCGTTGCAAACGATTGTTACCGCAGTGCAGCAGGCGGGATACCAACCAGGAACCGATGTGTTGCTGGCTCTCGATGTGGCCTCTACGGAACTGTACAAAGAGGGCTCCTACCATCTGGCGGGAGAAGGAGTTTCCAAGTCTGCTGATGAGATGATCGCCTATTATGAAGAGCTGGTACAAAAATATCCGATTATCTCCATCGAAGATGGTCTGGCCGAGGATGATTGGGAGGGCTGGAAAAAGTTGACCCAGCGTCTGGGGAAAAAGGTTCAGCTGGTAGGTGACGATTTGTTTGTCACCAATACGGTTCGTCTTCAGGAGGGGATCGAAAAAGGGGTGGGCAACTCCATCCTGGTGAAAGTCAACCAAATCGGTACCCTGACCGAAACCTTTGATGCAGTGCAAATGGCGACACGGGTGGGTTACACAGCGGTCATCTCCCACCGTTCCGGTGAGACGGAAGATACCACCATCGCTGATATTGCCGTAGCCACAGGGGCAGGTCAGATTAAGACCGGGGCTCCTTCTCGAACCGACCGGGTGGCTAAGTACAATCAATTGCTCCGGATCGAAGAAGAGCTGGAGCAGAACAGTCAGTACCTAGGGAAGAATACTTTTTACAATCTGCGCGGATAACTTATCAGCCGGACCTAATCGGGTCCGGCATTCTTATGTCCGTGGGTTGCACTTTTATTGAAAACTGCAGTCGGTTGTGATACATTAACACCAGTGAAAAATCGAACGGGCAACACCCGATCGGAGGTGTAGCATAACTATGAAACTCGCCATCGACATCATTTTGGGCATTGTTTGTGTCGCACTGATTCTCGTGGTTTTATTGCAATCAGGTAAAAGTGCAGGCCTTTCCGGTGCGATTGGGGGAGCATCCGAACACTTGATTGGGAAGACTAAGGCCCGCGGCATAGATGCGCTGTTGGGGAAAGTCACCGTCGTTTTGGCCGTCCTCTTCATGATCCTTACCCTATGCGCCGCCTTCTTTGTCAGTTAAGAATCGCCCTTGGAGTGATCTTCTCAGTTGGATGGGGAGCTGAGGGAAAATAGGAAATAACAGACCCGCATGTCCAGCGGGTCTGGAACGCTTGTTTGGGGTTGCGAGGATCCATTTTTCTTAAAAAAAGTTGAAAAACCCTCTTGTCAAAAAGAGAGGGCCATGCTATTATAATAAATGTCTGGTGGCGATGGCGGAGGGGAACCACCCGTTCCCATCCCGAACACGGAAGTTAAGCCCTCCAGCGCCGATGGTACTTGGGGCGCAGGCCCCTGGGAGAGTAGGACGTTGCCAGGCAGAGAGACAGCTCCGCAGAGCTGTCTCTTTTGTTTTTTTTATGACATGGTTTTTGATCTGTGATATCTGTGATACCCTGAAAACAGACCCGGTTTCCAGTTCTTTTTCCATCTGAGCCCGGTTCGAAATCGACTGGGTTGGAAAAACTGAGATTACAGCAGGGTCCAGACAAGGAGAGGAGACCCAAGAGCATGAAGATCAAACGCCGTTCTCCGGATCCTTTTTTTTATCCAGGAGGAGAGACGGGAATCTTATTGGTGCATGGTTTTACGGGAACGCCTTCAGAGATGCGCCCCCTGGGACAATTTTTGCGGGATCAAGGATATACCGTCCATGCTCCGTTGCTGGCGGGTCATGGCACCACTCCTGAAGATATGGAACAGAGTGCTTGGCCGGATTGGTGGAAGAGTGTGCTGGATGCCTATGATCGTTTGCAGGAGGAGGGGAATGTGCGCCAGATTTTGGCCGTGGGCTTGTCCATGGGTGGGGCATTGGCGCTCCAACTGGCACATACCCAGCCTTTGGCGGGAGTGGTTTCGCTCTGCGCTCCGGTTTGGCTTCGGGACAAACGCCATCACCTGGCTGGGGCTGCCCAGTGGGTACAGCGTTATCATAAACGAGGTGGGGGCAAACTCCCTCATATTGAGGAGCACCTGGTTCCCTATGATCGCACTCCGCTAAAATGCATTTCCAGTCTGAACGTACTGATCCGGCAGGTGCGGCGAAATCTTTCCGAAGTGGAAGTTCCAGCGTTGATCATACAGTCCAAACTGGATGAGACTGTGGATCCGAACAGCGCTAAATACATATACAAGCATATTTCCTCCAGAGAAAAACAGCTCCGGTGGTATGAAAAATCGAGTCACATCATCACCTTGGACAAAGAACGGGAACGGTTGTTCAACGAGATCGACGCTTTCGCTGTCCAAGTGACCGGAGATAACCGCTGAACCGGCTCATGGGGGGAAAGGAGATTAAATAGGTGGAACCGGAAATTCTGAAATTCATGCGAAAAAATGCATACAAGCCTTTGACCGCGGAAGAATTGCACCAATCCTTCGCAGATCTGGAGTGGAACTCTTTTATCGATATCCTGAATCAGATGGAAGCGGAGGGCAAGATTGTCCGCACCCGAAGCCATCGTTATGGGGTGCCGGAGCGTCTCAATCTGGTTCGCGGTCGGTTGCAGGGAAATGCCAAAGGATTTGGTTTTGTGATTCCTGATGCGGAGTTTCCCTTTGAACAGGATGTCTTTATCCATGGGACAGATATGAACGGAGCCATGGATGGGGATTTCGTGTTGGCCCGGGTAGAGAGCTACAAAAAGGAAGGCAGGAGGCCGGAAGGGGAAATTGTGCGTATTTTGAAACGAGGTCGGACGGAAGCAGTGGGCACCTACTCCGCCTCTAAACATTTCGGCTTTGTCATTCCCGATGATAAACGTCTCTCATCAGATATCTTCATTCCCAAGGAAGCCATCAGCGGTGCCAAAGAAGGGGATAAAGTGGTGGTTGAACTGACTAGTTACCCCAAAGGGCGGCGCAGTGCTGAAGGCAGAGTGAAGGAAGTGATCGGTCATAAGGATGATCCGGGAGTAGATATTCTGTCGATTATTCGCAAATATCATCTGCCAGAAGCATTTCCCACCGAGGTGATAAAAGAGGCCGAGACCGTCCCGGACTCCATCACTGCCGATGAGATCCAGGGGCGCCGGGATCTTCGCGGGCGGCGCATGGTGACCATCGACGGGGAAGATGCCAAGGATCTGGATGACGCAGTCTCCGTGGAGACACTGGAGGGTGGCAACATCCGGCTGGGTGTCCATATCGCTGATGTCAGCTATTATGTCAAAGAGAACAGCGCACTGGACCGGGAGGCGTATCTTCGGGGAAACAGTGTCTATCTGGTGGACCGGGTGATTCCCATGCTTCCCCAACGACTGTCCAATGGGATCTGCAGTCTGAATCCCCAGGTGGATCGGCTCACCATGACCTGCGATATGGAACTGGACGGTCAAGGGAACTTGATTCACCACGAAATTTACCCCAGTGTGATCCAAACAGACGAACGGATGACCTATCATGATGTGAAACGGATTCTGGTGGATGAAGACCCGGAATTGATTCAACGTTACCAGACCTTGGTGGAAGACTTTCGCCTGATGGGACGACTGGCCAAGATCCTGAACCAGCGACGTGTGAACCGGGGAGCGATCGATTTTGATTTTCCTGAGGCCAAGATCTTGGTGGACCCTCAGGGCAAGCCGGTGGAGATCGTAAAAAGGCCCCGCACCGTAGCTGAACAGATGATCGAAGAGTTTATGCTGGCGGCCAATGAAACGGTTTCGGAGCACTTTTTCAAGCGGAAGATTCCCTTCTTGTACCGGATTCATGAGCGTCCCAATCCGGATAAACTGCAATCCTTCGTTGAGTTTATCACCCGGTTTGGTCACTCTGTTCGGGGAAAGATAGATCGGATCAAACCCCGTGCCCTTCAGCAGTTACTGCATGAAATCAAAGGAGAACCGGAAGAGCCGGTAATCAGCAAGGTGATGTTGCGCTCCATGCAACAGGCCAAATACTCACCGGAATGTCTCGGTCACTTCGGTTTGGCAGCTCCATATTATTCTCACTTCACCTCACCGATCCGCCGCTATCCTGATCTGATGATTCACCGGATCATCCGGGAAGTGTTGGAGAATGAGGGAAAATTGTCGGACAAGCAGCGGAGTCATTTCAAGGATGTGCTGCCCGCGACGGCGGATCATACCTCGGAGCGGGAGCGGATCGCCATTGATGCTGAGCGAGAAACCGATGATCTGAAGAAAGCCGAGTTTATGATGGACAAGGTGGGAGAAATCTTCACGGGCACGATCAGCAGTGTCACTTCCTTCGGTGTCTTTGTTGAATTGGAGAATACGGTGGAAGGCTTGGTCCATGTCAGTTACATGACCGATGATTACTACCATTTCAACGAATATAGCATGTCTCTGATCGGGGAACGAACCGGAAAAGAATACAATATCGGAGATCCGGCCCAGGTTCGGGTGACCGGAGTGAACCTGGATGAGCGCAAGGTCGACTTTGAATTCACAGAGGGGGAAGATTCCGACTCGCCCCGTGCGGCCCAGGTACCCTCAGCGGAGACCAAGGTAAAAAAACCGCACAAACCCACAGCCGGCCGTACAGGCCGTACCAGCCGTGCCACCTCCGCCAAGCCAGGTAAACCCTCTACCAGTCCCACCAGTCGCCGCAGAAAAAGCAAAGAGAAGGGGCACAAAGGGAAAAGAAATAAGCGAAAAAGATAAGGCGGGGCCAGGGCTGTTGATGAACCTGAAAATGGGCGGTGGTGTGTTATTACCTTAGCGACATACCATCTGAAATCAAGGTAGCCATCTAGCCAGTGGATAAGTTTACGAGAGGGCGACTGGACCATACCCAGAGCACACGTCCTACCTGCTGCACGATCAGGGAGGATAGGGTTTCACATGGAGCGATTTTGGATCGTCAGAACTTTGATGCCGGAATGTGAAACCCTATCCCGACCGTCGGCGAACGCAGGGGTTCACCACGTTACTAGGGGCGACATTTGCTCCCATCCCGGTTGCCCCTGCTCGAGGTGATTCTTAAGCGAACCGTCTCCATTTCCTTGGGGGATGGCAGGGTCATCTCCCTCATCAAAAGGCGGGGAATCTTCCATTGACACCGATCCTCTGTGGTTGGTATAATTTAGATTACGATATTTAAAGATGGAGGTGGGGCACGATGTCCAAGGGCGGAGTCAAAGTGGTGGCCCGGAACCGAAAAGCCCGTCATGAGTACCATGTGGAAGACACTTATGAAGCGGGCATCGTGCTCACGGGAACCGAGATCAAGTCGATTCGGCAGGGGCGGGTCAACCTGAAGGACAGCTATGCCTTGATCAGTGACGGAGAGGTTCACCTGGTCAATATGCATATCAGCCCTTTTGAACAAGGCAATCGGTTTAACCAGGATCCTACCCGAACCCGAAAACTCCTGCTACACAAAGAGGAGATCAACAAGCTGATCGGATTGACCAAGCAGAAGGGATTTACCCTGGTCCCGCTGGATCTTCATCTTCGCAACGGCTACGCCAAGATTCAATTGGCCTTAGCCAAAGGGAAGAAACTGCACGATAAACGGGAAACTGCCGCCAAGCGGGATGCGGACCGGGAAATCCGCCGTCAGTTGAAACAGAGGGTGTTGGGATGACTCCTACCGGATGAAACCTCCGGCGGGATTCCGCAGGAAAACCCTTTACAAGCAAGCGTGATCAGAGTTATAATAGATGACGTTGACGCTTGAAACCTTATGCGGGGGCGTTTATAGGACTCGACGGGGACAGTTCGAGCGTCGGTAGCGAGCCGTGGGGTTGCGTCCTTCGTTAAAAACGCAAAGTGCCTAAATTTAACTGGCAAACAAGAAAACTACTCTCTGGCTGCTGCTTAATCTAAGCCAGCCAGGATCCGTTGCTCCATCGCCTGTGTGGAGTACTCGGGTCTCATAACTTAAGCAGGCTAGCTGACCGGCTCCGCTACTGACCGGAAAGCGAATCTAAAGTAGCTAGCATTTCGGGACGCCTGTCGCTTGGGCAGTCCGGGATGCGAATCCTAAATACAGCGACTGCGCTCGGAGAATCCGATGTGGCGATGTCTTCGGACAGCGGTTCGAATCCGCTCGCCTCCACCATTATCAACCCATAGTTTTTTGCTGATGTAGCTCAGCTGGCAGAGCACTTCACTCGTAATGAAGGGGTCGGGGGTTCGAATCCCTCCATCAGCACCATAACACAATTATGCTTAATTGGAAGAGCAGGGGAAATCCCTTGCTCTTCTTTAATTGTATTCAATATTAATGTCTTGGTCTGTCTTTATAGGCATTTAAGGTGATTTCTTGTATCAACGCTTTTGATAAGTACTTTGAAACTCTGAATGCAGGATGGTAATCTCCTCTAGGTAACGAAATTCATCATCGGGTAAGATCACTTCATCTATCAAAACTCCAAAAAAAGCAAAAAAGACCAATCGTGGTTTTAACGAATGGTCAGCTTCGTTATCGACTGGCTACCATGAATTGGGGCGAAAGGGGCCATGGATCTGGAAGCCGGGACGTTTTAAGTTTACTTCTGAAGAATATTCAACGCCAGGCGTATTGATTAACCATATTTTAGGTGGGGAGATCGTGTTCTACCACCATTGCCATCTGGCAAGGCTGTCGATTATCCAAATTTAGAAAAAAACGCCCGTTGTTGCTTACCCGAAACAATAATAAACAGATAATCACATTTCTCCTATTCCATAGATAAGAATACTAAATAAAAAGCTAATTATTGTTAGGCCTCCAACGGGAATAGAAAAAAACTTGTTGTTTTTGAATTCAACGATAGCTGTGATTGCACTCCCTACACACAGCACCAACCATACAGGCACAAACAATGCATCCGCAACGTTCACTGGTAATAAAGCGTAACCACCAGTCAAGAAAAACACCCATTGAAAAATCAATAGTCCCACTACTACATAAGAAATCTTATAGGGGCGTTTTCCTTTCTCACTTTTTCTAATAGCTATAATCGCAGGTACAATACACATTGAAAGCACAATGACACCTACAATCGTTAAAAATATTAATGAAAATGTAATGATTAACACCCCCATCCAATTGTTGTAACAAGTACGATCTTCTATATCTCTTGTATCTTGCAGTAATCACTTCACAAGATATCATGTTCAACTACTTTTTTCCTGCATATTTCACTAGTAAATAAATCGATAATAGTCCCCAAATCAAAAGCGATATCCAAAAATATTTAACAGGTATAATAAGTATAGATATTACTCCTATTACCACTAGTATCAGACTAATTCCAATTATTATTAGAATAATATCAAACATTTCCAATATCATCTTTGCTTTCCCTCTTGTATCTCATTTTTTTGTATTTATTAATCACCATTTGTTGCAAGACTTCAAGCTCGATTTCGCCATCAACATATGTTTGCAATAATGTCCGATTTTCTTTGGTGAATGCTTTAGCACCAAGGGAATTAATCGCTAAAGCGTCAGCAAAAAATTTCGCTCGTTGCTCTTTTGTCGCTATATTTACTCACAAAAATCAATCTCAACATCCCATATTTTTATCTATAAATTTATTCCTTTCATAATCATTCGGGTCAATCTCATAATTAACTGTTCCAGTACGTTTAAAATAAATCATTTGGAGACTTTCTGTTAAACTCTCTGTACTAACTTCTGGTAGTTTCAAAGTATCTAATGGCTCAATGAACTTACCTTTCTTGAAGCCACAGGAGAGACCTGTTTCACGTCTTATTTGTGATCCAGTTGTTTCAACAATCATATTTTCCTTCCCATCCCTGTTTCATTCCAGTCACTTTCATCTATCATAAGTATAGCATAAACTATTTTGAAACATTGCTATAAACTTGTAGATATGAAAGGGAAATATAATAGTTCAGGCGTAAACGGGTGGAGCATTTATTTACAGAATCCAAAGAATGGCATGGACTGCGAAAGCCTGGGGACGGGGCCTTTGGTGTGTCCGAAGTCAGGCACTCCTGACGGCCATCATGCAAAACTTCAAGCGGATAGTCCATTTTTTCCACCGCCACAGTCCGGTGGAGGAGATGGTTATCCGTTATCCTTTCGGGAATTCTTCACCTTTTCCACCTAACCAGCATTCTACATCGGTACGCCTGATGGATTGAATACATATTTCAATACGCTAGGGAGAGGTTATTATGAAAAAAACAGGTATTCTTAAGAATAGGAATTACCGTTATCTGTGGTTGGGTCAAGCCAGTAGTGTAATGGGAGATTGGTTTAATCAAGTCTCCTTGGCCCAGACGGTTCTTTTTTTGTCCAATTCCGCTTTGTCCGTTGGGATCCTGTTGATGTGTAGAGCATTACCCGCTGTGATTTTGGGACCCTTTGTCGGCCCTTATGTGGATCGGTTACCTAAGAAAAAAACGATGGTGATGACAGACTTGCTTCGGGGAGTGACCGTCGCTACTTTTATTTTCGCCTTTCTTTTTGAACAGATCTGGTTGTTGTATGTAGGATCTGTGGTGATTGGACTGCTCAGCATGTTTTTTAATCCTTCCCGTCAAGCCACTATCCCGATGATTGTTTCTAGAGAAAAATTAGCGGAGGCTAATGCATTCTCATCAGCTACCAACAGTTTTGTCACCATCCTGGGATCGATCCTGGGGGGAATCCTATCTGCCATCGCCGGCCCTTTAATCTGTTTTACTCTCAATGCATGTTCCTATTTTTGGTCTGCTCTGTGTATTTTTCAAATGAAATGGTCGGAAAACAAATCGACAGTAACCTCGGTCCCTTACGGGGTAGCCCTCAAAGAAGGATTTCGAGAAGCGACTCAGAATCCGGTTATACGCGCGGTGATCTGGATCGGGATCAGCTGGGGATTTGCCGGGGGCGGTTATCAGATTTTAATTCCCCTGCTAGGGAGTAACGTGTATGACATGCAAGGATTTGGCATCGGTGCTTTATATGCCGTCGATGGATTAGGCGTATTAACAGGTGCGTATTTGGTTAAACAATTTATTAAAGATCAGCATCGTCGGGCCGTCATTTGGTATGGGGCTTCTTATTTGATTCAAGCGTTATTTTTTGTATTACTTACCCAAACGGAAACCCTTTTTTGGGGTGTTTTAATGCTCTATTTCATGCGGATCAGTTCTGGTGTGATCATTCCACTGGATAGTTATATGTTGCAGACCCATACCCAAGAAGAAGTTCGCGGACGTGTGTTTTCCCTTCACTTGGCGACTTATGGAGGATTTATGCAACTTTCCTATATTTTATCTGGATTGGCATATGAACAGTGGGGAATTCCATATGTGGGGTGGGGAATTGGGATCGTCTCCTTTGTCTGTGGAACCAGTTGGCTCATTCAATATCGACAGGGGAAACTGACATCCTCTCCGTCTGCTGTTCCGATGGAAAATCGACTGTATAAGTAAAATCCTTATGGTCTTAACCCAAAAAAGGGCATGCTACTTTGTAGTAAAGGCAAGAGATTTCCTGATCGTACAAGTCACTATCAGGATGAGAGATCACCTAGGTGGGACTCACTTCAGATAGGGGAGGAGGAAGGTTAATAGTTCAGATTACTATGTATGTTCGCCAATTATTAATCACTTAGGCAAAGGAGTGCAATTCAGGAACAAATATCTGCGCGCTGTATTGTAGAATCGAGCTGGTTGGTTAACCGAAAAATGGGCGTTAGAAACGAGTAAATGGCTTTTGCTTTGACGCTTACATCTATAAAACATAGTCGAAGATATCGTCATCATTCCGGATTGCAGCTGAAAAAGCCATGGGTTTTGTATGGTTTGCATATCCTCCTTTACAGTGTGTATAATAAAGACAAGAGAGAACGGCTTAGGGGAGCCCCACCGTGGGCCTGTAGCCATTAACGAGGTGCAACTCGTTAATGGCTTTTAACTTCCTGCCCAAAATTTACAAGGGGTCAACGCTTACTTCTTCCGCTGGCGATCCTGCCAGTCTAGGAAGAAGCGAGCAACGGCCACAAGTGCGACGAGTAATGCCGCGATAACCTGAAGCCATTCCATGCGCCTCACCCCCTTCCACCGATGACTCGGCCCGGGCGGTGAGGCTTTTCCGTTCTCTCCTGTCTACGAATCCTTTACCCTGGGCAGTGATGGCATACTAGACCGGGATTTCGTATGAATCAGACGAATCAGGCGGATGATGCTACCTGGGTACCTCGAATACATCTGCAAAACTTTTTGCATGATTCATAAACCAGAGCCCGACAGGCTTTTATTTATTATCAGGCGTATTGATTAGCCATATTTTAGGTGGTAAATCAGGTCGAGATGGTGGGGACGGTGAAAAGCCTTTGCACCCATAGGGCACAAGTCTCGCCAGGGTCGCTTTCCGCTCCGGGTCTCGCTATGCGTTCTTTGCAAGAGATCGGAGCCGTCCCACCATCCCCGTCCCCGCAAGCCATATTTTACGATAGAGGGTCGTTTCGTTCCCGTCATCCACTTGATGGTTAATCAACAGCCCTGATTTATTATAGGTTCTTGATACTGCTATAATGGTCAATAAAGCCGCGAAATTCGCCCTACCTTGCGAAGGGCGTCGCCATCCCATCCTTCCGGCTTTGCGTTTAGTTGCTACTATTAGAACAAGGTGGTGTGGACATGCTGAAGGTACATGGACGTCTGTTGGATCTGTTAGACCAATTTCTGAAAAATGAGTCTGTATTAAACCGGTCGATTCTTTCCCAGGCACTGGGTGTCTCAACAAAAACGATCCAAAAGGATATTCGAGAATTAAATGACCTGATGAGACCCTATGGGGCGGAGATTGAATCCCGGCGTGGAAACGGTTATAAACTGCGAATTGAAGACAAAGAAAACTTCCGTCGCTTTCGCCAAGAATTCTACCCATCGGCTTCATCCCGAATTCCCTCGACTCAGGAAGAGCGAATCACCTATATATTGACGAAATTATTAACCGGAAAATCATATATCAAATTGGAGGAGTTGGCAAAGGACCTATATGTCAGTAAATCGACGGTCCATCTATTGATGAAAGAGGTGTCGGAGATCCTCCAACCCTATCGCTTGACGATCGAAAGACGGCCTTACCATGGCATCCGTGTGACTGGGGATGAACTCTCCCTCCGGTCTTGTATATCCCAGTACCTGCTTCCAAGGGATGTTCATGTCCCCTTACTGGAAAAGGAATATGAATGGGAAGGGATTTCTGATCTTCATCTGATCCGAGATACAGTTTTGAAATATATTGAACAGACCAATGTTTATCTATCGGATTTGGAACTGGATAATTTGGTTATTCACATTGCGATTGCTATTCGAAGGATCAAGGAACAGCATTATATTGAGTCATTTCAACTGGATCTACAAGAAATTGCCGAAACGCGGGAGTATGAGATTGCTGAACACATTATCGGGTATTTGGAAAAAGTGCTTCAGATCTCGTTTCCGAAAGAAGAGATCTTTTACGTGACCATTCATTTGCTGGGTACGAGCATGACGACCCGGGGCTTGGGGAGTTTGCAGGAGGTGCTGGGGGAACCCGTCCATTCCATATTGGAAGAGATTTTGCAGACAGTCAGCCACCGGATGGGCAGGAATTTCAAGCAGGACCGAGAATTAAAGTTCGGGTTGGGATTGCATATCAAAGCGGTGATGAATCGTATGAAATATGGTCTAAACATTCGGAATCCGTTGTTGAGTGAGATCAAAACCAGCTATCCCTATGCTTTTGAACTGGCCTTGACGGCATCGGACATTTTAAGCCGTCATCTGGGCACCCCCATCCATGAAGATGAAACGGGATACTTGGCCATTCATTTTGGTGTGGCATTAAACCGTTCCCAGGATGCCAAGCCGCGGAAGCGGTGTTTATTAGTGTGTGCTTCCGGATTGGGCAGTGCTCAATTATTGAAAAATAAGGTCCATGAAACCTTTAAAGATGAAATCGAGATTGTAGGGGTGATCGGATACTATCAATTAAGCGGGGAAGAGATTGCCCGCCAAAATATTGATCTGGTTGTCAGCACGGTCCATATTCCCCTTTCCTTGCCGGTTCCCGTCATCAAAGTACATTCCATCTTTGATCAACAAGATGTGAAAGCGATCCGAGAGGGTTTGTCTATTGAAATTCGGAATGAAGTCAAGCCCTACATCCGAGAGGACATGATTTTTTTACAACATAAATTTTCCAGTAAGGAGGAAGTGATCCGGTTTTTATGCGATCAGGCGAAGCAAGCAGGTCTGGTCCCGGAAGGTTTTTACAACGCGGTGATCGAGAGGGAAAAAGTTTCTTCCACAGCTTGGGGGCATTCCGTTGCGATTCCCCATCCGATTCGCCCTTTAAGCGATCAAACCTTTATCGCCTTTTGTACACTGAAAAAACCGATTCCATGGAAGGACCAACAGGTGCAGCTGATTGCTTTACTCAGTGTGAAGCAAGGGAATGTTCAAGACTTGCAAATGTTGTATGATCTCTTGTATAACTTGATGAATCATGTGGGGACCGTGCATCACTTGGTTCGAGCAGAAAATGTGAGGAACTTTGTGAATATACTATTAAAAACTTCCGTTACCTAACGGAAGTTTTTTGTGTTTAGGTGCATGGAAGTATTCGATATGATCGTTCTTAAGATATACATATTGAATCATAGGAGGAGAACCATTGGAGGAACAAATGCCTATTGCGTTTCAGCTGATCCTGCATGGGGGTAATGCACGCAGTGCAGCTCTAGAGGCGATTGCCTTTGCTAGAAAAGGGGATGTCGAAGCGGCGGAGACAAGTCTAGATCAAGCTGAACAGGAAATATCGACGGCACATCGCATCCACATGGATCTGATACAGAAAGAAGCAGAAGGAGACGAAACGAAAGTCAATCTCATCCTGGTTCATGCCCAGGATCATTTGATGAACGCCGTGACCATCAAAGAACTGGCGACAGAATTTGTTCATCTGTATCGCGAAATCAAAAACAAATAAAAGGAGACTGAATGATGAAAAACATTTTACTGTGTTGTTCTGCAGGAATGTCGACGAGCATGTTGGTGAAAAAAATGGAGAAAGTGGCCAAAGAACAAGGTAAGAGCTATCGAATCAAGGCGGTGGACACCGGAAAAGCCAAAGAAGAAATGGCAGATACCCATGTGTTGCTGATCGGGCCGCAAGTCAAATATTTGCTCGCCTCGATGAAAGAGTTCGCCTCCCATTACCATGTTCCCGTAGCAGTGATCAACCCGGTTGACTATGGAATGTGTAACGGTGACGCTGTTTTAAAGCAAGCTGAACAATTGCTTTCGGAGGCATCGTCCCAGTAAAAGGGTTTGGGAAGGAGAGAAACAGCATGAATGCATTTATGGCTTTTATGGAAAGCAAAGTGATGCCGATTACACAAAAGATTGCCGCTCAGCGACATTTGCTGGCGGTTCGAAATGGGATCTTATCGACATTGCCTTTAACAATTGTCGGCTCCTTTTTTGTCATTTTTTTAAATGTTCCTATTGAAGGTTACAACGAATGGGTTGAACCCTATCGAGAAGTTCTGGATGTCCCCTTTCGATTTACGGTGGGGATGATGGCTCTGTATGCCGCCTTTGGGGTGGGAGCCTCATTGGCAACCTCCTATCAGCTCAATCCATTGAGTGCCGGGTTGCTATCGGTGATCGCCTTCTTGATTTCTTCTGTGGTGCCTGTTCAAGTGAATGAATCCGTCGAGGGAGTCATCGAGGCGGGGAAGTATTTATCCATCGGAGATTTAAGTGCCACTTCGTTATTTGGTGCGATTGTCACTTCTCTGATCGCAGTTGAGATTTATCACCGCATGATCAAACACAACATTTCCATTAAATTACCGGAGAGTGTTCCGCCAGCGGTGGCCAACTCCTTCAGTGCTTTGCTACCTGCCTTAGCTATTATCCTCCTGTTCTGGGGGATCCGTTATGGAATCGGATTTGATCTCAACTCCATGATCACTTTCCTCATTTCCCCCTTGAAGTCCGTATTGGTAGGGAACAGTTTGCTGGGTGGTTTATTAACGGTGTTTTTGATTGTATTTTTCTGGTCATTTGGTATTCACGGTCCTGCTGTATTAGGTCCCATCATCCGCCCGATGTGGGATGCGGCTATTTTGGAGAATATGGAACAATTTGCAGAGACCGCCGATGCCTATGCATTGCCGAACTTGTTTACGGAACAATTTATCCAGTGGTTTGTATGGCTGGGTGGATCCGGTTCGACATTGGCATTAGTAGTTCTCTTTATGTTCTCCAAGGCCAAGTTTTTAAAGGAACTAGGACGTCTGGCTTTTGTCCCAGGGCTGTTTAATATTAATGAACCGATTATTTTTGGTGCACCGATTGTCATGAATCCCATTCTTATCATTCCCTTTGTACTCACACCTGTTGTATTGACGACGATTGCCTACTTAACCACAGTGTCAGGCTTGATTCCGCTGATGATGGCAAAGCTTCCATTTACAGTGTTTTCGCCTATTGCCGCTGTGATCAGTACCGACTGGACGATTGCTGCGGGGATTCTGGTGGTGGTTAACTTCATCATCGCACTGATGATCTACTATCCCTTCTTCAAAGTTTACGAAAAACAGATTTTGCGAGGGGAACAAGAGAACCATGGTTGAGATGATTAGTGCCTTGATTGCATTTGTCATCAGCCAATATCTCGCTCATCACTCTCCATGGATGAAACGATGGTCTCTGCTAAGGTTGATGGGGATGGCCATAGGGATGATCGCCATATCGATTCTTGTATTTGTGATGTTAGATGCACAGTTTCTACCGATTGTGGTCGTGCCGACGGTGGTTTCTGCCACATTTTTATCGGCCAAATTCCGTTTACATGTCACTCAGTCCATTCAGAGGGAGGAAACAAAAAATGGAACGTAAACTCGGGGTTTCCATTTATCCTGAACATAGTACCAAGGAACGGGATCTCGCTTATTTGACCCAGGCGAGTCGGTATGGATTTGAACGGGTCTTCACCTGTCTGCTGTCCGTCCATCGTCCCAAGGAGGAGATTATCGATGAGTTCAGGGAGCTGATCACCCATGCCAAAGGCCTGGGGATGGAGGTGATTCTGGATGTGGCACCTCCGGTATTGGACCAACTGGGCATCCGTTATGATAACCTTCGTTTCTTCTCCGATCTGGGTGCAGACGGGATCCGTTTGGATGTAGGGTTTGATGGTCTGAAAGAAGCACAAATGACACACAATCCCTACGGTCTGGCAATGGAATTAAACATGAGCAATGATGTTCATTACTTGGAAAACATTTTGTCCCACCAGCCGAACAAAGCCAAACTGATGGGGTGCCACAATTTTTATCCCCAGCAATATACCGGTTTACCCTATGATTTTTTTATCCGATGCAGTCAACGGTTCAAAAAACAGGGGATTCGGACGGCGGCATTTGTCACTTCACCATCCGGTAGGATCGGCCCTTGGAATATCAATGACGGGTTGTGCACCCTGGAACAACATCGTCAGCTACCGATCGATGTCCAGGTGAAGCATCTATGGGCGACTGGAGTGATCGACGATATCATCATTGGTAATGCTTATGCCAGTGATCAAGAGCTGGAATCCCTCAGTCAACTGAATCGATCCGCTTTGGAATTGAAAATCAAATGGCATCCTGAGGCCACTGCATTGGAGAAACACGTGTCTCTGAATGAATCTCACCTCCGCCGGGGGGATATCAGTGAATATATGATTCGCTCCACAAATGTCAGAGTAAAATATAAAGATGAAGATTTCCCGGTACGGACCAGTCAGCCACAATCCAGAGGGGATGTTTTCATCGGAAATAACCAGTTTGGAAAGTACAAAGGAGAATTGCAAGTCATTTTAAAAGAAATGCCTATGGACGAACGAAAAAATCCCGTGGGCCAAGTGGTAGCGGAGGAGTTGTTTTTACTGGATTATATTCATCCCTGGGGAACCTTTTTGCTGAAGGAATGGGATGACGATACACAGTGCTGATCTTCAAAGGGGCCAAACTTACAGATGGATCCGTCCAGGATCTTGCGATCCAAGAGGGTAGGATTTACGAGGTGGGGGAGCATCTCCAACATGATGGTTCAAATGAGATCGATCTCCATGGAGAGGTGTATGTGTCCAGGGGATGGATCGATCTGCATACCCATGCCTTTTCCAAATTTCCTCCCTACTGTGCCTATGGAGATGAAATCGGTTACCAAACTGGTGTCACCACTGTTGTGGATGCTGGAAGCAGCGGGTATGAAGATATCGATGAGTTTTATGAGGAAAGCAAAGAGTGTAAAACCCGTGTACTCGCTTTTTTAAATGTTTCCAAAACCGGTTTGGGGAGAGTGGATGAATTAAGTGATCTGAACCATTTGTCCTTTCCCGGTTTAAAGAGGGCCTGTGAAAAATATCCCCATTTCATCATTGGCCTCAAGGCACGGATCAGTTCCTCAGTCGTGGGCAAGCAAGGGATTCAACCCTTGAAAATAGCTAAGAGATATGCGGATGAACTCCATTTGCCGCTGATGGTTCATATCGGGAATGGGCCGCCCATGCTCGGGGACATTTTGGCAGAGTTAAGGGCCGGGGATATCGTCACCCACTGTTTTCACGGTAAAGATAACCATTTGTTTCGAAATGGACTCTTTCCCGGTCTCCATGCACCGATCCAGCCATGCCGTGAAGCATTGAGTCGGGGTGTGCTGTTTGACATCGGACACGGAACGGACAGCTTTTCCTTTGCTGTCGCCAGAAAAGCCAAAGCAGAGGGGGTTCCTTTTCATACGATCAGCACGGATTTGTACAAGCGCAATCAAGAAAAGGGCCCGGTCTATGACATGGCCACCACACTGACCAAGTTCCTATACTTGGGCTATGACCTGGAAACCGTCATAGACGCTGTAACAGACGCACCGGCGAACCTGTTGTATAAAGGACAATCAGGCCGACTGAAAAAAGGGATGGTTGCCGATTTGACTCTATTTACAGTCGATGAGGGTGAACATGTGCTGACGGACTCACTTGGGGAATCGGTAACCTATCATCAAAAAATATCACCCAAAGGGGTTGTGCTGAGGGGGGAATATATTGAACTTTGAAGGACTGGGTCTGCGCAGAGTGATTAATGCCAGCGGGAGAATGACGGTGTTGGGAGTTTCCACCTTGGCGGATTCTGTAGTGGATGCCATGGGACAAGGGGGACAACAGTACTTTGAAATGGCTGATTTGATGAAAAAGGCGGGGGATTATGCCGCTGCATGGTTCGGAGCGGAAAGGGCTCTCATCGTCAACTGTGCGGCGGGAGGGATCGCCCTGACCGTGGCCGGGTTGATTGCCAAGGATGACCTGAGAGCCATAGACAATCTGTACGAAGTGGCCGAGGAGAAGCCCCATGAAATTGTTATTCTCAAAGGACACCATGTGGACTTTGGCGCGCCAGTGGAAACGATGGTTCGTCTCGGTGGAGGACGATTAAAGGAAGCCGGTTATGCCAATGGATGTCGTGTGGAGCAACTGGAAGCAGCGATCACCGGGAGGACAGTGGCTGTTCTATATGTAAAATCCCATCACTGTGTACAAAAAAACATGCCCTCCCTGGAGCAAGTCAAAGCCCTTTGCAGACAGTATGATCTGCCATTGATTGTAGACGCTGCTGCAGAAGAAGACTTCTCCCCATATCCTGCACTGGCGGATGTCGTCATCTGTAGCGGAGCGAAAGCGATTGCAGGCCCCACCTCCGGAATCGTCGCCGGGAAAAAAGAGTTCATACAATATATCGAAAAGCAGTTGTCCGGAATCGGTCGGGGGATGAAAGTGGGCAAAGAGACGATCTTTGGGCTGTTGCAAGCACTGGAAAATTACAAGAAGCAAACCCCATCCCTTGAATCCCAACGATCTCTGTTGAAACAGTTAGAAACCTTGAACGACATGGAGGGTGTAAAGGTAGCGATTCAGCAGGACGAAGCCGGGCGTCGGATCATTCGTGGTCGTGTCTATATTCAGTCTCCTGTGACCTATTCGGCCAAAGAGGTGGCAGAACTTCTGAAAAGCGGTGAAATCGCCGTGTATACACGTGACTATGAGGCCAACGCCGGATATATCGATATAGATCCCCGTCCCTTGAAAGATGGAGATATGGAGATCATTGTGGGCAAACTCCAACAAATACTGAGTGTTACTTCTTGAAGGGGGCGTACGCCAATGGGGCTGAATTTCTATAAACACCGCGTCTGCTTCAATGTACTTGCAAACCGTGTTCAGAATGCAAGAGAGATTGATGAAGCGGCAGAAGGTCATGTATTAGTGGGGTTGCTTGCCAAAAACTACAAAACGGTGGAGGAGGCGATACAGGATTTAAAGCGATACGATGAAGTTGTTCATGGGTCCGTGTCTCTAGGATTGGGTAACGGTGATCCTTTACAATGGCGGAAAGTGGCGGACATCTGCCGCTTCTACCCACCGCCTCATGTCAATCAGGTATTTACAGCGGTAGGATACACTCGTGCTGCATTAAACCACGAGGCCCCTCTGATCAATTCCTTGGTATCGCCTTCAGGTCAACCGGGGTTCGTACGCATTTCAACCGGTCCTTTAAGTGAAGAGTCCCCGCCCGCTCTTGTCCCCATCGATACAGCGATCGCTATGGTGAAAGATATGGGGGGAAACTCCATTAAATTTTTCCCGATGAAGGGACTGACAACTGTCGAGGAATTTAAAGCAGTGGCGGAGGCATGCAGGGAAGCGAACTTCTGTGTGGAACCCACCGGGGGTCTGAATTTGGCAAATTACGGTGAAATTCTGCAGATAGCTTTGCAAGCCGGGGTGCCCCAAATCATTCCGCATATCTATTCTTCCATCGTGGATCCCCATACCGGGGATACCGATGTGGAACAAGTGAAACAGTTATGGAGGCTGACGAAGAAGTGGGTGGATGCCTGTGCGTAGTGTATTGGCATTCGGTGAAGTGATGATGCGATTGGAGGTACCCGCTTACGCCACATTGGAACAGAGTCGGACCCTTCATTATTTATTTTCCGGTTCCGGTGTGAATGTTCTGAGTGGATTGTCGAAATACGGTTATTCCACCCGGTTGATCTCCAAGTTGCCGGCCAATCGGCTGGGGGATGCAGCGCTGGCGCATTTACGCATGCTGGGCCTTTCCACTTCCTCGATCCTGCGGGGCGGGGAGTATATGGGGATGTATTTTTTGGAATCAGGTTTTGGGGTGAGAAGTTCCAAAGTAACCTATACAAACCGAAAGGAAAGTGCGTTTTGTCAGTCTCAGTTAGAAGAGTATGAAATGGACGTTCTATTGGCGGATGCGAACTGGATTCATTTTTGCGGTATCAGTCTGGCAGTCACACCGAATGTTCGCGAAATTGTGGTGGCTCTTGCCGTTGAGGCGAAAAAAAGAGGGTTAACTGTCAGTTTCGACTGTAACTTCAGACCGAAACTATGGGGAAGCTATGCAGAGGCCAAACCGTGGTATGAGAAAATGCTATCCCTTGCTGACATTTGCATGATCAGCGAACAGGATGCCATCCATATTTTAAACTGGGAAACGAAGGAAACGGATCGGGAAAAACAAATGCAGGATTTCCTCCCCAAGATCTCTGAAACGTTTAACCTGCCAGTTGTAGCTGGAACGATTCGTGAGGTTGTGTCAGATGGACATTTCCTGAAAGGATTTGTTCTGATGAACGGCGAAATGGCCTGCTCCAAGCCTTATCGATTTCCTGTATTGGATCGAATTGGAGCCGGTGATGCCTTTGCCGGAGGAGTGATTCACGGTGTTCTTGAGAACCTGTCATCCCAAGAGACAGTCAATTTCGCTGTGGCAGCAAGTGTTTATGCCCACACGACTTACGGCGATTCGCCGATCGCTGGTTTGAAAGAGATCCAGGAATGGATGGAATCATCATTTCGGGAGATCGAGAGGTGAATTTTGGGGGAGTGCAAAATACTTAAATGAAACTGTTTGTGTCAAAAAATGGTTTCAGATTCATGCGACCTGTTGGCCGGACTATCACGGAAGTCCCGGCGGTAGGTTTGCACTTACGATCTCAGAGATTTTGGTAAATCATCTTCTATCCATAGGAATCAACATACGGTTTGGATCGCTCTGTGATCGGGGATGGACACTTCCATGAACCTCCAAAGGAATTCAGGATTTTGTTGGAATCTCATGCGTGAAGAAAAATGTGAAGAGGGTATACTGGAAGAAGAGTTACACTGACTCAGGGATTGCGTAGGGATCTTAGAGAAGGGGGATGTCTCACATGCCTAAGGCGGGCAAAACGTCGCGCATTGTCGTCGTGGGTACGGGAGCGGTCGGTTCCAGTTTCGCATACGCCTGCTTCATTAAAGGGCTGTGCCATGAACTGATCCTCATCGACGCCAATGAGGAGAAAGCGAAGGGGGACGCGATGGATTTAAACCACGGCCTTCCTTTCGCCGGGTCCGCGATGACCATTCGGGCGGGGGACTATTCCGATTGTGAGGATGCGGATATCGTTGTCTTGACGGCGGGGGCTAATCAGGCTCCTGGGGAGACGCGCCTGGATCTGGTGGAGAAAAATACCCGTATCTTTGAGTCGATCATCGACTCGGTGATGAAAAGTGGTTTTAACGGGATCTTTATCGTTGCGACCAACCCAGTAGATGTATTGAGCTATGTTACCTGGAAGTATTCGGGCCTACCGTCGGAACGGGTGATCGGTTCCGGCACCATTTTGGATACCGCCCGCTTCCGCTACTTGCTCGGACAAGCCTACCAAGTGGATACGCGCAATGTGCACGCTTATATCATCGGCGAACACGGGGACACGGAACTACCGGTATGGAGCTTGACCGATATCGGTCGCCGTTCCATCGGCCAATACTTGGCGGAGGGCAAAGGGCCTTCCAAACAGGAACTGGATGACTTGTTCGTTCAAGTGCGGGATGCTGCATATCATATTATCCAAGCCAAAGGGGCGACTTTTTACGGCATTGGCATGGGACTGGTGCGATTGACCCAGGCCCTTCTGGAAGATGAAAATTCGATCCATACCGTTTCCTGTCTGGCTCGGGGAGAATACGGTCTGAAGGATGTCTATATCGGACTCCCCGCCATCTTGAATCAAGATGGGGTTCGGGAAGTGGTGGAGTTGCGATTGAACGAGGAGGAAACCCGGAAATTACACCACTCCGCCGATGTGATTTCACAAGTGATCCGCAGGGGTTAATCCGCTCCGCACGTTGTCGTGGTAGGTTTTTGTCACGGTATGTTCAATGATTCACAAATGGAGGCGCAGCAATTGAACCCGGATGTTCCCGGCTGTATAATTATATTCAAATGAGGTGATGAAGCTAAAGGATATGCAACGGGAACGACTCAGGGGAGAAAGGGATGAACTATGCGGATTGTTATTGAAAGAGCAGATCATTCGCTTGACTCTCCGATCAGGGGATCGGATTCATCTGGCTCCGACACCGAAGGTAGTCCAAGCCTTTCTGGCGGAGCAGGCCTCCATCCAAGCGGAGCTAAATACCATGCGGATCCAAGAGAACAAGTGGCGGGAGTTTGCCGGAGAATTGGCTTATGCTCTGATCCAGACTTTGATGGCAGCCAATCAGTACACGAATTTTCGTCAGCAGGATATTAGCCGTCTGGAACGTCTCTTTCTGTCTCTGCTGGATCAATTGGCCGCCTTTTACGAGCAGAGGGAAAGGACTCCGGAAATGCTGGTCGATATTTTGCGCCAGCATGGGTTTCAAGTGCTTCTTTTGTTGCTGGGAACCAATGGTACACACTTTCAGTTAGTGGAGAAAGATCAACTGATGGTGCGCCAGGTGCCCTGCAGTGAATACGAAGCCCCTTTTCAGTTGGAGTTACTCGGTATAGAAAGGGAGCGGATGCAAGAGCCAGTGCTAGATCTCGGTTGCGGAAGCCAAGGGCGATTGGTACAGGCCTTACGGGAACAGGGTATAGAGGCGTATGGTCTGGAGCGCACGGTGTCCAGGGAGACGCCGTTCATCTATGGGGTGAATTGGCTCGACTTTCGCTTCGTACCGGGTAAATGGGGGACGATCATCTCCAACATGGCTTTTTCCAATCACTTTTGGCACCATCATATCCACAAAGCCGGGGACTATACCACCTACGCCAAGAAATATATGGAGATCTTACGTTCACTCCAAGTGGGTGGTAGTTTTATTTATGCACCGGGTTTACCCTTCATTGAACCCCTGCTGAAAAAAAGCGAGGATACGTATACCGTGCGTTGCAGGAAACTGGATCCGCCAGCTCTCAAACCGGGTCTACCGGAGGACATAGACGCCTCCCGTTGGTATGTGACACAGGTGATCCGGGAACGGTAGACGATGGCGAAGGCTTGTTCAAACTTTCTCATACCCGCAATTTATTGAAGAACAGGGATCTCCCTGTTCTTTTTTATTCGTTTTCCTTATGGGAGGGAGGCACGATCACCCACTGTGTGAATATATCAGATTATTCAGTTATGATATAAAAGAAAGAGAGACCGGTGTGACCGGACATACCCTGAAAAATTTTGTGTCATAAGGGACTGGGATGTGCTTTGCCTCGGTTTTTCTTACAGTTTATTAACTTCGAAGTCATACTCCATCAATATTTTGACTTTACAATGACGAGGAAACATGACGGGGAACGAATCAATCAGGAGGTTTTTTTATGGACATGCTGAATTCAAACAAAGAGTTGGATCGGCGGAGTTTTATCAAAATGGGGAGCCTGAGCACCCTGGCTTTGGCACTCGGTGCGATGATCCCGGGGGATTTAGTAGGGAATGAGGTCTTTGCAGAAAGCAGCAGAAATTCAAAACTGAGATTTAATCGGGATGGCAAATTCAAAATTGTGCAGTTTAATGATGCGCAAGATGATGAACGCATCGATCGCAGAACCATCGAGCTGATGGAAAAAGTGCTCGACTCGGAAAAACCTGATTTTGTCGTGCTGAACGGGGACAATATCGCAGATGGTTGCGATACCCCGCTGGAAATGAAGCAAGCGATCCACAATGTGGCTCATCCGATGGAAAAAAGGAGGATCAAATGGGCGATTACCTACGGAAATCATGATGAAGATTCCACTCCGAACAGTGGTTTGAATAAGGCAGCCCAGCTGAAGATCTACATGTCCTATAAACATAATGTCAATCAACCGGGGGCTAAAGGAATCACAGGCACAGGAAATATGAATCTACTGATCAACCATTCCCGTGGGAATTCCCCCGCCTTTAACCTCTGGTTGTTGGATAGTGGCCAATATGCTCCGGAAAAGATCGCCGGCCAAGATTTTAAAGGATACCCTACCTGGGACTGGCTCCGTGGAAACCAGGTAAATTGGTACTTTGAAACATCTAAAAAATTGGAAAATAGATTCCGCCGTAAAATTCCTTCCCTGATGTTTATCCATATCCCCTTATGGGAGCATCGCTTTATGTGGTTTTCCAGTGTAGATGACCGCTCCGCTGCAGCCCACGAACGTGCAGTGACGAAACACAAGATTGTAGGTGAAAGAAACGAAGAGGAGTGTACGGGTCCCTTTAACAGTGGCTTATTTTCAGCGATGCAAGACCGTGGGGATGTCAAGGGCGTCTTTTGTGGCCACGATCATGTCAATACCTACTGTGGTAATTATTATGGGATTTTGCTGGGTTATGGAGGCAGTGTCGGATTTGGTGCCTATGGCTTGTCAGGTGCGGAGAGAAATCGGCTGCGTGGGGCGAGGGTTTTCAACTTGGATGAAAAGAAAAAGGATGTGCTGGTGGAAACCCACATGGTTTTCGCCAAAGACTACGGAATCGATTTAACAGCTAACGATCAAAGCATGAAACCGATACCGCTACAGGATGACTCTTCCGATCGGTGACCCATACAGGAAGGACCCGAATATCAGATCCTAGGAAGGAGACTGGGGCATGAAACGAGGAAGGGGAGAACAGAGAATAAAGAAAAGGAGTTTGTTGATCCTCCTATGTACTTTGTCGCTCGTATGGACCCCAGTCTTTGACTTTTTTGCACAACCTGATGACATCCATGCCCAAACCGAACAGTCGACTGAGTCGGTGACACCACCTAAAAATGTGGCTTTAAATGCCAAGGTAAAAGCCAGCGGTCAGTGCAACGAACATGAGCTTCCAGAATACGCAGTCGATGGACAAACGGATACCAAGTGGTGTGACAATTCCGGTCAGCAGAAGAAATGGCTCGTGCTCGATCTGGGGAAGAAATACAAGATGAATCAGTGGGTTGTTAAAAATGCCTGCATCGGCGAGTCTGGGCACTGTCCGTTCCGAAATACAAATGCCTTCAAACTCCAAAAGAGCGCCGACGGTGTCGGGTGGGAAGACGTGGATGTGGTGAAAGATAACTATCAGACTATCGTGAAGCGTGATATTCCTACTTTTACCAGCCGATACGTGAGATTGTATATTGATCAAGGGGGCGTTCAAGATCCCCATGCCCGAATCTATGAATTTGAATTGTATGGGACCGAGACCGACAAAGAGCTTCCGGACCCGGAGTTGAACCGAGAGCCGGTGGATTATGTAGATCCCTTTATCAATACCCTGGGGGATAATGGCCAATCCAATCCCGGAGCAACCACGCCCAACGGGATCGTCAAGTTGGGGCCGGATTCCGATGGAAATGCATTTAGCGGCTATTATTATGAGGATCAGTACCTGGAGGGATTCTCCCATCTCAGGGTAGACGGCGCAGGTTGTAGCGGAGCCGGGGGCAACATTCTGATGAAACCCGGCATCGGAGAATTCACGAAGGATCGCAGCAAGTACAAGGAAAGGTATGATAAAAAAAGTGAGACCGCTTCCCCCGGTTACTATGGAGTGGGACTCGACTCCGGTATTGATGTAGAATTGACCGTCTCTCCCCGGGTGGGGATGCATCGATACAAGTTTCCCCAGTCGAAAGACGCCTATGTGATGATCGATCTGGGGAATTCCTATGCCACAATGCTGGATGCAGATCTACAGGTCGAAAACGGCAATGAAATTTCGGGCATGATTCAAGCCCGCAACGTGTGCGATCATGGCCATTACACGCTCTATTACTCCATTCAATTTGATCAGAACTTTGAAACTTACAAGACATGGGAAGGCGATGCTGTAGACGATAAAAAGGAACATCGGTCCGGGACAAATATCGGAGTGTGGGCTAAATTCGATACGCAGGAGAAGGAGACCATTCAAGCGAAGGTGGGCATCTCCCCCATCAGTGTGGAGCAAGCCAAATATGAAAGAGAGCATGAAATTGCAGACTGGGAGTTTGACAAACAGCATCGCAAAACGCGGGAGGCATGGAGCCGACTCCTGAATAAAGTGGAAATTATCGATGGCAACGAAGAGTATAAAACGATCTTCTATACAGGACTTTACCGTACATTTTTGCTCCCGACCAACGTCACCAGCTCGGTTGGAACCTATCGTGCTGCTAGGGATGAAGGAAGGATCCGCAAAACAGCAGATACCGCTGCAGATTTTGACTACTATTCAGGTTGGACCACCTGGGATGACTTCCGCAAATTCTCTCTCCTCTCCCTTCTGGAGCCGAAAAAATTCGAAAATATGGCGCGCTCTCTCGTGGATGTGTACAAGACCCGAGGCACTTATGTTCAGTGGGGGGATGGTTATTGGCCGAATCCGACCGTACGCAACGAATTTGCCGGTGCGCTGGTTCTCGATGCTTACGTCAAAGGTTTAGACCGTTTTGATGCCAAAGCCGCCTTAAAAGGCATGGCGATCGATACAGAAAATTATTCTACGGACGAAGGGCAGGTTTCAGGTCAGCTGGAAAAGGCGTATAGTGCCTATTTTCCAATGAAGATGGCTTATCTGCTGGGGGACAAGAAAACATATGACAAATATCGTGGGATCTCCGCTTCATATAAAAAGCTGTGGAATCCGACGCAGAAGGATAACCAGGGAAATATCCGAGGGTTCTTCACACCCCATGCACAAAGGGTAAATGATGTGGAGAAGGTGAATCAGTATGCGTATCAAGGAAATCTGTGGACGTATCGCTGGTTTGTGCCTCATGATATCCAAGGATTCGCCCATCTGAGCGGGGGTCGCGAAAAGATGGCAGCGGATCTGAAATACTTTTTTGACAGGGATGAATATGTGGCGGTAAACGAACCAGATATTCATGCTCCCTATCTGTTCAACTACTTGGGCAAGCCCTATCTGACGCAATATTATGCGAGACAATTTACGACTGAGGTAGTCACACAGAAATATCACAACCATGGATTGTATGATTACCCGATTCATTCCCGCGTGTATCGCGCGGATCCAGAAGGATTTCTCCCTTCCATGGATGACGACGCCGGTGCCATGTCATCCTGGTTCGTCCACAGTGCAATGGGATTGTTCCCGAGTAATCCCGGCGATCCTTACTATTTGGTGGGTTCACCCATTTTCCCGGAAGTCCGGTTGCACCTTGAAGGAGGAAAAACCTTTACCATTAAAGCCAATGGGGTATCCAGTGACAATCGCTATATTCAACAGGCGACGTTAAATGGTGCTAATTTCAACCACACATGGATCGATTATTCCACCATCATGGCAGGCGGTACACTGGAGCTGAACATGGGCGCCACCCCCAATGTGGAATGGGCAGCCGATCCGGAGTCTGCGCCTCCAGTACTTGGACTATGGGATTACGAGGGTCTGGGGGCATTAACCAGGCAATTCATTGAAGCAAAAGGGGGCGATGAACGGATCATCAAAGGATTGGTATCCAGGATAGATGCCGCAAAGAAGGCGGAGGAACAAGGGAACCGAAAAGCCCGCAACTTGCACCTCAAAGCCTATGAGGTACAAATCCGTATCTTGAGGGGAAAGGTGTTAACTAAGGAACAAGCGAATGCACTCATCCGTTGGAGTCGGACATTTTTAGACCCAGTATCATAAATCATTGCAACACCTGAACCATGGTCGTGACCGAGCTTGTTCAGGATCAATTGTTGACATTGGAGACACAGTTCCTGATGGAAAACAATCATTTCGGGAGAGTTATCGTATTGAGCCGATCTCAGAAAAATCTTGCCGTGTTCATTTCACCATTCAAGTTGGCAACGTTCCGAAGATAGCTGAATTTTTCATGCGCCAATCGATGAAGAAAGAGTAGCCGAAAACAGCTGCCCGCTTGAAGATGGTCCTTAGGCCTAATCTCCGTTGGCCCCCACGTCTGGGTAGAGGTTAAAAAGAAGCCACAGGCATGTACCTCTGGCTTCTTTTTGTTAATGAAGATTGTTAATTGCGCCTTTGCAGCCATCGCTTGAATTCGGCAGGTGTTTGCACATGATTGTCTAACACAGCGGTGTAGATATCAAAGCTTTTCACTTGCTTCCCATACTCGGCTCGTGCTGCCCAAACAGTTTTAATGCTTAAAATAGAGACAATGGCTGCTGGAGTAAGGCGATCGGGCATCGTGCGAATATGCTGCAGATCAGGCTGTTTTTCAGGATCGTCTACAAACCAAATGTCCAAGTTCCATTTGTTTCCGCTTTTGGACTCGTACGTCACACCGAGAAAATAGCCGTCGGGATAGGCCGGATCGGTGTTCCAGTTGCCAGTATCGTTGATAAATTTCAAATCCCGGACTTGAGGATTGGACATCAATCGCGAAGCAACCCCAGATATTGCAGCGATATTCAACTTGGAACAAACAACCGTAATATCGAGGTCTCTCCAAACCATTAAACCAAGCGCCGCACTCCCTACTTTTACTGGTGTACCGGCTACTGTCAGCAATTGCTTAAGGTGCATCTCTTCAGCAACCTCATCTGCTTCAATCTGCAGCTGCAGTTGGTGGGCAAGCAGATCCTCCTGTTTTATCATTTTCTGCACCCCTTTTAACCTTCATGTGAGTGTATGTGGAATGAGAAGCTCTAACTTTTTGTGCTAATTTCACAAAACTGTTTTAACTTTCGCCCTGCTCTTGAGGCTGCCTCTGTCCGGATAACCCATAAAAGAATAACTCCATCAGTTGATCCATGCTCAGGGTTGTATGTTCTTGATTCGATTCGTCCCAATACCGGTTCAGTTCATTCTTGAACATCGTGAAGTAACGCATCGTCACCTCTTCTGTTTGATCTTTATTAATATAACCTTCTTGTTTGCCAAGTGCGACAAACTTCCTAACAAAGTGCACGACCTTCTGCTCGCTATAGCTTTCCATCATTTGCATCCATCCGCTCAACTCAGAGGATGGGACTTTCGGAAACTCATCCGCCAATATATTTAAGTTTTTAGCCTCCAACAGCATAATCTCCTGAGTCTTCTCAGGAAAAGATAGCCTGGAATCCAGAATGCTCTCATACTGCACCAGTTGCTTGTCCATCCAGTTCATCAGAGTATCGGTATAGAGCTGTTCTTTTGTACCGAAATAGTTATATATGGTAGCAGGGGAAACCTTCGCTTGATGAGCAATCTCATTCACAGTGATCTTTTGGAATCCATATTTAAAAAATAATTCCAAGGATGCGTCGTATATTTGCTCCATTTTTTTCTGTTTCCGTCGTTCGTAGCCGTTCATCACTTTTCACCTCATATGAATTGTAACTAAAGTTTTAGATTGATTCAATAAATATAGTACAAAACATTGAACGTTGGAATTTATTTAGATATAATGGTTTTGTATTTTAATACTACATATAGTACATAACTTTGCGGAAATAAAATATTTGGGATGATCCACTGTTGATGGGAGTGAAATGAAATGAGAGAACTTCGAATTCCTTCTTTTTTGCATGATGTATTTGGTGAAAAACAGTCTGTTGGATCTATTCTGACGATACTGCTTTTTGGTGGAATACTGACGGCTGCGTTATACTACAGATTCCCGGAATTGATTGGCCATTTGCCGGTGTGGCGCAGCGCCCTGGCATTATTATTGATATTCGATATTTTTGCCGGTTGTATAGCGAATTTTACGGCCTCAACCAGCAACTTTTATGCGGCGCGAAAAACAAATCGGATCGTATTCATTGCGATACACATCCATATCGTGCTTGTTGCCCTTCTTCTCAATACCGATATTGGGTATTCATTGGGGATATGGGCTTATACGATGATCGGGGCCTTTATCGTAAATGCCCTTAGCGGAAAGCATTCGCAATTATTCTTCGCGGGATTGCTTTTGTCTGTTGGTCTGGGTTGCATGCCTATGCTACCTGGAATAACACCCTATATGCTGATCATTGGCATACTGTTTTTGATGAAAGTATTGTTTAGCTTCGCCGTCGATCATTATGGCAAAGCAAAATATAACATCCGTGAAGAAACATGAATATTACGCTTGGAATAATTAAGCGGGCCAAGATGGAAGAATCCTGATTCGTATCCATGCGTGTGGATTACATATTTTAGGTAGGAAACAGGGGCAGAAGGGTGGGACGGCGTCGCGTTCTTATTAGGAGTTGGAAACATTAAATCAGGGCTGTTGATTAACCGGAAAATGGGTTGT
>NZ_JBNPXF010000021.1:0-58326 GCF_050433445.1 Kroppenstedtia sanguinis | reverse complement strand
GTAGTGCCTGTGGTGCATCCCTAATTTCAGATTGTAGTGCCTGTGGTGCATCCCTAATTTCAGATTGTAGTGCCTGTGGTGCATCCCTAATTTCAGATTGTAGTGCCTGTGGTGCATCCCTAATTTCAAATTGTAGTGCCCATGGTGCATCCCTAATTTCAGATTGTAGTGCCCAAGTGCAAAAGTCGATTGGATCGCACACGACTCCTTTCCACCGTTCATTTGCTGGTTCATCAACATAGGTCCCCGATTTTCCCTTGAGTGCAGACCAGGGAAGAGTGGGGGCCTTTTAATTGCACCTGGGGATAGGTTTTTGTCCACCACTGATCTCCGTGGCCAATTCCGGGGAGTGTGGAACATGAGGTTACGTCCCACACCCAAACCGTCAAAGCGGGCCTATTTAATTTTGGAAAGCATGGAAATCCGCATGGGCAGCCTCGATGACCCTTTAGTGAAATTCCCCACTTTATCCTATAGAATATCCGATCCCAGACAGCTATCCGCAGGCTTACATCAGGAGAAAAAAAGTGCCACCTCTGGGGGTGGCTTGCGCTACTGTTCCTTTGTGTTTGAAGAAGACGGGGGTTCCTTCGACGGGCTGGACTCCTCCACCCGCTCATACCACCCTTTGCCCACGGGTCGGTAGAGGGGACGATTTTGGGGGTGAAGGGGGCAATAGGAACACCGACCTCCTGGACGCTGTTTGAAACATTGGATGCAACGGATGGGTTTGGCCTTCATCGGACCCCTCCTGTGCAGTGATCTCCATCGTTCTAGGGATTCATTTCGGTATCAGGGATTTTGCGATCCAAGGGCGATCCATGTGAAACCTGCCCCTCCCCGAAACTTAGCGTTTTCATAAATGATTTTAGTACACTGTGAGGTTGAATCCCCTAAGTAACTGAGATAGAATGAAATGAGAACAAATTGAGAATGACTTTCAAAATGAAGTCAACTCAAAGTATTTTGTTGCCAGGTGTGAGGGAAGCGGATCTGCCGCATCTACTCACATTTACTCCAAATCGTATCATCCACCCCTGCCACCTGCAAACAGGGTCCTTTGGGCCCGTTTGTTTAGCATAAATGGTGAGCTAGATCAGACTATGGAGGAATGCAGAATGCCGACAACACCTAAACTCACAATAAACGATCTGCACGTTTCCATCGAGGAGAAGGAGATCCTCAAAGGTGTGAACCTGGAAGTGAAGGGCGGCGAGATTCACGCCATCATGGGCCCCAATGGAACCGGGAAGAGCACCTTGGCCCAGGCGCTGATGGGTCATCCCCGCTATGAAGTGACCGGGGGAAGCGTCAGCCTGGACGGGGAAGATCTCCTGGAGATGGAAGTGGACGAACGTGCTCGTAAGGGATTGTACCTCGCCATGCAGTATCCCAGCGAGATCAGCGGTGTGACCAACTCCGATTTTTTGCGTAGTGCCGTGAATGCCCGTCGGGGTGAGGGCAATGAGTTGTCCATCATGAAATTTATGAAACAGCTGGATAAAAAGATGGACCAACTGGAGATCGATGAATCCTTTGCCAACCGTTATCTGAATGAAGGCTTCTCCGGCGGTGAGAAGAAGCGGAACGAAATCCTCCAGATGATGATGCTGGAACCGCGCATCACCATTCTGGACGAAATCGACTCTGGTTTGGATATCGATGCCCTCAAAGTGGTGGCAGATGGGGTCAACTCCATGCGTGATCCCCAAGCCGGCTTCCTGATCATCACTCACTACCAACGTCTGCTGAATTATGTCAAACCGGATTTTGTTCATGTGGTTATGAAGGGACGAATCGTAAAATCCGGTGGACCGGAGTTGGCGGAACGTCTGGAAGCGGAAGGTTATGACTGGGTGAAGGAAGAGTTGGGCATCGAAGACGAAACCGTCGAGAGCCAGTCGTGAGGGAGGGGGAGTCATGATGAATGTGGATACCAGACAAGGATTTAATCGCGAAACCATCATCCAACTCTCTCAGTCCCAGCAAGAACCGGATTGGATGCTCCAACGTCGCCTGAGCGCGTGGGAGCAGGCGGACCAACTTCCGCTCCCCAAACCGCAAAAGACACGGATTGACCGCTGGAATTTCACCGACTTCCAGCCGATCCAAAAGGAAGATAAAGTGGCTTCACCGGAAGAATTGCCGGAGGAGATCCGTTCCTATATCTCCGGAGGTATTACAGACAATCTGTTTATCCAGAAAAATTCGAGTCCGGTCTATTGCCGGTTGCCTGAGGAACTAGCGGCCAAGGGAGTTGTCTTCACCGACCTGCCCACTGCGGTTCGCAATCACGGAGAGCAGGTCCGGAAATACTTTATGACAGAGGGGATTCAGCCCCAAGAGCATAAACTGACCGCTCTTCACGCAGCATGGGTCAGTGGAGGGCTTTTCCTGTATGTGCCCAAAAATGTGGCCGTGGAGATTCCTTTCCAAGCTCTCTTCTGGACGCAAGGAAGCGGAATTGGATCCTTCCCCCATCTGTTGGTGGTAGCGGAGGCAGGCAGTGATGTCAATGTGGTGGCCAACTTCATCTCCGATGCTGACACCGAGGCGGTTATCAATGGAGCGGTAGAAGTGTTTGCTGGCGACAACAGCCGGGTGCGGATTGCATCTCTCCACACCCACAGCTCTGGCGTGACAGAGACCGCCTACCGACGGACAGCAGTGGGGCGGGATGCGGATCTGGAGTGGATCGTCGGTGATCTGAACTCAGGCAGAACCCTCTCCGACAACACCACAAATATGAATGGATCCGGTGGCAATGTGCGCATCAAGGGTATCACTGTCGGCTCCGGTGATCAGCGTTCCAATATCACGGCTACAGTGAATCATGGGGACACCTACACCGAGAGCGACATTACGATACGGGGTGTGATGAAGGATCAGGCACAGACGATCCTAAACGGGATCACCCAGATTGAAAAGGGCGCCCATAAGGCCAACGGCGTTCAGGCGGAAAAAGTGTTGATGCTCAGCGGGGAAGCCCGTGGGGATGCCAACCCGATCCTTCTGATCGATGAAAATGATGTGCAAGCGGGTCATGCGGCCAGTGTGGGCCGGATCGATCCGATCCAGATGTTCTACCTGATGTCCCGGGGACTCACCCGTCAGGAAGCGGAACGTCTGCTCATCTTCGGTTTTGTCGGTCCGGTCTTGGATACGATTCCCTTTGAGTCCCTGCGCGAACAGATCAGCAGTGTGATTGAAAGGAAATTGGGCTGATGAGTCGATATGCGAAAGACTTTCCCATTCTGAACCAGGAGATCAATGGACATCCGTTGGTTTATCTTGACAGTTCAGCTACCTCTCAGAAACCGTTTCAAGTGATCGAAGCGGTGGAAGAGTATTATAAGAAAAATAATTCCAATGTACACCGGGGAGTTCACACTCTGGGGAATCGGGCCACGGAAGAATACGAAGGGGCTCGGGAGAAAGTGCGTCGCTTTATCCATGCCGCTTCCACCCAAGAGATTATCTTCACCAGAGGAACCACCACCGCCATCAACTTCGTCGCCGCCAGTTACGCTCGTAAAAATCTGTCCGAGGGAGATGAGATCCTGATCTCTCCTTCGGAACATCACAGCAATTTGATCCCGTGGCAACAAGTGGCCCAGGTGACAGGGGCCCAGTTGAAATACTTTCCCCTTGAATCGGATGGGAGACTGGATCTGGCTAAAGCCGACGAGATGATTAGCGAACGGACGAAACTGGTGGCCATCGCTCAGGTGTCCAATGTTCTGGGAACTATTTTTCCCATCAAGGAATTGGCCCAAATGGTGCATCGCCACGGTGGTGTGCTCATGGTGGACGGAGCTCAGAGTGTCCCCCATATGAAAGTGGACGTGCAGGAACTGGATTGCGATTTCCTGGCTTTTTCAGGTCACAAGATGTTGGGACCGACAGGGGTCGGTGTCCTCTACGGCAAGGAACGGTGGCTGGAGCAGATGGAGCCGGTTGAGTTCGGCGGCGAAATGATTGATGACGTCGGTCTGTATGAGTCGACGTGGAAGGAGCTCCCCTGGAAGTTTGAAGGGGGAACTCCGGTGATCGCGGCAGCGATCGGCCTGGGTGCCGCGATCGATTACCTGGAGGAAATCGGGATGGCGGAAGTGGAAAAACACGACCGCCAGCTGGCCGCTTATGCCCAACAGGTACTGGGAAATATGGAGGGGTTGGAAGTTTACGGGCCACAGGAGGACCGGATCGGATTGGTCACCTTTAATGTCCAGGGAATCCATCCTCATGATGTGGCCACAGTGCTTGACTCTGAAGGGATCGCCGTTCGAGCCGGACACCATTGTTGCCAACCGTTGATGCGGTGGTTGGATGTACCGGCGACAGTCCGAGCCAGTTTCCACATCTATAATGATGAGGAAGACATCGATCGTCTGGTGAAAGGTGTACAAAAGACGAAGGAGTTTTTCGGCGATGTCCTTGGATGATCTGTATCGAAGAGTGATCATGGATCACTACCAGAAACCGAGAAACCGTGGCCGGATCGAAGAGAGTGCAGTCACGGTGGATTTGAATAATCCCACCTGTGGGGATCGAATCTCCATTCAGATGGATGTGGATGAAGGGAAGATCCGAGAGGCAAAATTCCTGGGTGAGGGCTGCTCGATCAGTATGGCGTCGGCTTCGATGATGACGGAAGCCGTCAAAGGACTCACCCTGGAAGAAGCGTTGCACCTGGCAGATCTCTTTTCCGGTATGGTGCAAGGCAAAGAGGTGGATTCGGAGGAGTTTCCACTGGAAGATATTGAAGCCCTCCAGGGTATCTCCAAATTCCCGGCCCGCATTAAATGTGCGACGCTGGCATGGAAGGCCCTGGAGAAAGGGGCGAGGGAAGCAGCGGATCAAGGCTGATTCCACCCTGAACAGGAGGGAATGAATATGGCGAAGGAACTGCCCGATATTTCTTCGGAGTATCAATACGGGTTTCATGATAAAGATGTTTCGGTTTTTCGTTCGAAGCGTGGATTGACCCGGGAGATTGTGGAAGAGATTTCCCGGATGAAGGATGAACCGCAGTGGATGTTGGATTTCCGTCTGAAGTCGCTGGAACAGTTTTACAAGATGCCGATGCCGAGCTCAGAAAACTCCAAGTGGTTTTCTCTGTTACCGGGCAAGCTGGATGATCTGAATTTCGATGATATCACTTACTATGTAAAACCGTCGGAACGGCAGGGACGCACCTGGGACGAAGTTCCGGAGGAGATCAAGCGGACTTTTGACCGCTTGGGGATTCCCGAAGCGGAACAGAAATTCCTGGCTGGGGTCTCAGCTCAGTACGAATCGGAAGTGGTTTACCAAAACATGCAGAAGGAACTGGAAGATCAAGGGGTTATCTTCTGCGATACGGATACCGCCGTCAAAGAGTATCCGGAACTGGTAAAGGAATACTTCGGCACCATCGTACCCCCCACAGATAACAAATTTGCGGCTCTGAACAGCGCGGTTTGGAGCGGTGGGAGCTTCATCTATATTCCCAAAGGGGTGAAGTGCGATGTTCCGCTGCAAGCTTATTTCCGCATCAACTCCCAAAACATGGGCCAATTTGAGCGGACGCTGATCATCGCCGATGAAGAATCTTTCGTACATTACGTGGAAGGATGTACGGCACCGATCTACAGCACCGATTCCCTGCACAGCGCCGTGGTGGAAATTGTGGTCAAGGATCACGCCCGTTGCCGTTACACCACCATCCAGAACTGGGCTCCCAACGTCTACAACCTGGTGACCAAGCGAGCCGTTGCCGAAAAAGGAGCCCATATGGAGTGGGTGGATGGTAACATCGGTTCGAAACTGACCATGAAATACCCCGCCGTGATCATGAAAGGAGAGGGCGCCAAAGCAGATGTGCTCTCCATCGCCGTGGCGGGCAAAGGGCAACACCAAGATGCTGGAGCCAAGGTGACGGCTCTCGCTCCCAACTGCACCTCCACCATCGTGTCCAAATCGATCAGTAAGCATGGTGGGAAAGTGACCTACCGCGGTCTATCCAGCTTCGGGAAAAAAGCACAGGGCTCCAAGGCCAAGGTGGAGTGTGACACGCTGATCCTGGATGACCAGTCCACCTCCGATACGATCCCTTACAACGAGATCAAGACAGATGATATCACCTTGGAGCACGAGGCTACGGTTTCCAAGGTGTCGGAGGAACAGCTCTTCTACCTGATGAGCCGCGGTCTCTCTGAAGAGGAAGCTACCCAGATGATCGTGATGGGCTTCATCGAACCCTTCACCAAGGAACTTCCCATGGAATATGCCGTGGAAATGAACCGCCTGATCAAGATGGAAATGGAAGGCAGTATCGGATAACATCAAATGTGCTTGAAGTTTCTCCCCGACATGAGGGGAGAGAGCCTGAATCCACGTGTCTGAGTGACTTTGATTATGTCACACAGACACGTTTTTTTTGTCTTTAAATGAGCGTCCCAGCGATGAAAAATTATGTATAAAAAGTAACGATTACGATTTACTTTCTACATATTATTCACTTCAGAAACAAACGTCAAGTGGAGAACGACATTGATTCCGAAGCGTATCCACTTGTTCATCCATTGATTTTTAAGGGGTTTGATTTGGTATATACGATGGAATCAGAGTTAAATCCCCTACTGTAACCTATATCTGATACATAAATCTGTGATTGTGATTTGACTTTCAAAAAAGAATAGGATACGATTCAAAACGTAAAGATTACGATATACATCAGGGGGAGCTAAAAAGGATGCGATACAGGCGATTCGTGGTCACGCTGGTTTTGTTAATCACTCTAGTCGTTACGGCTTGCGGTCAGTCACCAGATCCGACAGCCCAAGGCGATGAAGGGAAAACAACATCTGCACCGTTTTTAAAATTTCGGGATGACACAGGTAAAACCGTCACACTCAAGGAGCAACCGAAGCGTATTGTCGTGCTCTCTCCGGAATTTTTAACGTTGCTGTATGACCTGGAAGGGGAAGCGGTCGGGCGTATGAGCACATACTCTTCTCCGGTTCCGAAGGCAGCACAAGATCTACCGGAGGTTGGAACGATTAACCAAATTAATGTGGAGAAATTGGTGGCGTTAAATCCGGATTTCGTCATCGGCACCCCGTCATTTCATGGGAAACTGTCTGACTTGATGAAAAGAAATGAGATCCCCTTCGCCTTAATGCAAATGCGTTCGTTTAACGATGTGAAAGAGAAAGCAGCCTTGTTGGGACAAATAACGGGGAACGAGGGAAAGGCGAAGCAAAGGCTGAAAGAGACGGAAGGCAAGATGGAGGATATTTCCGCGAAATTACCGAAATCCGGCCCTTCATTCGTCGTCTTGAATGTGACTCCCTCAAACGTGTCCATTCAGCGTGCGAATACGACAGCATTGGAGATCGGAGAGTTATTGCGCATGGATAATCTGGCCAAACCTATGAATCCTAAACCAGATGGCAGTCAAACATCCGTGCCGTACAGTATGGAGGCACTCGTGGAGGCACAGCCGGATTATGTGTTCATCACGATTCACGGGGCGCAAGAACAAGGGGAGAAGAAAATCAAAAAGGAACTGGAAGGCAATCCTGCCTGGGCTTCATTAAAAGCGGTGCAGCAAGGCAGGGTCAGGGTGATTCCATCTGCAAGGTACTTAACGAATCCCGGTTTGGCTTACGATCAATCGATGCTACATATGGCCAAAATCGTATATCCGGATATTTTTGACGATGGAAAAAAGTAAATCCTTACGAGATCGACGTAGTTGGAAGATGAGTGTGCTCGTGTTGTTTTCCACAAGTGCATTGGTGACGATGCTGTACAGCGTTTCCGCAGGTGCAGTCACCCTATCGCTCAAAGAGGTTTGGAGTTATTTGTTTTTTCACAGTCAAGTGGGAGGTATGGGGGACATCATCTGGAATATTCGGTTGCCGCGAACGTTGGTCGCCGCTTTAGTGGGAGCCAATTTGGCTGTGTCGGGTGCATTGCTCCAAGGTGTGATGCGAAATCCCCTCGCCGATCCGCACATTATTGGTGTATCGAGCGGGGCAGGTCTGCTCGGCATGACCGTATTAATCCTGTTCCCACATCTGCCCCACTTGTTAATTCCCGTTGCGTTTATCGGTGCATCGGGTGCCGCTCTCATCGTTTATGTGCTCGCCTGGAAAAACGGTGTGGTTCCGACTCGCATTATTTTGGCCGGTGTAGCCGTATCTGCTTTTTTCGGTGCGGGGATCTCCACGTTGCTAACCTTTTACAGTGATCGTTTGACGGGCACGATTGACTTTTTGGCTGGCAGTCTGTCGGCAAGAAGCTGGCCCCATCTAGAAACGATTCTCCCTTATACGATTCTCGGTTTGCTGATTGCAGGGTTAGGGTCGCAGAAGATGAATATTTTAATGCTTGGCGATACGACAGCGAAAAGCTTGGGGACACGGGTGGAAGTCATTCGACTCGTCATGACGGCGACAGCGACGTTACTTGCGGCAAGTGCCGTAAGTGTGGCCGGTTTGCTTGGTTTCGTCGGATTGATCGTCCCTCACGCGGCGCGGTTGTTGGTCGGCAATGACTATCGGGTACTGATCCCCGCCTCGGCCATGTTAGGAGTTGTGGTGATCACATTTTGCGATACGTTGGCACGCCTCATGTTTGCACCGATTGAAATTCCGGTGGGTGTCATGATGGGTGCAGTAGGGGCACCGTTTTTTCTATATTTGTTACGGAGGAGAGCGATGTGAGCTTACTTTCGGCGAAAGGTTTGGTGCAACGGTTCCAAAATAAAACGGTGATTGCAGACCTGAATATGACGATTGCAAAAGGAAAGATCTACAGCATTATCGGACCGAATGGAAGCGGAAAAAGCACGTTGTTAAAAATGTTAGTGCGGCAATTAAAGCCGAAATCAGGTGAAGTGTTACTTGGCGGGATGAATGTGTACGAGATCTCGCCAAAAAAGGTGGCGCGTGCCATGTCTTTTTTGACTCAAGGAGCGGAAGAGGTAGATGTGGCTGTCAAGCAGCTCGTCTCTTACGGACGCTCACCGCACAAGTCATTTCTGCAAAAAATGAACGCAGACGATGAGCAGATCATCGGGTGGGCGATGGAACAAACGAATATTCAACATTTGGCTGAGCAAAACGTTTCGCTTTTATCAGGCGGGGAACGGCAGCGTGTGTGGATTGCGATGGCCCTTGCCCAGCAGCCGCAAATCTTGTTCCTCGACGAACCGACGACCTATTTGGACTTGTCCCACCAACTGGAAGTCATGGAGGTTGTGAAAAAACTCAACCGCGAACACGGTGTGTCCGTCCTGATGGTTTTGCATGACATGAACCACGCGGCTGCTTACTCCGATGAAATTTTGGTCATGGATCAAGGGAGGCTGTATGCCAAAGGTCCACCCCATGAGGTGATGACACCACGGATGTTAAATGAGGTGTTTCACGTGGATGCACAAATCTATACGGACCCGGAGGATGGGGAGTTCAGATTGATCATAAAAAGGTCCAGTTCGAAACGGAAAGAGGGCGTACCAAGCAAATGACAACATCATCCCGGTCTGTGTACCCTTTCACTGCGATTGTCGGTCAGGATAAGATGAAGCAGGCTTTATTGTTAAACGTGATCAATCCCAAACTGGGCGGAGTACTCATCCGCGGTGAAAAAGGGACTGCGAAATCAACCGCCGTGCGGGCGTTAGCCGATTTGTTGGACGGCCTGCAGGTTGTCAACTTGCCGGTCAGTGCAACAGAAGATCGCGTCGTCGGGACACTCGATATAGAGCACGTGATGAAGCATGGGGAAAAGAAGTTTGAACCTGGGCTGCTGGCCCAAGCAGATGGTCATATTTTGTACGTAGATGAAATCAATTTACTGGAAGACCACCTGGTAGATGTGCTGTTGGATGCTGCAGCGATGGGAGTGAATACGGTGGAGCGGGAAGGAATCTCGTTCACCCATTCGGCGAAGTTTGTTTTGGTAGGCACGATGAATCCGGAGGAAGGCGACTTGCGTCCCCAACTGTCGGATCGGTTTGCTTTATCAGTGGAGGTAACCGGGGAGCCAGATGTCCAGCAACGCATGAAAGTTATTCAGCGCCGTCTCGCCTACGAGGCGGATCCGGAGACGTTTTGTCGCGAGTATGCACCGAGGCAGTTGAGGTTAGTCAGGCAAATTGAGCAAGCCAAAGAGATGCTATCCGACGTTGAAATCACGGAGGAGATGCTTGCCGTTGTAGCCCGGATCTCGGTCCGTCTGGGAATTCACAGTCACCGTGCCGACATTATGATGATGAAAACCGCACAGACCCTTGCTGCTTGGAATGGAAGAAAGAATGTGTCGCCCCAGGATATGGAGCAGGCCGCATCCCTTGTTTTACCCCACCGTCTGCGCCAAACGCCCTTTGAAAACAGGAACTTTGACGCGAGCATTGAACAAGCCATTGCTGAAGTGAGCGATGTAAAGGTATGATGCCAGCACAGACTTTCCAGAACCTCAACCCCACGTTTCCCTTTTGTGCTGTAGTCGGTCAAGATCAGGCAAAGCAAGCACTCATGATGTTAGCCGTAAATGAACGACTGCACAGTCTACTGTTGTCCGGACCGAGCGGGACGGGAAAAACGGTGTTAGCCCGTAGTTTAGCCACCTTGCTCCCGTGGAAACGATGTGTAAATGTTCCGCTTCATGTTACAGAAGACCGTCTATTAGGCAGTATGGATGTGGAACATCTGCTCGACACAGGGGAGAAGTGGCTGCAACCGGGATTGCTTGCGGAAGCACATCGCCATATTTTAACTGTGGATGATATCCATCTAATGAATGAGGGCGCTGTCCACGCCATCGTAACAGCTGTTGAAGCCGGAGAGTATACCATTGAACGGGAAGGGGGCTCAGCTTCGTATCCGGTTGCGGGGTTGCTGGTTGCAGTGATGAATCCGGAAGAAGGGGAGTTAGCGCCCCATTTGTTAGACCGCTTCAGCATGGTGATTTCCATGCCGAGTTTAACGGATGTGGATTATCGCCGGCAAGTCGCAGGTCATGTGATTGCTTATGAGCAAAGCCCCCGCGATTTTATAGCCTATTGGGATGAAGAGATGAGAAAAGTACGGGGAGCCATTACAGAGGCGAAGGCGTTTCTTTCCCATATGAAGGTGAGCCAGGAGATGCTGCAACTGGCGGTCTTGACATCGACTGAGGCGAGGTGTGCCGGCCACCGAGGAGAGTACTATCTAGTGGAGGCGGCGAGAGCCATCGCGGCTTTGGACAAGCGGAGTCAGGTGGAAGCGCGTGATATACGACAGGCCGCCGAGTTGGTTCTTTTGCACCGGGTGAGACGTGATTCTACGGAGAAAGGGGAATCAGAGGAGAAACCGAATGAAACAAAGCAGAACAAAGCAGAATCGCATCCTCCAAACAGTGACCCACTTCCTGAAAGTTCTGCTTCCCATGGACCGGAAGCTGCCGAGCTTAACAAAGGTGAAGAGTCCCAACGAAGCCCCTCTTTCTCTGACATGCAGCCACTTGATCACCCTCAGCAATCTCCGGATCCAATTCATGAAACCGTGGAAAGTATCGGACAAAGCATACAGATCAACAAATGGTTTGCCAATACAAGTGGCAACACTGCCCGTAGCGGATCGGGAAAAAGGAGTACGACTCAATCGGGAACGAACCAGGGGCGTTATGTAAAATACTCCACAGTGAAGGGGCCAGAGGCAAATATAGCAGTGGATGCGACATTACGTACGGCGGCACCTTACCAGAAGATGCGACGCTCCATTGGAAAGACAGTATGGCACATTACGAAGGAGGACTTGCGGTATAAGGTTCGAGAAAAACGGACAGGTGCCACACTGTTATTCGTGGTGGATGGCAGCCGTTCGATGGCAGCCGGAAAGCGGATGAAAGCTGTGAAGGGAGCCATCTTTTCCTTACTGCAAGATGCGTATCAAAAGCGGGATCGGGTGGGAATGGTTACTTTCCGGCAAGCAGGTGCAAACGAGGTGTTGCCGATCACGCGCAGTATGGATTTAGCTGAAAAACAATTGCGCGAGTTACCAACCGGAGGGAAGACACCCTTGGCCCACGGATTAAAAAAGGGTTACGAATTGTTATGCCAAGCGATGCGACGTGACTCGGAAATTTTGCCATTCATGATTGTATTAACGGATGGAAAGGCGAATGTCGGACTGAGTCCAGATTCTGCCGTACAGGATGCGATCTCCCAGAGCCAGGAGGTGGGGAAACGCATATATGCTGCGGGGATACAGTCATTAATCATCGACACGGAACAAAGCTTTGTGAAACTGCACCTAGCCGAAACGCTAGCCCATGCGATGCATGCCCACTATTGCCGCTTAGACGACCTGACCAGTTCAAGCATCGCAGACACAGTACGGGTATTCTTCAATAGGTAAGTTTGATTTGCAAAGGAGTTGCATATATGCATCTGATCGTAGCCACGACATCTTACTCGACATTATCGAATATCGCAACGGCTCATCAACAGTTGTCTGTGGAACAAAGGGAACAGTTCAGTATCTCGCTATTTAATATTGAACATGCCTTATCTGAAGGAGAATGGGAACGTTTTGCGCAGGCGGCGCAAACAGCAGACTTTTTCCTTTACGATCCCCACGGAGCAGAAGAAGCAACGATCGATCAAATGGCAGAGAGGTGCAGTACGTACGGAATGAACCAAGTCTCGTTCATGTTAAACGGATCCCATCTTCAAAAGTATGTCAAGTTGGGTCCGTTACGCGGCTGGGAAATCATGAATGATTACCAGACGCAAAAGCTTACATTATGCGAGCCTGCAGGGGTGCACCTATCTGCTGCCCAGATCGCTGAAAAGAAACGCGCTTTGAGCCATTACGAGGAAATTGTTGCCTACTGGAAAGCATCGGGTATCTTCAATTGGCAACAACTGATCTACTTTCTCGGGCGTACATACGGAAATATTGATTTCCCTGCGCCGGCAAAGCCTACAGAATACGAAGGGTTGGGAATTATCGATCCGGACAGCAAGCGATTCTACGACAGTGTAGAAGCATATGCTGACGATACGCATTTCGAGGCGAACAAACCGGTGGTGGCTGTATTTTACTTAGCGTACAATTCGCGTGTTGCGACATCGGGGGTCGTCGCGGAGATTGCCCGTAAAATCAGACCGATCGCCAATGTGTTGCCCATCGGCTTCACGAGCACAATGCAAGTGGATACGAAGCGATTACAAGAATTATTGCAACAGCCGGGCTACCGGGTGAATCTCATTGTGAACTTTCTAGGCTTCCGCTTGGGTATGGGGCCGAGAGGCCACGGGAAACAAAGTGCGGTAAATATCTTGGAACAACTGGACGTTCCTGTTTTACATCCCTTCTTCCTCTCCCGAGTAGAAAAAGAGGACTGGGAGCAAGCAAGCGGTCTACCACCCTCAGATTTCCTGGTTCATGTGGTGTTGCCGGAATTGGACGGCAATATTGAAACCTACCCCGTTGCTGCTATTCAACCCAAAGGGTTTGACCCGAACTACCAGATCGGATTCAAGGAACTTGAGCTTATAGAGGAGCGAGTCGATCTTCTTATCGCTCGCATTGAAAAATGGCTCTCTCTTCAGCAAAAAAAGAATGCTGAAAAAAGAATTGCACTGATCGGTTACGATTACCCTCCGGGAGAAGGAAATGTATTCGGCGGCTCATTTTTAGACACTTTTGCATCGGTCTCACGTTTACTCACAGAGTTGAAACAAGCAGGGTATCAAGTCGACGCGTATTCCGCTGATCAGTTGCGGGATCAATTAATCCAGGGGCAACTGGTGAATTCGGGCAAATGGATCGATGATCTATCCACAACGAACCTGATTCGGTATGATTCAACGGACTATATCCGGGAATTAGCCATGAAAAGTTGGCGTAAAGAGGTGGTTTCCCAGTGGGGAACGGAACCGGGAACTGTGATGACTGAAGGAGAACAGTTTCTCATCCCGGGTTTCATAAGCGGCAATGTGTTTATCGGTTTACAGCCGACTCGCGGCATTCATGAACAGCCGGAAAAAGTGTATCACGATCATCAACTGCCTCCGCCTCACCAATACGCCGCTTTTTACAAATGGGTGCGTGAACAATTTGCCGCTGACGCGATCATACACGTTGGCACTCATGGGACTCTTGAATTTTTACCAGGCAAAGAAACAGGAATGTCCGCCGATTGTTTCCCTGATCAGTTTATCGGAGATGTTCCGCATTTGTACTATTACTATGTCGGTAACGCCTCTGAAGGGATGATTGCCAAACGGCGTTCTCACGCCACGTTAATCAGTTACCAAGCTCCTCCATTTGCTGAAGGGGGACTGTATGGTGACTATGACCATCTAAATAAGCTTCTCCACGAATACCGCGAAGCGAAGCAATTGGACCCGGAACGCTGTCCGCATATTTGGGCACAAATGCAAGCAATCGCTTCGCAACTGAAGTTAAATAGTACAAAGCTTGACGATGTTGAAGCCGAATTGTACCGGCTCAATCGCTCCCTCATTCCTCATGGGCTGCACGTGCTTGGACAAGGATTCTCTAAGGAAGATGCCGTTAAACACATGATATTTGTATTGCGGCACGACCGAGCGGAAGCGCAGTCTTTACGTCGCTTATTTGCGTATGTGGAAGGATGGGATTACGATCGCTTACTTGCGGACCATGACACTGAACAGTTGGCTAAATTGGATGACTTGGCCGCTCGCGCAGTGGAGCTTTATGTGGAATCCGGCAAAATACCGGATGTGAACAGTGATCTCAGAGGTCTGTTTGAGCAGACATTGTCCTTTGGCAAGCGCGCCTGTGAAGCAACCTTGCATAACGAAGAAATGGATACACTTTTACATGGGTTGAACGGGAAGTATATCCCGGCAAAATTGGCCGGTGATGTCATCCGCTCCCCGGAAATATTGCCAACGGGGAAAAATATGTACCAGTTGGACCCACGGGAGGTACCCAGTCCATCGGCAATCGAGCGCGGCGCGGAGATCGCGAAGCGTACCGTGGAGCTTTATCGTTCACAGACGGGGAATTATCCGGAGACGACGGCTGTGGTGATGTGGGGAATGGAGACAGCTCGTACACGTGGGGAAACCATCGGCCAAATATTATACTACTTAGGGGCTCGCCTCGCTCCGAAACCGAGTGACTTTCGCAGGGTGTATGACATTATTCCCATGAACCAGTTGCAACGTCCCCGCTTGAATGTCGTCGTAAATATTTCTGGCATTTTCCGAGATATGTTTCCCAACGTCATCGAAGATCTGCATGAGCTCTTTAAGCGAATTGCGTTGCTGGATGAGCCGGAGGAAGACAATTATTTCAAAGGTCAGACGAACAGACTGTACACAAAATTACGAGATGAAGGATACTCCCAAGAGAAGGCCAGGGATCTTGCCTGCGCAAGAATATTTGGTCCTCCTGAAGGCGAATACGGTACAGGCGTCTCTAAACTGATCGAAACAAAAAATTGGTCTGACGAGGCACAACTTGGCGAGATGTACAAAAGGCACACCCGCTATGTATATAGTAGCAACTACCACGGACAGGAAATGGAGCAATTGTTGGACGCCCATCTGGAGGCGGTGGACATCGTATCACAGCTCAGAAGCAATCATGAGTATGAACTGATTGATTTGGATGACTACTATAGTTTTTTCGGCGGTTTTTCCAAATCAATCGAAGTGGTGAAGGGGAAGAAACCGGAGGTGTATATTACAGATACGACAAGTGAAACGATCCTGACCGAAGAAGCCGGACAATCCATCAACCGTGGCGTGCGTACCCGTTTGCTCAATCCAAAGTGGATCGATGCTTTACTGGAGCATCCGCACCATGGGGCACAGAAGATCGCGCAGCGGTTTGAAAATATACTCGGAATTGCAGCGACGACAAACCAAGTGGAGAACTGGGTCTTCTCAGCGTTACACGAGACGTACGTCGCAGATGAGGAGCGTAGTAAGCAGATGGAAGCGAACAACCGCTTTGCTTATCACGAAATGATTGAAACGTTGTTGGAGTGTCACCAACGCCAATATTGGGAAGCAACGGATGATCAACTGGAACAGCTTCAACAAAAATACATGGAATTGGAAAGTCATATCGAGGAGTAATCAGGAAGCGGTTTTCATATCCATAAAGGTAGGTTGTGCACTCTTTGCAAGAGATCGTAGCCCTCCTACCCTCCCCGTCCCCTCAAGCCATATTTTACGATGGGGGGCAATGGGAAGAGGGAAAGGGTCGTTTCGTTCCCATCATCCACTTTATGGTTCATCAACAGCCCTGTTCTGATATAATTTAACCACAGAATTCAGGAGAAGGAGAAGACGGATGAAAATCCTGTTGGATCACCTGTAACCCTTTTCAAGAAAAAAATCTGGCTTCATACCCATTCGCGGGCCACCTTCCATCTAATAAATACCGGGATATAAAAATATGGGAGGTTGAAGCCAAGATGAGAAGCGAACAAGAGATGATGGAGTTGATTTTAGACTACACCAGAAAGGATGAGCGAGTCCGGGCTGTCGGGATGAACGGGTCACGGACGAATCCTCGTGCTCCAAAAGATCTGTTTCAGGATTTTGACATCGTGTTTTTGGTTACGGACATGAATTCTTTGATCGAAGATCCAGACTGGATCAACTGCTTTGGCAGCCGGATCATCATGCAAACGCCGGAAGATATGGAGCTATTCCCTCCTGATTTGGATGGAAATTTCTCATATTTGATGTTGTTTGCAGATGGCAATCGGATCGATCTCACCCTTTGTCCCATCGAGAAAAAAGAGGATTGGAATCGCGGTGACAAACTGTCTGTGGTGTTGCTGGATAAGGATCACGCCCTCCCGAAGCTCCCGGAGCCAACGGATCAAGATTACTGGGTCAAGCGTCCATCCGCAGCGATGTACGCCGATTGTTGCAATGAGTTTTGGTGGGTATCCACCTATGTGGCCAAGGGGTTGTGGCGACAAGAAATCACTTATGCAATGGACCATTTGAATATGTATGTCCGACCGATGGGGATGCAGATGCTGGAATGGAAGGTGGGGATCGACACGGACTTTTCGCTCAGTACCGGGAAAAACGGAAAATATTTGGAAAAGTACTTACCCAAGCCGATCTGGCAAGCACTGATGACTACTTATCCAGGCGGAACATACGGCGAAGTGTGGCAAGCGTTGTTCGCCACATTAGATTTATTCCGCCAGACATCGAAGGAAGTGGCGGAATGGTTCCATTACGAGTACCCGCTGGAGGAGGATCGCAATGTTACCGCGTACTTGAGGCGGGTACAACAGTTGAAGCCAGGAGCCAGCAAAATCCTCTTGTAAAATCAGCAAAACGATCGGAATGAAAATATCGCGGCAAAGGGACATTTGAGTTTCAAGCTTCAGGTGTTCCTTTGCTGCTTTTTTTAATCAGCCAGATTCTGAGTTGAACGGGATGAGGTTTCACATGTCGGCACCCAAGTTCTGACGAGGCACAGGCGCTCTTGTGGCAATTTTTTCACAACGCTTCTAGAGACCACTAAACTGCTCAGAAAACCCTTCGGTTTCCGAAAACGGATCGATGATCGCGAATCATTCCCTGATTAAATCCCACCTCCACTTTAATTGTGCAACAGTTTTTTTCAATGGGACTAGATATTTTCTAAATAGAAGGATTATTCGCAATCATTCTCGAATGTAATTTATATTGCCCCTGATCAGGGGGTGGAGTTTTTTGAAATACACACATGGATAAAGGAGTGTTGGATGGTGTCCTCCAAACGAAGTGTGTCGTTCAAAGTGCTCACTCTCGGTTTGACCTTGTTGCTTTCGGTTACGTTATATTCGGGTTTACCAGTGGATGCTTCCGCATCGGATCACGCAAATGCGCAGTTGGATCGCAAGGTAATCGCTTATTACCCCAGTTGGGCCACCCATGACCGCGACTTTCAAGTGGCGGATATCGATGGGGAAAAGATCACCCACATCAACTATGCTTTTGCCAATATCGCCAATGGAGAAGTGGTGGTAGGGGATGAGTATGCAGATACGGAGAAGGCATTTCCGGGTGATTGTTGGGAACCGGGATGCAAACGGGGAAACTTCAATCAGTTAAACAAATTGAAGGAAAAACATCCTCATTTGAAAACATTGATTTCGGTGGGAGGGTGGACCTGGTCCAATAACTTCTCCGATGCGGCCCTGACGGATGCTTCTCGGAACAAATTTGCCGACAGTGCGGTGCGCTTTATCCGAGAGTGGGGGTTTGACGGCGTGGACCTGGATTGGGAGTACCCGGTGGCAGGCGGTGAGGTGGACGGACGTCCGGAGGATAAACAAAACTTTACCCTCCTGTTGCAAAAGGTGAGGCAGAAATTGGACGAAGCCGGGAATCAAGACGGAAAGAAGTACCTGCTGACCATCGCATCGGGAGCCAGTCCTGACTATGTGAAAAATACGGAATTGGATCAAGTCCAAGCTCAACTGGATTGGATCAATATCATGACCTATGATTTCCACGGAGGCTGGGAGAGTACCAGCGGTAACAATGCGCCACTTTACTTGGATCCAAAAGATCCCTCTCCCAATGCGAACTCCTTCCACGTGGATGCTGCCGTGGAAGGTCACTTGAACGCAGGTGTTCCCAAGGATAAGTTGGTTTTGGGCATGCCTTTTTACGGACGGGGATGGACGGGATGTGGGGGGGCGGATCACGGCCTGTATCAGAACTGTTCCGGACCGTCAGAGGGGACGTGGGAAGAGGGAGTCTTCGACTTTTCCCACTTGGAGAAGGATTATATCGATAAGAACGGATACACCCGTCACTGGAATGACCAGGCCAAAGTTCCCTATTTGTACAATCCCACAACCCAAACCTTCATCTCCTATGATGACATGGAATCCATCGGGTATAAAACCGATTACATCAAATCCAAAGGGTTGGCAGGAGCGATGTTTTGGGAGTTGAGCTCCGATCGAAACGGGACCTTGTTGAATAAAGTGTACAACGATTTTAAGTAAAGTTGAAAATCGAAATGGATACCAAACACCGGGCGTATACAGCCCGGTGTTTTTGTGTGTTGAAGCTACAGTACATCTATACAAATCCTCTTCAAAGAAAAATCCCCCGAAGTCTTGCTTCGGGGGATGGGCTCAATTTTCTGCAGTTGTCTGAGGCAGGGGTTTTAATTTTTTCCCATCCTTGCGAACATCACGCACGAACAGACAGAGAACGAAACCGATGCATATGAAGGCTACAGCCCAGACAAAGGCGTCATTGATGCCAGAGACAGCGGCCTGCTTGCTCGCTTCCCCGAACAGCATGCTGGAGAAAAGCTCTTGGGCTTGAGCCAGGGGGACGCCCATCGCCTCGGAAAGTTTGGCGGCCCCTTCCTGAAAGGACTGGGCGAAGCCCGAATTGAACAGATTCATTTCCTCGCTGCGATGGGCTAGATGCGCACCCATCCGATTGGTGTAGATCGTGGTGAGCAGGGCCGTTCCCATGGAACCGGCCATTTGGCGAATCGTGTTGCTCATCGCATTGCCATGACTGTTCAGATGCTCTGGCAATTGATTCAAGCCTGCCGTCATAATCGGCATCATCAACAGGGACATGCCCAGGGAGCGAATCGTATAGATCCAAATCACTGAGGTGTAGCTCGTCTCCAGTGTGAGTTGGGTCAACTCCCAAGTGGTGATTCCGGTAATTGTCAGTCCCACAATGGCCAGGGGACGTGGCCCGATTCGATCAAACATAAAGCCGGAGATAGGAGACATGATCCCCATGATCAAGGCACCGGGCAACATCAGAATCCCTGATTCCAGAGGGGTGAAGCCCCGTAGGTTTTGCAGATAGATCGGCAACAGGAACATACCGGCGAACATGGCCAGGGTGATGATGGCATTGATTACGGTAGTCAATGTGAACATATCATATTTAAACACCCGGAAGTTCAGCAAAGGATCTTCCTGTTGCAATTGGCGATGTATAAACAGAATCAAGGAAAAAATCCCTAGAACTAAACTGACAACCACCGCCGGACTGCTCCAGCCTTGGGAGCCTGCTTCACTGATCCCATACAAGACGGCGCCAAACCCGATCACGGAGGTGATCATCCCATACAAATCCACGGGGGGTTTTCGCAATTTGCCGATGTCCCGCACGAGGAGAAAAGCCAGGATGGTGACTACTACAGTCAATACGAACATGCCGTAAAAGAGGACCCGCCAGGAATAATACTGCAGGAGCCAACCTGACAGTGTGGGCCCCACCGCCGGGGCGAAGATCATTCCTAATCCCAGGATCCCCATGCCGCGGCCCCGGATTTCCGGAGGGAAAATGATCAGAATTAAGTTCATGACCAGGGGCATCATCACCCCGGCTCCGGCGGCTTGAATCAACCGTCCAACCAACATGATCGGAAAGTTGGGGGACATTCCGCAGATCAGAGAGCCTACGGTAAACAGAAGGAGGGAAAATGTAAACAATTTTCGAGTGCCAAAGGTCTCCATCAAAAAGGCGGAGATGGGGATTAAGACACCATTGACCAGCATGTAGCCAGTCACCAGCCATTGTGCGGTGTTGGCTGTGACGCCAAAATCATTGATTATACGAGGGATGGCCACATTGAGTACGGTCTGGTTGACAATGGCCAAGAACATTCCCATCATGCAGATGCTTAGCAAAGGGATATAAGGAGTGATTTTTATGTTATCACTGTTGTTGTCAGATGATGACATCATGGCCCTCCTCTCTGTGGGTAATGGACTTCCATGTCGTCATTTGGAGATTTCAATCGTGGCATTCATCCCGGGAACCAGATTGTCCGGGTAGGAATCCATGGAAATTTTCACCGGAATGCGCTGGACCACTTTGGTATAATCGCCGCTGGAATTTTGTTGTGGCATCATGGAGAAGGTGGAAGCCGTCGCCAATCCCCGTTGCTTCACTTTCCCTTCAATGGTGAGGTCGGGAGCAGCATCCACTTTGATCTTCACATCGGCTCCCTTTTTCACATCCTGGTAATCGGTCTCCTCAATATTAGAGAGGATATATAAATTATTCAGGTCGACCAGGTTGCCCATCGGTTGTCCGGGGGTCACCATTTGTCCCTTTTGTGCTTTATCCTGAATGACGGTTCCATCTGCAGGGGCTTTGATCTCCAGAGTTTGCCCCTCAGCAGTCTTGATTTTGCCGATGACATCCCCTTTTTTGAAAGTGGTGCCTTCCTTCGCTTTCCAGCTGTCCAGTTTTCCTGGCACTTCCGACACCAGTGGGGTCAATTCTCCTTCGACCCGGGCATCATCGGTCTTTACATAGTTGGATTGTTGGTAGTAGTAGTAGTAACCGCCGATTCCGGCTGCCACAATGACCAAGGCCAACACGATGTTCAAGATGATTAATCGTGAGGTTTTCATCAGTGTCTCCACTCCTGTCAAGATTTGTGTATTTTAACGACAGCATTCATGCCATAAACGACCTCGTGATCCTGGAAATCCACGTCGATATAAACGGGGACCCGCTGGACCTCCTTGGTGCTGCCTGTGCTGGAAGCATCAGATCCCGGTTTACCGGCTTGGTTCCCGATACGGTCCACCTTTCCTTGGAAGGTGATCCCAGGTTCGGCGTCGAGGTGGATCTCTGCCTGCTGTCCTTTTTTGACCTCGGCAATGTCGGATTCATCCACGTAAGCTAAGATGTGGAGCTTGGAGAGGTCCGCGATCATGGCCAAAGGCATTTCACCGGTGGTGATCCCTTTGGAAGCCGGAATGCTCTCCAGAATGGTTCCACGGATTGGGGATTTGATTTCCTGGTCCGGGGAGCCCCCAGATGGATTGGATTTTCCTGAACTTGATAAAGGAGACGGGGCAGCGGATAGGGATGGAATCGGAGACAGGCTTCCGATCACCTCGTCCGCTTGAACCACGTCTCCGCTGTGAACCTTCCAGTCCAACCTGCCGGTGGTGTCTGCGGTGATGGTGGTGCTGGGGGCGCTCACCTGAGCGATGTCCGAGGAAACATAGTTCAGCTGTTGGTATCCGTAATAGATACCACCGCCGATCCCTGCGAGCAGAAAAAGCGCCAGGATCGAGCCCCATACGAAAGAACGCCTCATGATTCCTCTCCTTTCGATGGAGTTTCATTTTCCTCCAAAACTGTGATAAACTTGCGAAGTTGCAGAATCAGTAACTGGATGTCTTCGGGAGGAAGACGAAGCAGCTGGGATCTGAGAAAGTGGGGATTGAGAGCGTGAACCTTTTTAACGAAGGATTTTCCCTCTAGAGTCAGATCGATCCATACCACCCGGCGATCGGCTTGATCCCGCTGTCTGTTTACATACCCCATACCTTCCAGCCGATCCACGATCCCGCTGAGGGTACTGGTCGACATCCCCGTTTCTTCACTTAATCCGGCAAGGGGTTGCTTTCCTTCAAAGGAGAGGACTTGCAACACGATGCTTTGAGGAACGGTGAGATTATATTTTTTCACCTCCGAAAACGCCCGCTGTCGAAATGTGCGTCCACTCAATCTCAACAGATAGATCAACTCGTTGATCTGATCTTCTTTCATCAGGGACACCATCTTTCGATATATTTCGGATAACGAATAATACGCATGAGAACGATTTACATATTAATACTTTGCATATGAATTGTCAATAACCGTATTTCGTATGGATTTTGTTCCTAGTTAGTCACTCAAGCTGATTCGACTATAAGGATAGACAAACGGCTTCTCCCCGGTTTGGACCGGGGAGAAGCCGTTTGGGACCGGGATCAGTACAAGCAACTTATCATATCAAATCCCAACACTTAATGCTAACAGGTATTGAGCGGCAAAATAAGTGCTCATCACCCCGAAGTCACCCCGGGGGAAGGGATGAACAAACCGGTTCCAGCCGAGGATGGCATCGGAGAGATAGAAGAGCAAAGCTCCGGCGAAAATCCAAGATGAACCGGTGAACCAGGCTGACCAGACCATCAGGGAGATCACCAATATGTAGGCGATGACAGCCCATTGCAATCTTCTCCCACCCTCTTCCTGGATCCCGGACCGGAGAAAATAAAAAACAACCCCGCCGAGTAAGATCAGCGCCAGGGTGATTCCGATCCCCCCCGAATTCTTTTTCATTTCGAGGAAGAACGCAGCGACATAGCAGAGATGAGCGCAGAAAAAAGAGAAGAGCCCTTGGATGAACCGACCCCATGGCAACATCAGAAAGAAATCCCCGACGAGGGAAAACAGAAGGCCGATCAGGATCAGCCAACCGTAGCTTCCAGGTTCCTTTACCACTCCGACGACAGCCAGCAGGATGATCCAGATCATCGTTCCCGGCTTCAAAAGAAGTTTCCACAGTTGCCGGTCTTTGTACACGGCGAGCCACAGATAGGCGAGTCCGGAGACAAGGGTTACGATGGAAAGAAATAGAATCACGCGGATGACCTCCTTCCTCCTCTTGCTAACCTGTATTCCATCTGTTGAGGATCTATCCCTTGTTGTAGGTTGAGCAAGCATTTTTATTTTTTCGAGGTTGTCGAAAAGGATGGAATCACGACGGCGATCATGCAAAAGAGTCACCTCTGTTTTTGAAGGTGACTCTTTTGCAGTTCTCACTCGCATCTTCGCGATTGACCTGGTCATGATTCAACTAAACAATATTTGATACTGCAAGTCTGTTGATTAACCAACAAAACGATCCTTTTGCTCTTCCCACTGACCCCATCGTAAAATATCGCTAATCAACACGTCTGTTAATACTGAAATCGTTTGGAGGGAACTGATATTAAGTTCGCTCTGTTGCAGGGATCCAACCTGTCAGCATGGCTCCCTCCCCTGAATGGCTATTTATATAAAGATCGCCTCTGTGTTTCCTAATAATTCTTTGTGAAATAGTTAACCCCAGTCCACTCCCTCCAGTGGATCGACTTCGGGAGATTTCGCCACGATATAGGGGTTCAAAAACCCGTTGCAGTTCTTCCGAGGAGAAGCCTGGGCCTGTATCATGGATCGTAAACTTTACCTTGTTGCCCTCTTTATAGCATTGGACCACAATTTCACCATCGGTGGGTGTGTGTCTGATGGCATTATCCAGCAAATTATTTATGGCGCGCTCCAATAAGTGAGTGTCTCCGTTAATGATGCAATCCTCTGCAGAATGGTTTGAGATCGAGATATGTTTTTGTCGGGCCAGCGGGTCTAAATTGTCAATCGACTTCTGAAGTATGAGTTTAAGATCAACGGTCTGGTTGTTCAATTTCGTATCCAAGTACTCCATTTTCGTAAATGTGAAAAGGTCTTCTACCAGCCGATCCAATTGCGCCGTTTTTTCCTTACAAACCCTCAAATATTTTGCTGTTTTCTCCGGTGTTTGAGCAATCCCTTGTTCCAGACCCTCCAAATAACCTCGCAAGGCGAACAACGGCGTCCGTAAATCATGTGCGACAGCGGCAATCATGAATCTACGGTCTTCTTCCAATTCCGCCTGTTTCCGATAGGATTTTTGCAGTCCCTTCACCATCACTTCAAACCCATCGCGTACTTCGGCGATTTCCGTGATTCTGGACGAGGGGTACTGCACCTCCCAATCCCCTGAAGCAATTTGTCTGGCTGCAAAGCTCATCTTCTCGAGGGGCTTGAGCAGGAACCGTCTCATTTCAATACCGACGACAAAGAAAGCGAGCAGCAGTCCGGCAAAGGACGAAATCCATTGAACTGTATTGGATTTTGGCAGATAAAGAGTAACCCTTCCCAGCAAATGACCATCTTCGATGACGGAGAACTGTTCCGTTGACGACAAGGCGCCACGGCGCTCCGGGTCGGACTGAAAAATTTCCTGATTTGACGCAGATCGAATAGCCACACCCATCTGCGATTTTTGCAATTGGGTATCCAATTGGTTTTGCCAATTTGAATCCTTCCATTTGTCCGGGTTGGTTTCGATCAGGTGAATCGCCTCGCTCAAATGTCTTTGCAGGGTCTCATTTTGTGGCGGACTTTTTGCTAAGCTGAGCGTATTTGTTTCCATAAAGTGCGCTGTGACAAAAGAGAGCCATGGCATTTGAAGTATAAAGAGAAAACAAAGCATGGTAAAAGTGCGAATGCGGATGGTCCTCATTTGATCCCCTCAAAGCGATATCCTACTCCCCATACATTGACTAGGTGTTGTGGATGGTTTGGATCCGATTCGATTTTCTCGCGAAGCCGACTGAGATGAACCCGAATCGTATGCTTATCGCCCACCCCATCCCAAAATTTTGCAAGTAATTGTTCGTATGAAAAAACATGTCTTGGATGTTCGGCAAATAATCGCAACAGCTCATATTCCTTCGGTGTGAGCACTACCTTCTTTTCTTCCACTACGACTTCTCTTGTGGACAGATTGACCTTGATGCGGCCATAATCTAGGATCCTTTCTTCCATTTGTTGCTGGGAAGGGGAACGCCGCAATACGGCTTTTACTCTGGCAATAATCTCTCCAGGTGAAGCGGTTTTGACGATATAGTCATCGCCACCGAGGGTCAGCCCTCGAATCTTGTCTACATCATCGCTGCGAGCACTCAAGAAAAGGATCGGAACGTTGCTCTTTGACCGAATCCGGCGGCATAACTCAAACCCGTTTTGTCCCGGCATCATGATGTCCAGAATCATGCAATGGATGGTACTCTGTTCAAATACGGCCCAAGCTTGAGCGGAATCGCAAGCGGTGATCACGCGAAAGTTTTCGTTCTCCAAAAAATCTCTCAACAGGTCAACGATACTTGGGTCATCGTCTACAACGAGGATCGTATTTACTGCACTCATGAATATCCCACCTTTAACTCCTAGTTTATCATTTTTCTTCAAGGTCAAATGAAACCTTGTGGTTTGTGATGCATTGTTTATTGTTTTGTGACCTTTTTACAACTTCCTTTGAGATATTCAATGGTTATGATTCCATTGTGAGCACGGACGGTACTTGGGATAAGGGGGAACTATCGATGTTATCAGTTCAAATCGTGCTTTTTGATGGCTTCGACTTGCTGGATGCCATTGCACCATACGAGGTATTTTGCGCCGCCGCCATGAATGCTGAAAACGCATTAAAAGTGGAATTCGTCACCGCCGAAGGGCCGAGGCCCGTTCCCAGCGGCATCAACGGGTTGAAAATTGAAGCGGACGGCAGACTCGACCCGGAACGTGGGGGCATCATTCTCGTGCCGGGTGCATCCGGTGAGATTGAAGGAGAGGGTCCGAACACGATCCCGGCTATTCTAGGCCGAGCCATGAATACCGAATTGGCAGGTTTGGTTGCGGAGGCTTTCCGCCAAAAAAATACCGTAGTCGCCACGGTATGTGGCGGTTCTCTGATGCTGGCCATGGGAGGATTGTTGGAAGGGAGACCGGCGGTAACGAACCATCTGGGCATGGATTTACTTGGAGCAACCGGAGCCATTCCCATCCCGGCACGGATCGTGGATGACGGCAATCTGGTGACCGGTGGCGGTGTAACTTCGGGACTCGATGTGGCTCTGTACCTGGTGGAACGTGAGCTAGGACCGCGGATAGCACACGCGGTGGAGGAGTTGTTCGAATTTGAACGGAGGGGAACGGTTTGGCGGGAATCCGGAATGGCACCCGGCACTGATAAAATATTGCGGGGCGACGAACCGAACATCGCGGCAGACCTGGCGGCGACGAATGACGGCACCATGGATCACAAAATCACACAGGCATCGGCCTTTGACGGAGATTGGGATACGACCATCGCCACACCCGTCGGGAAACTGGAAGTCAAGCTCTCGATCGCGTCAAGTGATGGAATGATCCAAGGTACGGCAACACAAGGAGACGAAACGGTCGAATTGATGAACCCCGTGCTTCGGGACAACAAACTTACCTGGTCGCTTCGAATCACGAAACCCATGCGCTTAAATCTGAAATTCGAAGTTGCCGCCGACGGTGATCAAATGACCGGAATCGCCAAAGCAGGTATACTGCCGGCATCCAAATTAACAGGAAAACGGGTCTCCTGACCCGGAATGGTGTATGGGTAATAATTTTGGGGCCGCGGGAGTGTTGGATCACATGAAGAAACGGAAAACATTATACGGACTTTTGGCGGGTGTAAGCATTCTGTTTATCCTTTACGCCTTGGCGAAAAATTTCGTGTTCGACCCTGCAGCCGAGGGATTTTTAAGCCATAAAACCGGACTTAAGCGCGAGTTGAATCTCCCAGTCTGGTTAAACGTGATGTACGTTCATGTGGCATTTGCATGTATAGCCATGGCGTCGGGGCTGTTCAACTTTTCCAAACGGTTTTTTGAAAAAAGCCGCAAGCTCCATCGCATCAACGGCTACGTCTATATGGTGTCCGTGCTCCTTGTTGTGCTGACTTCCGGATATATGGCGCCTTACGCCACCGGAGGAAAAATCAGCAGTATCGGGTTCAATTTGCTGAATATGGTATGGCCACTGATCACCATTACGGCGCTCATCCAAATCAAAAAGAAACGAATGATCCGGCACCGGAACTGGATGATCCGAAGTTACGCCTTTTGTTTTACAAACCTGTTGATTCACCTCATCACTTCTCTTTTCCATCAGGGATTCGGTTTCGATTATGCTACCAGCTATACCATTGGCCTTTACATCTCCATAGTGTTGCTGTTGGTAATCCCTCACATCCTCATCAGAAGGATTGGTCCATCTGGAGAGGTTGCGAAAATCCCATGAATGAATGAGGCAACAAAAAATCGCTTGAGGCTGACGAGTTTCGTTTCGTTGTGTATGTCTGAAGCGGATATGAACACCGGTGTTGTAACAGGTGTGTCTATCCGGGTAGACGGAAAAAGAGACGGCTATATACCGTCTCTTTCTCGTTAACAGTCGGCTTTCCAAGTAAGGTACTGGGTTATCAGGTCGATCGCTGTCGGGATCGCCCCTTCGTCGGGGAGTAGGGAGGGATGATGCAGGCCATGGGGGCTGTCGACGCCTAGCCAGAACATCATGCCGGGAATCTCTCGCAGGAAGTAGCCGAAGTCTTCTCCGGCCATCGCTTCCCGACATTCCACTACGTGAACCCCCCCTTCCCTGTTAGCCCAGTCCATAAATTCTCGAGTCAGGCTCTCTTCGTTCTCCACCTGACAGTAGTTGGCTCCCCAGTCGATGTGGGCTTCACAGGCAAAACCGGTCTCAATTCCACGGACCAGGGCCTGTATGCGGTTTTTAATCTGTTCCATGGAGTCCATGGACAAAGTGCGGATTGTGCCCTCCAGCCGGGCTTGACCAGGGATGATATTTTGTTTGGTGCCGATAGTTACCTTGCCCAGGGTGAGGATGGCGGCATCCAGTGGGTCGATGTTGCGGGAAATTATCGTCTGCAATTGCATCGCCAGCTGAGAGGCGGCGATCACCATGTCATTGGAGCGATGGGGCAAGGAGGCGTGGCCGCTCACTCCGATCAGGTCGATATACAGTTCCGAAGTATTGGCGAACAGAATTCCCGGTCGTGTGGCGATAGTTCCTACTGGATATTCGGGTCCGATGTGAAGTCCGAAGATCTGATCCGGTTTCCAGGATTGAAACTCTTCACTCTGTAGCATGGGCCAGGCGCCCCCAGGTCCCTCCTCTGCGGGTTGAAACAGAAACAAGAGATCCTCTCGGACTGGGTGTTCCACAAAGTGGTGCAGGATTCCCAGAGCGATCGCCATGTGCAGATCATGGCCGCAGGCATGCATACGGCCGGAATGTTCCGAGGCGAAGTCCAGCCCGGTCTCCTCCTCGATGGGCAGGCCGTCGATGTCGGTACGCCAAGCGAGAGTGCGGCGGGGGCGAGTCCCCTTCACCTTGGCCAGCACCCCGGTACGCCAAGTTTTCACTTCCAGCCTGTCGGAGGGGAAGCGAGACAGAAACTCCAAAATAAAACTCTGCGTTTTAAATTCGGCAAATCCCAACTCCGGGATGCGGTGAAGTTGGCGGCGAACTTCCACAAAGGGGTGCAGAATGCGGTTCATGGACTCATTTCCCTCCTTTAAGTCAAGATGGGTTGCAGTCTGGATTGCAACTTTTGCATAAATCTTGCGGTCTCCTCCGGGGCTAGGGTGAGGGGGGGCAGGAGGCGAAGGATCGTCTGTTGGGTGATATCGATCAATACACCGTCCTGGAGCAGATCCAGCTGTAACTGGGCCGCTTGCTCTGGTGTAAGCATGGTATCGATCCCGATCATCATTCCCCGTCCGCGGATCTCTCCGATTACTGCAGGAAAACGATTCTGAAGTTCCTCTAGTTGTTTCCATAGATATTGAGCGTTTTCTCTACCTTGTTCCAGTTGCCCCTGATCAAACAGAACATCGAGGACGGCGTTGCCCAAGGCAGCACTCAAGGGGGAGGGAGCGAAGGTGGTGCCGTGGTCTCCCGGTCGAAAGAGGTCCTTCAGTCTGTCGCCGGCGATGATCCCGCCCAGGGGGAGACCGCCGCCCACCCCTTTGGCAAAGAGGATCAGATCCGGCTTCAGCCCGGCCTGCTGATAAGCGAACAGGGTTCCGGTCCGTCCCACTCCGGTCTGGATCTCGTCCATGATCAGGAGCATGCCCTGTTCCCGGCAGAGGCGGGCCATCTCTTGCAGGTAGCTGAGATCCAGGGGTTGCACCCCGCCGGAGCCGAGGATGGGTTCCGCCAGCAGGGCTGCCGGCTTCTCCTCCGCACAGATCTGGTGCAGCTCTTCGATCCGGTTGGGTTCCACTTCATAGACCGGGAATTCCGGTTGCGGGAAATCTTGATAGACACCGGGCTGTCGGGTGAGTCGCACCGCTCCCAGGGTGCGTCCATGGAAGCTTTTTTTCATCACTACAAATCCATTTTTTCCGTCTTCCTGTTTCTTAGACCATTTGTGGACCAGCTTGACGGCTGCTTCTGTCGCTTCCGCCCCGGAGTTGACAAAAAAGACTTGTCCCTGGATGCTGTGGTCACTGAGACGCTGTGCCAAACGGATGGCAGGGGGATTGAGAAATTTGTTGGAGAGGTGGAGGAAGCGATCGCCTTGCTCATGAAGGGCTTTCAACAGTGTCGGGTGGGAATGGCCGAGGATGTTGACGGCCAATCCTGTGAATAGGTCCAGGTAGGATTTTCCCTCTGTGTCGTACAGGTAGTTGCCCTTCGCCTGAGTGATGGCGATGGGCAACCGATGGTAAGTGGGCATCAAGTAGCGTCGGTCCAGTTCCAGCCAGTCGGTCATCGTGGCCTCTCCCTCACCTTCGAGTTTACTGGAAGTAAAAAGAAGGGCCGCCCGCAGACGGCCCCGGTAATTCAAAGCTGGCGCAATTCCTGTTTGATTTCGGTTTTGGAGCGGGTTTTTTCATCGATGGTCTTGATCACCCGGGCGGGGGTACCGGCTACGACGCTGTTTGCCGGTACATCCTCCACTACAATGGCACCGGCGGCTACCACGGAACCTTGGCCCACGCGCACCCCTTCCAGGATGACGGCATTGGCTCCGACGACGACATCATCTTCGATGATGACGGGTTGGGCGGATGGAGGTTCGACCACACCGGCGATGACAGCTCCGGCGCCGATGTGGCAGTTGTTGCCGATGGTCCCCCGACCTCCAACGACGACGTTCATATCGATCATTGTGCCTTCCCCGATGACGGCTCCGATATTGATGGAGGCGCCCATCATGATCACCGCATTTTTTCCGATTTCCACCTGATCCCGGATGATGGCACCGGGTTCGATGCGGGCGTGGATCTGTTTCAGATCCAGAAGGGGGATGGCAGAATTGCGACGATCGTTTTCTACCACCAGGTCTTCAATCCGATCTTTGTGAGTCTCCAAGATCGGTTCTACTTCTCCCCAATCTCCAAACAGGACTCCCACATTTCCCGTGATGAAGGCGTGGACTTTCTCTCCGAAGTCGATTCCGTCAAGATTCCCTTTGATATGTACCTTGACTGGTGTTTCCTTCTCGCTGGTTCGGATAAATTCAATAATCTGATTGGCATCCATCATTTCCATTTTTTTAAACACCCTTTCTGTCTTCGGAGCGGGATCCGATGTTCACTTTAACCAAGAGTATAGCATAATCGGGTCCATCTCTACAGTCGAAGGATCCTGGAAACTCCTGAAACTCAGGAGCTCGCGATTTCCAGGGATCGGGCTGGATCAATGATTGATGAAGCGCTCAAAGATAAAGCCGAAATCTTTGAGCACATATTGTTTTTGAAGGTTCGCCAACCAGGAAAAAGCGTTCTGATTCAATTCGTTGAATTGCTCAGGCAGGGATCCGTCGAGGCTGCGGACTTGGCTCAAGGTTTGCGATGCTAATTGCAGGCTCTCTTTTCCATAATCCATCAATACCTGGTTTTCTGCGGTGATTTCCTCGATTTTAAGCAGGGATTTGTAGAGATCCTTCAGATCTTCCAGGTGCTTTTTATGAACGTCGATGGAATATTCTTGGGGACCGATGACGAATTTGATTTCTACATCCAAGTCGACGGTGCCGGCGGTTTCCAATACGACATGGGAGATCGGGTGTCTGAAGTAGTCGTAACGGCGCAGGGTGCGCTTTTTGTTGGTGGCACTGGTTCCGTCCAAGTGGATGAGGGCTCGGTTGGTAAAGCAGTATTCATCTGCTTTGGATTTGATCAGGAAAAAAATTTTCTCCCCATATTCATGCAATACATAATCGTCTGCATCCACTTTGTCATAATCATGGGGTTGGATTACGGAGCCAATGTCGCTCAATCCGAGTACATCGGATGCTACTTTACCAAACATTGAATCAGTCCTGTTCTGTCATATTCTCCCCGAAGGGGAAGTCGATTCAATATTATCACAAAATGTGTTGGATTCGGCTGGACTATGAGGGTTCAGCGGAACTTTTTTTTGTTTATAAATCCTTTAGAAAGGGTTGCTACATTGAGATGTGAGGAGGGATGAGCATGGAAACGATGTTGGAAGTGAGTGGATTGTGCAAAAAAGTTCGGGGTCGCACCTTGTTGGACCAGGTCGACTTTACAGTTCCATCCGGGGAAATCTGTGGTTTATTGGGTCCCAACGGGGCTGGCAAAACTACTCTGATCCGGCTGATGACAGGATTGATCCGCCCTACCTCGGGCTGGATCCGCGTGGCGGAGGTGGAGGTGCACAGGGAGCGGGGTCAGGCCTTGGGCAAGATTGGGGCGATTGTGGAAAACCCGGTCTTTTTCCCCTATATGAGCGGACGGGAGAACCTGAGCAACTTGGCACTTCTCGATCCGGGTCTGCCCAGAAAAAAGATATCCTCCCGTGTGGAGGAAGTGCTACAGGTGGTGGATCTGTCCAAGCGAGGGGATGACAAGGTGGAAACCTATTCCTTGGGCATGAAGCAACGGTTGGGGATTGCCCAGGCACTGCTGGGTGATCCAGAGATGATCATTCTGGATGAACCGGCCAACGGGTTGGACCCCATCGGGATGCGACAATTGCGAGAGCTGATTTTGAAGCTGAATCAAGAGGCGGGGATCACCTTTTTGGTCTCCAGCCATTTGTTAGATGAGATCCAACGCATCTGTAGAAGGTTGGTGGTGCTTAAGGAGGGAAGGGTGGTCTGGCAGGGAGAGACCGAAGATCTGTCTAGGTCCGCCAGGGATTTGGAAGAAGCTTTTGTGGAGTTGGTGAGTGGATGATCCGTCTATTGCAAGCGGAATGGAAACGTCTGTGGAAACGAAAACTTCTCTGGGGAATTGTGGGGGGACTCCCTGTAGCGGCTTTCGCGGCTGCAACCTATTATGAAGGGGCCAACCAGGGGGTTTCTTCTGCGGAGCCTCAATACGCGGTGGTTGGCAACTTTCCGGTATTGGCGATGGCGGAGATGTTATTGACTCTGTTCAACCTGATTCTGATGGCCCTGGTGGCTACCCTCTGGACAGAAGAGATTCGGTCGGGACAGCTGCGGATGGTGTTGTTGCGAGTGCGAACATTTTCCCAGCTCTGGTGGGCGAAAGTCGGGGTGTTGTTGGGAACGGTGGCGTTGCTCATGCTGATTTTTTTGGGGTTCAGTTATTTGGCCGGGTATTGGCTCTTGCCCCATACGGACACCTATCCCCTCTTTTTCCGAGCGGAGCCAGTGGGCTTGTGGGAAGGGTTTGGATATAACCTTCAATATTATGGCCTCTCCTTTCTCACATTGGTCGCCTTTGCCAGTTTTCTCCTACTGGCGGCAAGCTTGTGCCGGACGGTGACCGGCACCCTGGGAGCGGGGATGGCCTTTCTCCTCCTTTCTTTTTTTTATCCTGAACTGGCAGGCTATTTTCGCCCTTGGTTCAGTGAGGAGCAGTTTTTTCAACTCTATTACTCCTCCCTTCCAATGATTCAATGGGAAGGAATCGTGAACTTGCTGGCAGATCAACCGCAGCGGGCCGGTTGGTTAATCGGAGTGCTGGCGGGGTACACCTGTTTATTTGGATCCCCCGCTTACCTGTGGTTTTCCAGACAGGATCAATGGAACTGAGGAGGATTGAAATGATGATCAGGATCATGCAAAGTGAATGGCAACGGATGTGGGCGAGAAAGAAGACGAAGGTCTTGCTCTTTGGCTACCTGGGGCTGCTATTGCTGAGTTGTTGGTTTTTATCGGTATTCAAGATCTCATTTTATGATCCGGCTCATGATGTTCACCTCAACTCTCTCAATACGGCCCCCTTCCTATTTCGCGAGCTTTCCTTTTTCCTGGTGTTCATCCTGGTTCCGCTGTTGGCGATCGACAGTTTCAACGGAGAAGTTCGCTCCGGGGCGTTGCGGATGGCGTTGATTCGCCCCCTATCCCGGTGGCGGATATGGGTAGCGAAGTGGACAGTGCAGGGAATGGTGATGGCGTCCTTGCTTCTGATTACGATGGGGACGGGAATCCTGTTGGGAATGGGAGTGATGCCGGAAGTGAACACCACTACCTTTTACAAGACGGAGACCTTTGGTTTTGCAGGTGCCATAGGATATATTGTGCAATATTACTCCTTGGGCTTATTGATCCTGGTGACAGTGAGTGGAGTGGCTCAGCTGATCAGTCTCTGCATGCCCAATGCGGTCTTCACCTACGTCGGGGTGATCGCATTTCTGATCGGTGGGATCTATGTTTCCGAAGAGATGGAATTTTTATTAGGGGGTTCGGATTCGATCTTCAAACAGTTGGCATCCCATCCAGAAGCCGATTTTATCGGGTTGGCTCTGGGCTGGGGGATTATCAGTTGGGCTCTCAGTTTTCTGATTTGGACGCGACGGGATTTCAAAGGGTGAAGGGGGAGGAGGATGGGGGAGATCATTCTGGTGGTGGATGATGAACAGGCGATGGTGTCCATGATCCGGGAGGCACTAGAAGACGAAGGATATCAGGTACTGACAGCTACTGACAGCGAGAGTGTATGGAACCTGCTGGACCGAAAACCGGATTTAATCCTACTGGACATCATGATGCCTGGATTGGACGGAATCCAGGTGTGCCGATGGATCCGAGATTCCGTCTCCTGCCCGATCCTGTTTTTGAGCGCCCGCCGGGAGGTGGAAGATCGGATCGAAGGGCTGGCTGCAGGCGGCGATGATTATATAACCAAACCCTTCAGTCTGGAGGAATTGGTGGCCCGGGTGGCCGCCCACCTGCGACGGGAATTGCGTTCCCCTGACTTGGAGAAGACGGTGCTCCGCTTCGGGCGGCTGGTGATCGACTTAAAAGCTTGTGAGGTGAGTTACGAGAATCGGAAGATCTCGATGACGGCCAAGGAATTTGAGGTGATCCGTTTTCTGGCGATGCATGCGGGGCAGGTCTTTTCCAGGGAGCAAATCTATGAAGGGGTGTGGGGTTTTGGAGAAGGATCTGAGGCTACGGTGACAGAACACATCAAAAAGATTCGGGCGAAGCTAGCCGCCGTGGACCCGTTGACTCCCTATATCTCTACTGTCTGGGGGATCGGTTATCGATGGGAAAAAAGGTGATAGGCGCCCCCATGCCCTTCCGGAGGCAGTTTATCACCCAGGCGCTGTGGATTCTCCTACTGAGTGCCCTGGCCTCCCTGATTTTGTGGGCGGGCTTTTTTTTCATCGTGACCCGACTGTTTCAGCCGGTTAACCACTATGAGAAAAAAATCCCGTCGATCTTGCAGAGGGCGGATCAGGAAGGGGCGGCTCTCCTCGATCCGGCGTTGCGTTCCCGGCTGGAAGAGGTGATTCCCCATGAAGGAATTCGGTATCGGGTGGTGCCTCTGACAGGAGGATCCGGTTACGGCACCTTGTCCAAGGAGGAAGTTCCACGGAAGGGGGAACTGATCCGCAACCTCAACCGGTCTGATCAAAGGGACGAGAATATCTATGTAACTTCTCCACTGATGGATTCCAGAGAAGGGCTACAAGGGGTGTTGATCCTGCGCTATCCCTTATCCTTGGAGGGAAGCAACCCTGGCAAAAGGCCTTACACCATCGCTTTTACAGGGATATTTATGGCGGTTCCTTTTGTCTGCCTCGCAGCCTTTACATTTCTGTTCGGACGGAGATTGGAGAAAAGGCTGACTCCTGCCGTCCACCAGCTCATGGAAGCAGCAGAAAAAATAGAGAAATCAGATCTTGATTTTTCTCTGGGACAGGTAGGCGGCTCCCGGGAGTTGGCAGCCATCGGTACCGCTTTTGAGAGGATGCGTTCTGCTCTCCGTTCCTCCTTGGAAAAGCAATGGCGTATCGAACAATCCCGCCGGGAAATGGTGGCCGCCATCGCCCACGATCTGTTCACTCCCTTGACGTTGATTCAAGGTCATGCAGAACAGTTGTCCAAGCCGGGGGTTCATGGAGAGCGGAGTCGCCGGTATGCGGAGACGATTCGATCAAACGCCGATCGAGCGATCCAATTGCTGGAAGAGATGCAGGAAGCGACTCGTCTGGAGTTACCCACATTTATCCTGCGCGCGGGCCCGGTGGATGTGATTCCCTTTCTGGAACAGAAACGCGATGAATACGCCACTCTGTGTGGGGGAAAAGGGATTCGGCTACAGACGGAGTTCCGGGATGAACGGAGGCAGCCACGCTTTCTCAATCTGGATGAACAACGTTTGTCCCAAGTGCTGGACAATCTGATGGCCAACGCCATGCGGTACACCCCTGCAGGAGGCGAGGTAATATGGCGGGCGGTAGTGAAGGAGGAAAGTCTGGAAATGGAGATGATCGATTCCGGTTCGGGCTTGTCGGAAAAGGATCTTCGTTTCTTGTTTGATAAATTTTATCGAGGGGATCGGGCCAGTTCGCCGGATCAAGGCCATGCGGGTCTCGGTATGTATATCGTCAAAACCCTGGTAGAAAGACACCATGGCGGAATCTCCGCTGGCAATGCACCGGGAGGAGGCGCTTGTTTCCGTTTTTGGATTCAGGAGTTGGACAAAGAAGGGATGTAGATTTAGACAGGATTGTGAATGACTCTATTTTGTCTCTTGTGCTGGTTCTCGTGGGTGAACTATTTCTGAAGCTCGTGGACAAATGGAAAAAGCGATCGGCCTAAAACCCTAGCGGAAAGTCACCCTAGCGGAATCTCTGCTGGCAATGCGCCAGGAGAAGGGCCTCTGTTTCCATTTTTGGATTTAGGAGGTGGACAGAGAAGGGGTATAAATTAGATCAGGCGTGTTGATTCGCCCTATTTTAGGCAGGAAATAAGGTCAGGGTGGTGGGACGGTGAAGAGCCTTTGCAAGAGATCGTAGCCGTCCCCCCTCCCCGTCCCCTCAAGCGATGTTTTACGATGGGGGGCAATGGGAAGAGCGAAAGGATCGTTTCGTCTCCATCATCCACTTTGTGGTTAATCAACAGCTCTGAAATTAGATATATACGGAAATTTCCCCAGCAACCCATGAATCAATTCTGAATTCCTGAAATGGTTGCGGGGATTCTTTTTTTTGATGTGAAGTGACTCAGGATTTGATACCATTAGAAAGGCGGGTTTAACTTGGTGATAGAAGATCTTTGTGCTTTTTTGTTATTACCTGATCATAAGGATAGATATAACGGATTTGGATAAAAGTAAAAAGGGGACTGTCATTGAATGACCGCATTAAAGGAGTTATTTCAAAACCAGGGTTTCAGAAGGTTTTTGGTCTTAGTGATCGTAGTTCTCTTCCTTTTGACGTTCAGAAGCATGCTGAATATCATGCTAATCACGTTTATTATCGCCTATTTGATGAACCGTTTCAGTACCTATCTGTCGAGAAGGTTTCAGAATGTCCTCCGGGTGGGTCAAAAAGTAGTCGCTGTGGGGTTATACGTGCTCTTGCTGACAGTGATGTCCATTGCGATCTATTACTATATTCCAAAATTGGTGGCCGAGCTGCAGGAGCTAGTTCAACAGCTGATTTCATTTTATAAAAAGCCGGCTTTCACTGCTGATGATCACATGTTCAAATATGTGATGGGCTCTCTGCAGGAAATGGATTTGGCCCGATATATCAACCAGGGTCTGGACTTTCTCGTGCAACGGATCTCCGATATGGGGAAATGGGGTCTCAACTTTTTCATCGCAGTGATTCTCAGCTTTTTCTTCTTGTTGGAGAAAGAAAAAGTGCGCCGTTTTATCTCCAATATGAAATTGAGTAAAGCAGGATGGGTTTTTCAGGAGTTGGAGAGATTCGGAAGGAAATTCATCCATTCTTTCGGCAAAGTGATTGAAGTACAATTTATGATTGCATCGGTAAACAGTCTCTTATCTACGCTGATGCTATGGTTGATGGGTTTTCCCCATTTGATCGTTCTGGGGGTGATGATTTTCCTATTGGGTCTCATCCCTGTCGCTGGGGTGATCATCTCCTTGATCCCACTCTGCGTGATTGCCTTTAAAATCGGCGGGATGGTCAAAGTGGTGTATGTCATCTTAATGATCTTGGTTCTGCACGCCTTTGAGGCTTATTTTCTCAATCCGAAATTTATGTCCTCCAAAACCCATCTGCCTATCTTTTTCACCTTGTCGATTCTGATCGCATCGGAGCATTTATACGGTGTTTGGGGATTGATTCTCGGTATTCCGGTCTTTATCTTCTTGTTAGATTTGTTTGAGGTGCCCATGGCCGACGAGACAGAAGGGGTCTGAAGCGAGGATCATCGCAATGAACGAGCATAACAAAAAATAGCAGCCGATCGCCGTCCCTTCACGGGGACGGCTTTTTTCTGGGCTCCTGGGCAGGTTCTGTTTTTTTGGTGCCCCATTGAAAGGATTGATTCCCTATGTTATATAACAGAAGGCGAATAAAATCAAAGATGAGCCAGTTTTTTTGCCAAAAAGGGAAAAAGTCTTGTCAATTTCCAATGCTCTGTTATATAATACATCACAAGTTAGTGAATCTGTATCCCAACAGAAATTGATCCAAAAAGGAGTGACTCCCGTGAACGCACAAACGCATTCCATTCCGGGGAATGTGAAGATCGAGGGAAGGATGACCGAGGAATTCAAGGAGATTCTGACTCCCGGGGCGTTGGAATTTGTAGCGAAACTTACCCGGAATTTCAGGGATCGCCGAGACGAACTGTTGCATAACAGGGAACAGCGGCAAAAAAAACTTCACGCAGGAGAGAAACTGGATTTTCTGAAGGAGACGGAAGAGATTCGAAACAGTTCTTGGTCGATCGATCCCCTTCCTCATGATCTGCGGGATCGACGGGTGGAAATTACCGGTCCCGCTTCTGATCGGAAGATGGTGATCCATGCCCTCAACTCTGGGGCCAAGGTTTTTATGGCAGACTTTGAAGATGCCAATACTCCCACCTGGGAGAATTGCATCCAGGGACAGATTTATATGAGGGATGCGATCAACAGAGACATCGATTTTTCAGATCCGCGGGGAAAAAGGTATGAGTTGAAGGAAAAGACGGCGGTGCTGATGATTCGCCCTAGAGGACTTCACTTGGATGAGAAGCATGTCACAGTGGATGGCCGACGGGTTCCAGGAGGCTTTTTCGATTTTGGACTCTACTTCTATCACAACGCAAAAAACTTGTTGAAAAAAGGATCCGGACCTTATTTCTATCTTCCGAAATTGGAAAGCCATCTGGAAGCCCGTCTGTGGAATGATCTTTTCGTCTTTGCGCAGAAAGAGCTGAAGATCGCCCAGGGAAGCATCAAGGCGACGGTATTGGTTGAAACGATCACTGCCGCCTTTGAGATGGAGGAAATTTTGTATGAACTGCGGACACACTCAGCAGGTCTCAACTGTGGTCGCTGGGATTACATTTTCAGCTTTATCAAGCGTTTCTCCCGTCATCCGGAAGTGATTCTGCCTGATCGATCCTTGGTGACAATGACGGTGCCTTTTATGCGAGCATACACTTTGTTGGCGGTGAAGACCTGTCACAAGCGGGAGGCTCCCTGTATCGGTGGGATGGCGGCGCAAATTCCGGTGAAGAACGATCCGGAAAAGAATGAAGCCGCTCTCGCCCAGGTTCGAGCAGACAAAGAGCGGGAGGCGTTGGATGGTCATGACGGGAGCTGGGTGGCTCATCCGGCCCTGGTGCCAGTCGCCATGGAAGTCTATGATAGACACATGTTGCAGAAAAATCAGATCGGCAAAAAGCGCGAGGATGTAGAAGTGACTGCCGCCGATCTCCAGGAGGTTCCCAAAGGACCGATCACCGAAGGGGGATTACGCCAAAATGTGAATGTCGGGCTGAAGTACATCGAAGCTTGGCTGCGGGGATACGGTGCCGTAGGGATCAACCATCTGATGGAGGACGCGGCGACAGCGGAGATCTCCCGTGCCCAGATCTGGCAATGGATTCGCCACCCTGAAGGAAAGTTGACAGATGGCCGCCAGGTAACGGTGGAACTGTTCCGACAAACCGTGGAGGAAGAGCTGACCAAAATCGAGGCAGAAATCGGTGAAGAGCAATTTGCTGCTGGCCGCTTCCAAGAGGCGAAAGAACTTTTTGATAAGCTGATCGTTTCGGAAGAATTCGTTGAGTTTTTGACTTTGCCAGGGTACGAACGGATCTGATCTAGCAGAACAATCTGATGATAACTGAGAAAAGGAGAGATGGAGTATGAGCTACCAGGAAGAAGTTAAAAAGCTGAAGGAAGTCTGGGAGAAGGAATCTCGCTGGCAAGGGATTGAACGCCCCTACAGTGCAGAGGATGTGCTGAAGCTCAGAGGATCGCTTCAGATTGAGCATACGCTGGCCCGTCGCGGTGCGGAAAAACTGTGGAAGTTGCTTCATGAAGAGCACCATGTGAAAGCCTTGGGTGCTCTGACCGGAAACCAAGCAGTGCAACAAGTGAGAGCCGGTCTGAAGGCGATCTATCTCTCGGGCTGGCAAGTAGCCGCCGATGCCAACCTGGCGGGACAGATGTATCCGGACCAAAGTTTGTATCCGGCTAACAGTGTGCCCCATGTGGTGAAACGCATCAACCAAGCCTTGCAACGGGCGGATCAGGTCGAACATGCGGAAGGCGGCGCCCAACGGGATTGGTTTGCACCGATCGTGGCTGACGCCGAGGCTGGATTTGGCGGAACGCTCAATGTATTTGAACTGATGAAAGCCATGATCGAAGCCGGGGCGGCAGGGGTTCATTTTGAAGATCAACTCGCTTCGGAGAAAAAGTGCGGCCATTTGGGGGGGAAAGTACTGATTCCCACCTCGCAAGCGATTCGCAACCTGGTTTCCGCTCGCCTGGCAGCGGATGTGATGGGCGTCCCCACTCTCCTGGTGGCCCGCACCGATGCCAATGCCGCAGAAATGATCACCAGTGACGTCGATCCACGGGATCACAAATTCCTCACTGGAGAGCGGACTGCGGAAGGATTCTTCCGGCAGCGAGCCGGTCTGGAGACGGCGATCGCCAGAGGGCTGGCTTATGCCCCTCATGCCGATCTGATCTGGTGCGAGACCTCCACTCCAGACTTGGAGGAAGCCCGCCGTTTCGCAGAAGCGATCCACGAGAAATTCCCAGGTAAGATGTTGGCCTACAACTGCTCTCCCTCCTTCAACTGGAAGAAACATTTGGATGACGATACGATCGCCAGTTTTCAACATCAGCTGGGTGAGATGGGCTATAAATTCCAGTTCATCACGCTGGCTGGCTTTCACTCCCTCAACCACAGCATGTTTGAATTGGCCCACGGCTACAAAGATCAGGGGATGGCGGCCTACTCCCAACTTCAGGAGCGGGAATTCTCCAATGAAGCCATCGGTTATACCGCCACCCGTCACCAGCGGGAAGTGGGAACTGGATATTTCGATGCCGTCTCCATGGTGATCTCCGGTGGCACCTCTTCCACCACCGCACTCAAGGGATCGACGGAAGAAGAACAGTTTACTGCCACCCAATGATGATCTACAGGATCAACCGCCACTCCATAGGGGTGGCGGTTTTTACTTGGCTGATGGTAAGCTGATATAGACCTTTCTTCCTAGTGACGGATGAAGGAAAAATCAATAGGATAGAGATGGGAATTCTTATTATGCTAAAGAGGTGTTTGGATTGCCATTCAGATGGTTCGCTGTGATGATCTCGGTCTCCGCACTGCTTCTCAGTAGCGGTTGTTCTCTGGTGGCCAAGGAATGGATGGATCTTAGCCAAGAGCAGTTGGCTGAACAGCAAAAGAAAGAGAAAAAAGAGAAACAGCCGGATGAAGATGATTCTACTGAGGTAGAACCTGAGCCGCAAGCTCCCACCAATGCGGAGGGGACGGATCCTCTGATTAAAGGAAAAGAGTTGGAAGTCAGTAAGATCACGATCCTGGCAGATGATCAAGACTGGAAAAAGGCGAGCTATGAAAGCGAAGATGAGGAACATGAGTTTACAGCGTTTACACCGGATGGGGAATCTCCGGATCAAGCTGAGGAAATGTTAGGTGTCCATTATTTTCCAGGATTGCAGGAGGAAGCCACCGTCTCCCAAACGGCCATGTTGATGAAAGAGGGCATGGAAGAGGAGAGTGAGGGATCTCTGGAGTGGGAGGTCCTCTCCCAAGACCGGGAAGATCAGTTGGTAGGATTGAAGATCAGTGATCCGGCTGAAGAGGATATCGAAGGATTAGCCCGCTTTTTTGCTACAGATGACGGAATTTACATGGTGATGTATCTGAACGCTTACACTCTGAATGACTCGGAAAAGAAAGAGTGGTTACACCTGCTGAAACAGGCCAATAATACGGATTTGACTCTGTAAACGAACAGGCCCCTTCAGAAGAAGGGCCTTTTTCTCGGAGTGGGATTCAACCACGATCACCGGGGGTCCACTCATGTGAAAAAAAAGGGAAGGCCTGTGTGACGGGCAAAGATCCTTGGTGTCAGGGCTGTTGATGAACCATAAAGTGGATGATGGGAACGAAACGATCCTTTCGTTCTTCCATTGTCTCCATCGTAAAATATGGCTTGAGGGGACGGGGATAGTGGGGCGGCTCCGATCTCTTGCAAAGAGCGCAAAGGCTCTCCATCGTCCCACCATCCCGACCTGATTTCCTACAATATAGCTAATCAACACGCCTGCCTTGGTGTTTTTGGTAAGAGATCGGGGAGGGTCACACAGGCCCGCCCCCTCGGCAAGGGTTTTACGACACCTCCGAGGTCATTCCTTGAAATCGCGCAGATCTTGTGCACCAGGGGGAAGTGAGTCTTCATCCACCGTGTGAGGATGTTTTGTCACCCGGGTTTTGTGTTGATTTTTAATGGCGGACAAGGAGCCCTCAAGGTCCGGTCCGTCTAACCTCTGGGTATCGGGTTTAGGCTTGCCCGTTTTCTTTGCATCCATCTGGAATCCCTCCTTGAAGGAAAGGATTTCCTGATGCAGGGGTTCTATGCATGATTCTCAAAAAACTCAGAGAAGGAGATCGAATGAGCATCAAGGAACTGACGACAGAAGTGGAATGGCGCCGGGCATATCCGGTCATGAAGGAACTTCGGACCCATCTGGAGCTGGAGTCTTTTCTCCATCTGGTACAAGAGATGAGGAGGGAGGGTTACCGTCTATTCGCCCTGGAAGAAGCCGGGGAAATCCTGGCCGTGACGGGTGTGACGATTCGGGCCACTCTCTACTATGGAAAGCATCTGTTCGTTCATGATCTGGTGACTCGCTCGGACCAGCGGTCCCAGGGCTGTGGGGAACGTCTGCTTACTTATGTGGAAGATTGGGGTCGCAGTCAAGGATGCGGATCGGTGGCACTCACCTCCGGCCTGGCCCGCCGGGATGCCCACCGATTCTATGAGGAGCGGATGGGGTATGACCGGGTCAGCCATGTGTTTCGAAAAATGCTTTGATTCCGCTCCATGATTTTGTGGAATCATGGATGGAGAGTTTTCCAATTACGCGATTTAATTATCAACTGTGGTGGTGGATTACATACAAAAGATGGTCTATCATGGCACGTGGCTTCTGCAGAAGCACGTGTCTTTTGTGTGATCTACCCCTCTGCGAACATTGTGTGGAAAACCACAGATGGGCTAGGATGGTGGGATTTGATTCGCCTTTGCGCTCTTTGCAAGAGATCGGAGCCGCCCCACCATCCAGCCCCCCCTTGCTGAAAAACAGGATCAAGGTTGCTTAGAGGGGCATTAGTGAGGGAAATGTAACCCTTGCCTGTCCGGGGAGGAGCGGAAGAGGTACAATAAGGAAGAGTGTGGATCGAGAAAGGAGAATTCCGTTGTCGGGATTTGAGAAGTTGAAAGAGTGGACAGAAGGGATTCCATCAGTGAATGTCGAGGAAGAGCAGAAAGCCAGGGAGCATATCGATCAGCTGACGAAGCCCCAGGGTGCACTGGGAGAGCTGGAGACGATTCTAGTACGACTGGCAGGGATTACAGGTCAAGCCCAGCCTTCCATCGAGAATAAGGGGGTGGTGGTCTTCTGCGGGGATCACGGGGTGACTGCAGAGGGAGTCAGTGCTTATCCGGTAGAAGTGACTGGACTCATGATGCAGAATTTCAGCTGGGGCAAGGCGGCGGTTCACGTGTGGGCCCGTCGTTTCGGAGCCCGAGTGATCGTGGTGGATGTGGGTAGCCGCTTGGAAGGTGTGCCCGATGGAGTGATCGAGCGGAAGGTGCGTCGGGGAACGGTCAATATGACCCAAGGGCCTGCGATGAGCCAGGAAGAGGCTTTGAAATCCATACATATCGGCTTGGAAACCGCCGAAGGCTTGAAGAAAGAAGGAATGCAACTGGTAGCCACAGGAGAGATGGGGATCGGTAATACCACTGCTGCCGCTGCGGTGGCCAGCGTTTTGACTGGGGAGTCGGTGGAGCGGGTGACCGGTCGAGGGACGGGTCTGGATGATACCGGTCTGAAGCGAAAGCAAGAAGTGATCCGCCGCAGTCTGGAGGTGAATCGTCCAGATCCAAGGGATCCCCTGGATGTCTTGGCTAAGGTAGGGGGACTGGAAGTGGGGGCGATGGCGGGTTTGATGCTGGGAGCGGCCCGCCAACGCCTGCCGGTGGTGTTGGACGGGGTGATCTCCACTGTAGCTGCTTTGGTGGCTATTCGGATAGCTCCACAAGTACAGCCCTATCTGTTTGCCTCCCATCTGTCGGTGGAACCTGCCCACGGTCTATTGCTGGAAGAGCTGGGTCTGCAACCGCTGATCACTGCCGGGATGCGGCTGGGAGAAGGAAGCGGCGCGGTACTCGCTTTTCCCCTGTTTGATGCGGCTGTGACGGCGGCTCAGGAGATGGCCACCTTTTCCGAGTTGGGATTGTGAAAAATGGAGTGAGGGGGGAGGCGGGAAAGTTCGACGTTCACCCCTCGAACACTTTTCCAGGTGGAGTGTCTTTTTATTAGGGAGGAGAGGAAGTGATGTGATGGACGGACTAGAACGCTACGGTCACGGAGGGGATCGGTGGACTGCCGGGGAGCGGTTTGGCAAAGAGCCGGACTCCTTTCTGGATTTCAGTGCCAATATCAATCCTCTCGGCCCGCCGCCTAGCGTGGTGGAGTCCTTGCAAAAAGCGGTGTCGGAGACGGAGCTGCCGTTGATCTCCCGGTATCCTGACCCCGCCTGTCGACGGCTGACCCATCTGCTGGCCCAGCGGTTACAGGTGAGGCCAGAGGAAGTCTTGGTTGGAAATGGCGGCGCGGAGTTGATCCACAACATTTATTCCGCGGCTGCTCCCCGGCGAGTGGGGGTGATCCATCCCTCCTTCACTGAATACGAACAGGCGGCTCGCAAACGGGGTCTGCAGATCTCCCCGTTGCAGACCGATTGGAAAAGAGGGTTTCTCCCTGGGCGGGAAGAGCTGTTGGACTGGATTCGGGAGGTGGATCTGGCTTGGGTGGGCTATCCCAATAATCCCTCAGGCACCCTGTTATCGCTGGAGGATCTGGCTACTGCCGCCGAAGAAGCCGCTCGGTGGAAAACGGTGTTGGCGGTGGATGAGGCCTTCCTCGATTTTCTGATGGAGTCGGGGGAGATCAGCCTGCTTCCGCAGTTGCGGAAGTTTCCGACGACGATCTTGTTTCGGTCTATGACCAAATTTTATGCATTGCCAGGGTTGCGGTTGGGCTATGCTGTGGCCTCTGAGGAGTGGATCCACCGATTGCGGCGCTGGCAGACCCCTTGGAGTGTGAATGGTCTGGCTCAGCTGGCGGGGGAGGCAGCACTTCAGGACCGGGAATTTGAGGAGAAAACCTGGGCCTGGCTAGCGAGGGAACGCCCTTTTTTGCTAGAGGGACTTCGTTTGTTCCCGCAGGTAGAGGTGCTCCCGGGAAAGGTTAATTACTTTTTGCTCCGTTTGGAGGGATCCCTGGCGGGGGCGGAATCGCCGTCCCTTTGGTTGCAGGGAGAATTGGGGAAGCGGGGAATCATGATCCGGGATGCCTCCACTTTCCCTGGGTTGGACGGTTGCTATGTCCGGGTGGCCCTGCGCAGTCGGGAGGAGAATCAGCAGTTGTTGACTGCTTTGGCGGAGATCCTTTCCTCTCCAGGGAGGGCCCCGCGATGATCCGGCTGGTGACAGGGGGCGTACGTTCCGGGAAGAGTCGTTTTGCCGAGGATTTGGCAAAAGAAATGGGCCAGCGGGTTCTGTATGTGGCCACAGGGGTCGTGACTGATAAAGAAATGCAGGCGCGGGTGCAACGTCACCGGGAACGTCGGCCGAGGGAATGGGGACTGGTGGAGGAGCCGTTGCATCTGACCCAGGCTCTCAGCAAGGGGCCAGAAAGGGATGGAATCCTGGTGGACTGCCTTTCCACCTGGGTGGCCAATCGTCTGATGCAACTTCCAGAAGAAGATGGCGAAGAAAGGCGGGACGCGGTGGTAAAAGAAATGGAAGAGGAGATGGAGAGAGTTTTGGAAGTGTTGAAGGAAGGAGAGGCGGTGCTGGTTACCTCTGAAACAGGTCTGGGTGGAGTGGCGATGACTCCCTTGGGCCGGCTTTTCCAGGATACACTGGGAAGTATCAATCAACAGACGGCGCGACGGGCGGAGGAAGTCTGGATGGTGGTGTCCGGGGTGCCCTGGAAGGTGAAGGGATGAACGCTTTTTTTACAGCTCTCTCCTTTCTGACCCGCATTCCTGTACCGCGGGGGTCTCATCCGGGTGGGTGGTCTCGCAGTGTCCGTTATTATCCCGTCGTGGGCCTGGTGATCGGCGGTGTGCTGGCGGGTTTCGATCTGGCGGTGGCGTCTTGGTTTCCTGCCGGGGTGCGAGGCGTGTTGCTCCTTGGACTCTGGGTCTGGCTGACTGGGGGTCTACATCTGGACGGGTGGATGGACGTGGCGGACGGATTCGGTTCTTACCGCTCACGGGAACGCACCCTGGAAATTATGAAAGACAGCCGGGTGGGTGCCATGGGAGTGATCGCTGCGATCCTCCTCTTATTGCTAAAGGCGTCGGTACTAGCTTCGACTCCCGATCCACTGTGGATTCCTCTGTTGATGGCTCCAATGTTTGGACGGTGGGCGCTATTGCTTGCGATCCGCTTTTTTCCTTACCTGACCCAGGATGGGATCGGAAAGGGCTTGCGAGAGGGACTTACTCTGATCTCCCTAGCGGGAGCCACGCTGTTGACTCTCTTGGTGGCCGTGGGGATCGCTGGATTCCAGGGATTGTGGTTTTTTGTGATCCCGCTGGTGTGGGTTCTCCTCTGGGCCCGACTGGCCTGGAAACGGCTGGGAGGATGGACAGGAGATCTTTATGGAGCTTTGGTGGAGGCAACAGAGGCAGGAATTCTTTTGCTGTGGTTATTGCTGACGGGGGTGTCGAGTTGATTTTAGTCTGGCTTCGCCATGGGGAAACCCAGGCTAACCGGGAGCGGCGTTATTGTGGCTGGTCAGATCCGGCTCTGAATCAGGTGGGTAGAGAACAAGCGGAAGAGGCGGCGGAAGCCTTGTCCGGCCTGCAGGTCCGACGGATCTGGACCAGTGACCTGCTCCGCTGCCGTCAGACAGCAGAGCCGTTGCTGACCCAATTTCCCGAAGCGGAGGTGGAACCGACCTCCCATTTGCGGGAGCTTTCCTTTGGCGAGTGGGAGGGTTTCACCTATGATGAAATCCACGCCCAGGCTCCAGAGCAGTTACAGCGTTGGCTGGCTCATCCACACCGGGTTTCCCCACCAGGAGGAGAAACAGGGGCTGAGATGGAGTCCCGGTTGCAACGTTGGTTGGACCGCATCCCCTTGGAATTGGGCTCTGGGGATGTGACGGTGGCCGTCAGCCACGGGGGGCCGATTCGTTGGTTTATCTCCCACCATTTGGAGGGGGATCCCAGCAGGTTCTGGGAGCGTTCCCTCCCCCACGGCGGCATCCTGGCGGTCACCTGGGAACCGCCGAAGTGGCGGGAGGTTTTCCTAAGGGAACTGAAGAAAAAAAGGGGAACCGAAGAAAGGGGGAAAAGAGATGAAGGCGGTCAGGCGCCATCTGTTTAACGAAGGGAATCTGTTTCTTCATATCGAAGATAGCCATCTCAGCCTTTCCTCTACCACACCGCTGGCAGTGCTCTCCAGCGCCTCCGTGGGAGGGGGGAGGGGATGCTGGCGAACCCTGGTAAATCGCCATGTGGATAAGGATTATCGGGAAGGGGACCCAGTGGAGGAGACCCGCGGTTGGTTGGTGGCTAATGGATATGACCCGGAACAGACGCCCACCCTGCTGACCGCCGCCCGGATGGAGAACGCCTCCGTGATTCAAATGGGGGATCCCCTGGTACAGGTGGCAGCCATCGTGACCGCCGGTGTCAGCAATGCAGCGAGGATGGGATGGCCGGGTCCAGTTTTCATGGATCATCCAGACCCAGGGACGATCAATATCCTCCTGGTAGTGGATGGCGAATTGACAGAGGGAGCGCTGGTGAATACGGTGATCACCGTTACCGAGGCGAAAGCAGCGGCGCTTCAAGAACTGGATGTAAGGGACGGGGAGGGGCGGTCTGCCACGGGGACCACGACGGATGCGGTGATGATTGCTTCCACCCAACGGAGAAGAGAGAAATACGTACATGCCTATGCCGGAGCGGTCAGTCCTCTGGGACAGGTCGTGGGGCAGGCAGTTCGGGAAGCGATTCGAGAAACGGTGCTTCGGGAGCGTCAGCGGAGATGATCCCGGCGCTCATTTTACTGTTGGCTTGCGTCGTGGACCGTTGGGTGGGGGACCCGCGACATTTTCCTCATCCGGTGGTAGGGATGGGATGGGGGATCACCCAGGTGGAAAGAATCCTGCGCCGGGGAATGGCGGAACTTCGGGAAGGGTGGCGAATCCGCCTGCTGGGTTGTCTCCTGCCCTTGGTGGTAGTGGGAACGGTCTATGGGGTCTCTTATTTTCTATTGGCTACAGTGGAATCTTTCTCCTGGTGGGCGGCCCGCGTATTGGAGGTGTGGCTGATCTCCACCACGATCGCTGTCAAGGGGTTAGCGGAGGCAGGTCGAGAGATTCTTCACGCATTGGAAGCAGGGGATTTGCCGGGGGCCCGCAGAGCACTCTCCTTCGTGGTCGGACGAGATACCGACCATTTAGAGGAACCGGAAGTGGTGCGGGGAGCGGTGGAGACGGTAGCAGAAAATATCGTGGACGCTGTCACATCGCCTCTTTTCTTTGCTGCTTTGGGTGGGGCGCCGTTGGCATTGGCCTACCGGGCGGTCAACACCCTGGACTCCATGGTGGGATACAAGGATGAACGGTACCGGGATCTGGGCTGGGCTTCTGCTCGGCTGGACGACCTGGCCAACTGGGTGCCGGCCCGCCTCACGATTCCACCTGTGCTATTAGCCCTCGCCCTGACAGGTCACTCCCCCCGACAAGCCTGGCACATGTGGCGACGGGATGCCTCAAAGCACCCCAGTCCCAACAGTGGCATCACAGAGTCCTTGCTGGCAGGGGGGTTGGGGATTCAGCTGGGAGGGGAGAACCGATATCGTGGAGTGCTCTCCCACATAGCTACCCTGGGGGATCCCTTGTATCCAAAGAAGCCGCGCCACATCCAGGAGACAGCCCGGGTATTGATTCTTAGCAGTTGGCTGTTTGCAGGAGCAGCTGCCCTGTTCTGCTACATAGTAAGTTGAGTGATGGCAATTGGAAACAGCGAAAATGTTTGGAGGCGCTGTAACAATTGGTGGATAAGATCTGAAGTAAATAGAAATATATGGTGTACCGACTTTGGGAATCGTAGTTTGTTTTGGATGAGGAGGGGAAGAAAAGGCGGAATGAAAGGACAAGTGGGGCAGATCCCCGCTTTTTTTGAACTGAAATGTAAAGTTATCTTTACAACCGTGTGAATATATAGTATCCTTTTTTGTAAAGTGACCTTTACACTTAAGGAGACGATAATGGTTACTAACTTAGTTCGAGAGATCCGTAAAAAACGGGGGATAACTCAAGATCAATTGGCGAAGGAGCTACAGGTGACACGGCAAACAATAATTGCCATCGAACGAAACCGATATAATCCCAGCTTAGAATTAGCCTTAAAGTTTGCTAACTATTTCGGTCAGCCGGTAGAGGAAATTTTTCATTTGACCGAGGAGAACGAATAATATGGATCCTCCTTTGAGTCTTTTTGTTTTAATCATTGGTGTTGCGCTGATCACTTTTTTTGTGAAACAGAGAAAGATGAAGAAATCTCAATTGCCTGAAGTGGACGAACGGGTGATTCAGTTGTTTCAAGTTTTTGCGTTGCGAATCATTACGGTGAGTGCAATCATCGGTGTTGTTATTCTGGCAATTTATACGATGATGGGCCATGAATCAGTTCCGATAGATTATATTTGGCTGTACTTATTAATTACTATGTTGTGCCTTAGTTTTATGGCTATATTCATCAAAAAGAGATAAGAAAGGAGGAGTTCCTTCCCTCTAAGAAGTACGGAGAGGGTGGAGAACTTTTTTTGCACACAGCTAAAAAACTAGGAAGGAATTGAGTTGAGTAAGAGTTAGAGAGGGAAAGATTTAAGGCGAAGACGATGATAAGCTGAGATAAAGGTAAAGGGTAGTAGTCATTGTAAGAGAATCTGATCTTGCTTCAGGTGGAGAGAGTGAAGGGGAATTCGTAAACCCATCTTGGAGGTGCATGATATGAACAGGAATCCGTTGGTCACTCCTGAATGGTTAGTTGAACATCTACAGGATTCCGGGCTGGTGGTGGTGGACTGCCGGTTCGACTTGGCCCGCCCAGAAGCCGGGGAAGAGGCGTATCGAAAGGGTCATATACCAGGGGCGCTGTATTTGCACCTGGAACAGGATTTATCCGCTCCCGTGGGGACTCATGGGGGACGTCACCCTCTACCTGATGAGGAGCGATTGGCGGAGCGACTGGGAGCCTTGGGGATCGATCACCGCCGGACCGTCATCGCCTATGATGACCAAGGAGGGATGATGGCAGCCCGCCTCTGGTGGATGTTGCGATATCTCGGGCATGGGGAAGTGTTCGTCCTTAACGGCGGCTATGGGGCGTGGACCGAGTTGGGGTATCCCGTGAGTGACGAAGTCCCCCGGCGGGAACCCACACGCTTTGTCCCACATCGGCAAGAACAGTTTCAGGTCGGAATGGAGGAAGTGAAAGCGTGGAAGGGTCTGTTGATCGACTCCCGTGAACCCGCCCGTTATGAAGGGAAAACGGAACCGATCGATGCCCAGGCGGGTCACATCCCAGGTGCGGTCAACCGTTTCTGGAAGGAGAATTTGGGGAAGGATGGGCGTTGGAAAACTCCTGCCGAGTTGAAAAAAGAGTGGGCCTTCGCCTCGGGGAAGCAGCCTATCGTCTATTGTGGTTCCGGTGTCACCGCCTGTGCCAACCTGCTGGCTCTCTACGCCGCCGGCATCCCGGAGGCACGCCTCTACGCCGGCAGCTGGAGTGACTGGATCAGCTATGAGCAGAATCCGGTGGCGACGGGGCCCACTTCGTAAGATTCTTGAGTGGTCCGTTACTTCTCTGAGAGTGGACATCAATTCGTGGATTAGCGCAGGGTTTTCCGGCTAAAATGGGAGGCCTGAACTGTATCAAAAGAGGATTGAATCTGGGAAGGGGGGGTGTGATATACTGTTTTTGGGTCGAAGTTTTTAAAAAGGAGCTGTTTGATGGTGAATCTGGTTACACTGAACAATGGTTTGAAAATGCCCCAACTCGGCTTCGGCGTTTGGCAAGTGGAAGACGAGCAAGTGACCGCAGCCGTGGCCAAAGCACTGGAAGTGGGCTATACCTCCATCGATACGGCCATGATTTATAAAAATGAGACCGGTGTCGGCAAGGCGATCAAAGAATCCGGTATTCCCCGGGAAAACCTCTTTGTCACGACGAAGGTTTGGAACAGCGATCAAGGTTATGAGAATACCTTGAAGGCATATGATGAAAGCTTAAATCGTCTGGGAATCGACTATGCGGACCTGTATTTGATCCACTGGCCGACTCCCCAATATGATGAATATGTGGATACATATAAAGCGATGGAAAAGCTTTATAAAGAGGGTCGGGTGAAAGCGATCGGGGTTTGTAACTTTGAAGTGGAGCATTTGCAGCGGCTGCTGGATGAGTGTGAGGTCAAGCCGGTGCTCAACCAGGTGGAATGTCATCCCTACTTGGCGCAAAAGGAGTTGAAGAAGTTTTGTGCTGAGCACGATATCTTTGTAGAGGCGTGGAGCCCGCTGGATCAGGGGGGCGAGGTGCTTCAAGACGAAGAGATTCAAAAGATCGCCGCCGCCCATGGCAAAACCAATGCCCAGGTGATTTTGCGTTGGCATCTGCAAAACAACACGATTGTCATTCCGAAGTCGGTGACACCCTCCCGGATCGAAGAAAACTTTAATGTCTTCGATTTTGAGCTGACCGCAACGGAAATGAAGGCGATCGATGCTCTCGACCGCAACGCTCGCAGAGGTGCGCATCCCAATGAAATGAACAAGCGCTAACTCCTTATTAAAAAGGTCCGTTCCCAACCGGGACGGTCCTTTTGTTGTGGCAAAGAGGTTATTATCCATCCGTCTCTCTTGATTATCATCTAAGGAATCTTCAACTTCATCTGGATGGTTCTTCGTTATTTTAACGAGACTTCCCCTCACCAGATTAGGATTTCTGCGAGACCAAGTCATTCCATGTGAAACCCCACCCTTCCTCCGATGCTTCCTCCCCGCTTTTGAGAGGGATCTTGCTTTTCAAAACCGGAGGGGACCGTCTTTCCTTAAACGCGAATTACCAGACACACTCTAGATTTTTGACAGACACTGGGATAATCTCTGTAAAGCTTCTTCGACAATCGCGCGTGGACAGCCAAGATTCATTCGAGCAAACCCTTCGCCGTCGGCAATAAAATCATTGCCACTTTCGAGAGCGAGCCTTCCTTCATGAATAAGGAGCTTTTGTAATTGATGATGGCTTAATCCAACCGCCCTAAAATCGAGCCAGGCGAGATAGGTGGCCTCTGGATGGATCAGGGTAACGTTGGGCAGAGAGGTGTTTATAAAGTTACGAACCAGATCAATATTTTTCTCGATATAGGCAGTTAACTGATCAAGCCAATCATCACAACGTGTATAGGCAGCGATGAGCGCGGGAACCGCAAACACATTGGGTGAGGTAATGGAATGAGTGGCCAGCTGTTTTTGCAGTCGTGCGCGAAGATCAGCGTTTGGGATCACGGTATAAGATGATTTTAAGCCGCCAAAATTAAATGCTTTGTTCGGTGAGACACATATCAGACAATGATCCGCAATCGAATGGGACAGGCTGGCAAAAGAAGTCGGTTGATGGCCATATAAACAGAGGTCTTTATGAATTTCATCGGATACGATCAATACATCGTTTTCCAAACAAATCCGGCCCACCTCTAATAACTCCTCTGCTGTCCAGACGCGGCCGGTCGGGTTGTGCGGATTGCAGAATATCATTAATTTGACCGCGGGATCCTTAGCCTTTGCCTCTAAATCATTCAAGTCTAATGTATACCGACCATTTTCTAGCATCAATGGATTGGTGACCAATTCACATCGATGCCGTTCAACAGCACGTTGAAAAGGTTGATAACCTGGCGTTTGGACGATAACTTTGTCACCCGGTTGACAAAACGCTTGAACGATATAGTGGAGTGTGCTGACGGTGCCATGTGTGAGTGTAATCCAATCTTTTTCGATGGTCCATTGATGACGACGTAAATTCCAATCCGTAATTGCCTGGTAATACGTATCCGGGACATAGGTGTACCCATAAATACGCTGGTCCACTACCGCTTGCATTGCCTCTATAACCGGTGGTGGGCAGGCAAAATCCATATCAGCGATCCACATTGGGAGTATATCAGTAGTTTGAAATTCCTTGATCAGGATATCCTTGGACCATTTACGCGCATTGGTTTTCGAACGGTCAATCAGTTCATCAAAATTATAGTTCATTGGCTTGGGCCGCCTTTCTTTCCATACGGTTCTTGCGCATCTTTTTAAATAGAATAACGAGGATCAGATTGATCACAATGCCGATGATTAATACGAGATAATAGGTAAAAGGAGGTTTGACAATCCCGACAATAGGATCAAGAATACCCGCCCCTGGCGCGATTCTGGTGATATGAGCCATTGCACCTAAAGCACCGGTAAGCGCACCTGCAATCATCTGGGCACTGATGACAGGGATCGGATCATTGACTGCGTACGGGATGGCCGGTTCCGTGATGCCGAAAAGCCCAACGATGCCGGCGGATTTTCCATTTGCGATTTCATCGGTTTTAAAAAGCTTTGGAGCGATGAATGTCGCGATTCCCAGGGCGGCAGGGGGAATCACCGTTACTAAAGCAACCGTACCAAACAAGTAGGCATTCCCTTCCGGAATTAATCCTAAGGCGAACAGGTAAGCGGTTTTGTTAATGGGTCCGCCCATATCAAAGGCAATCATCATACCGATTACTGCGCAGATCACTGCCAGACTGGAAGAAGGAATAGAACTTAAAAAGTGCGTAAGTCCCAGCATCAGCCCAGAAATGACCGGTCCGACGACATAAAAAACGACAATCGAGATCAGTAAAGTGGTGACGGCAGGTATAATTAAGAACGACATTAATGGATGGAGAGACTTTGGCAATTTTAGTCGCTTAAAGTATTTGACAAAGTAACCGACGAGTAGGCCGACCAAGATAGCTCCTAAAAATCCAGCGCCGCCTTTTGTGCCAAGTATATCCGCCTGATTAGCGAGCCACGCGCCGATCATGGCCGGTGCCAGAGCGGGTTTATCGGCAATTGAATAAGCGGTATAGCCGGCGAGGATCGGGATCATTAAGGCAAAGCCAATCACGCCGACTTGCTCAAGTAAATAGGGAAAAGACCCCGGTACGGTTTTGCCCCCGCCAACCAATGCCGCTGATATCGCCATTAAGATCCCAGCTGCGGTGACAAAAGGAATCATGAAGGAAACGCCATTCATTAAATGTTGGAAGACCCCTGAGATTCCCCTTTTTCCCGTATCTGAAGAGGGGTCGGTTTGTTGGCCGTCACCTGTCGCATGATAAACTGGAACATCCTGCTGAAGCCGATCCAAGATGTTTGCGACGTTTTTTAAAACATCGGATACGTCGACAATTAAAACCCTTTTACCGTCAAAACGTTTCATATCATCCGCTGACACTCCCCGGCCAGTGGCGACGATGACAAAATCGGCTTGAGCGATATCTTCTTTTGTTAACTCATTTTCGATCCCGATGGATCCTTGTGTTTCTACTTTAATCGTATCTCCCCGTTTTGAAGCCTCCGTTTGCAAGGCCTCTGCCGACATATAGGTGTGGGCGATCCCCGCCGGACAGTTCGTGATGGCAACCAGATTTCTTCCCATGATGGTCTCCCCTTGTCTTGTTTTGTCGTGGTCTATGCCCTTTGAAACAATGCCGCTATTTCTCGCTTGGTGGTACTATTCATTAATCTGTCACGAAAGTCATCATGGATTAAGCGCCGCGAGATTTGTGAGAGTAGCTTCAGATGTTCAGTCCCCGCCTCCTGTTCCGGCACGGCTAATGCGATCGCAACATGAACGAACTGATCATCTAAAGCCTTCCAATCAATACCATCCGTAAATTTCACAACAAAAACCGCTGGTTTAACCACTTCTTTAATCTTTGCGTGTGGAATCGCAAAGCCGTTTCCAAAACCGGTTGTGGCTTCCTTTTCTCGTTGCCATAAGCCTGTGAAGTAGGCTTTTTTACTTGTAACAACCCCCGCCTGTTCCGCGAATTCCGCAATATTTTTCAATGCATTTTTTTTATTGCGGGCCTCGATGTTCAGAAAAATATGGTCTTCAGATAGTTCCATGGTCCATTTCCTCCCTTTTTCTGTGTGCCAATCAGTAAGAGTCCAACCCAAGTGACAGGTAGGGATGAACCCATGATTTAACCAGTTGAATGGTGGATCAGTTGATAAATGTGATGCGGATCCTGTGCTTTCTTCAGCGCCTGAAGGAGATCCGTATTTTCAAAAATACGATACAGTTCCCTCAGTGCAAGTCGAAAGTCGATGCTGCCTGTCGTTTTTACTGCAATAAGAAAAATGAGTGAAACATCTTCAGACCCCCAATCTACTGGGTGTTTGCTTGTATAGATCACAAGGTGCGGCTTATGAATATAGGTTTCCGTACCGTGTGGAATTGCAATGCCATTCCCGACTGAAGTGGGGGCACGCGCCTCCCGCTCAAAAACGGAATCCTCATAGTCCGGATCGACAAAAGCCCTGGTATGAAGGGCTTCACAAATAAAATGTAGAATCTCCCGTTTGTTACGAGTTTTCTCTTGAGCAAAGATTAAATCAGGATCCAGCATTTGCGATAATATGGAAGGTGCCTGGGTGTCGATCGATCGTCGTTCATTAGGCTTGTTTTTTAACCCGAAAATGGTTTGATTGATTTTAACGATGTCTTGTTCATCTAAAATCGGTGAAACGGTTACAATGGGTTTTTGTTCAGATTCCATGGGCACTGTCGTAATAATAAAATCGATTTCCCTCAAATCGATTTTTCCCAACTGGGTTAAAGGAATGACATCGACAACTTGTATTTCAGGGATACGATTTTTCATTCGGTTTGCTAAAAATTGCGATGTGCCAATCCCATCGTAACAAACAATCACCACCCGTTTAGGTTGATCGTAAATCCGACGTTCAATGGCTGCCAAAAAGTGCAGGGTAATGAATCCAACTTCATCCTCATTTAATTGGACATGAAATTGGTTTTCTATAAAAATCGAAATCAACCAAGTCATACCGAAAATAGAGTGGTAACGCGATTTAATGGCCATGAGCATGGGATTATTTAAATTCAATCCAATTTTCAAGCGTTGCAACATCGGCTCTATATGCAATTTCAAGCCATTTTGTAACTCAGTATCCTCGCGTAAGTCGATCTCCATCACTTTCGAAAAAGCATCAATCATCTCTCGAATGGTTTGATGGATGGTAAGCGAATTCAGTTCCACTTCACTTGTAAGATATCTGTTCCGTTCGCTGCAATGGAAGAGATAAAGCGCGAGGTACTTCGCTTCAGCTGCTGTGATGGAATAGTTAAAGATACGATGGATGTTACGGATTAGTTGTCCTGCGATATTCTCAACCTTTGGTTCAACAGATTGTTGTTCCAGAAAGGAAAAATCGGCATGTCGATCTTGCATGACCCGTTTAATTAAAATCAACATATGCGTGACAACGTTTTGATAGTAAAGATCGTTGATAGCGAGGTTATTTTCCCGTTCAATGTCGTTAATGAGTTGTAGAACGCCCGCGACCATTTCAGTTGAAAAAAATTCACTTAGACGCTGCTTGGTGGTGGTGTCCAAACGGTCCCTTTTTTTTGAAAGAGGCTGGGTTTGTTGAAGATCCAGTATGGTTGCAATAAATGCGGCAATGGCTTGTCGTCGGTTTCTTTCAAGCCCCTCGACGTAAACCCCTTGATGGTTGCGGACCAACTTTAGATGATAGTTCAGCAAATTTTGCCCAATTTTGTCCATATCCTTTGCGATTGCTGTTTTGCTTACAAAATATTCCTCCGCAAATTTCTGCATGGATAGAGGATGATTTTGATGGAGTAACCGAAGTGCGATCCGTTTTTGGCGCTCTTCGGTTGAATATGGATCAAAAGTCTCCGGCTTCATATTGACTCGGCTTAAGATATTCAAGCGGTCTTGACGATCGACGATCAATTTTGTGCCAACACCCGGTTTGCGATCTAATTTAAACCCCATGGATTGTACAATGTGCTCGATTTCCTGTAAATCGCTATAGATGGTACGCTCAGAATAACCCAACGCATCCGCATAATATTTGGCTCTTTTGTAATCGGTTTCATTTAAAAGTAAAAGGATTAATTTTTTTTGGCGACGATTCACAGCCGTTGCACCCCCTTTTTAGGCATCTGTGTTACTCGTTTATTATGACACATCAGGCGGCGAGGCATTATTTCATTTGTTTGCAAGAATATCGTTGCAAAAGGTTTTTGTCAGGGCTGTTGGTGAACCCTAAAGTGGATGATGAGAACGAAAGGATCCTTTCGCTCTTCCCATTGCCCCCGTTGTAAAATATCGCTTGAGGGGACGGGGATGGTGGGCCGGTGAAGAGCCTTTGCGCTCTTTGCAAGAGATCGTAGCCGTCCCACCATCCCGACCTGATTTCCTACCTAAAGTACGGCTAATCAACACGCCTGGTTTTTGCCGGTCGGAAGCAGTAATTGGTATAATCTGCGCATAAAAGGCTTCCCCTAGAAGCATTGCGTGGTGCTTAGCCCCCAACAGAGAGGGAGTATGGGGATGGAGTTTTCTTGGCCTGATCATGGCTGGGATCGTTGCCGAGGCCATGGGGAGATTCTGCCCATAAGTGAAATAAAAAAAGCCGGGGAAAGACCGGCTCTTTGGTCTTGACCCCGTCAAGTAGACAATGAAAAAAAGAACGGTTATGCGGCGACTTTTTCCCGATGCTCTACAGGGGAAAGGTCGCCCAATTTTT
>NZ_JBNPXF010000020.1:0-66765 GCF_050433445.1 Kroppenstedtia sanguinis | reverse complement strand
CAGTTGTTCTTGTCAACAGCTTTTTTCTTTTTCTTTCGTCTGCCTCGGACCGGCTCGGTCGAGCTGATCTCGCGGCGACAAATATTAATTTAACACGATCCGCACTTAGGGTCAACAACTTTTTTTATAAAGATCTTTCACCAGATGTGATGCCTCTACTCAGGGACATATTCCCGATAGGAAATCACCAAGCCAGTCCCTCTTTACTTTATGAAGATGAGAAATCCCACTCTTGCCAACTCAGGGTTTAATTGTGAGCACTTCACTGACTAAGTACGGGAAGGACCCCAAGTCAGTCACAACCTAACTATGACTATGTAACCGGTTCGTTTCAGGGGTATCATGTCATTCAGTACCAATGAGAAAAGAAAGTGAGGCCTGTGGGACCAGCGAAGATCCTTTGAATCCCCCGCTGTGCGTTTTTTTGCAAGCGGTCGGAGACGGTCCCATCGGCCTAATAGAGGGATCAGAAACACCCTAAGGGAAAATGCGAAAGGACTCCCCTGCAAAGGCATCCTCAATCCAGCCAGGATGCATCTTGAGTATGGGTTCGGGGAGCCTGTCCACTTCGAAGTAGTTCACATCCAAGGTTTCGTCTCCTGTTGTGACAAGCGCCCCACCCACCCTTTCACAACGAAAGCAGGCGGTCACAAACTGAGCCGTTGCTCCATTTCGATAGGTGAATACTTGCGATTTTGGATCGGAATACAGACCGATCAACCGCTTCACTTCCACTTGCAATCCGGTCTCCTCACGAATCTCCCGCACGATCGCCTCTTCTACACTTTCTCCCCGCTCCACATGACCCGACGGGACAGCCCAGCACCCATTGTCTGCCCGCCTCATCAATAAGACTCTCCCGCGTTCATCCATGACAATGCCCGCCACTCCAGGCTTAATGTCATCCGGCCAAGGAAAATCCGGCGGGACCCAACGCTCCAACCGAATCTCCTCGTCTAAGAGCTTGCGAAGATGGGGAATCACTGCATCGGGCTTCCGATAGTCCTGAACAGAAGAATATCCGGCATAGGGCTCACTGGATATCAAGATAGCCGAGATGCCGATCCGGTGTGCGCCCACAATATCCGTATCAGGGGTATCCCCGAACATGATGGCCCGGGACTTCTCCACATGTTGCAGTGCTTTTTGAAACATATATGGATGAGGCTTTCCTACGATGTAAGGTGATTTGCCCGAAGCCATCCGGATCGCTTCCACGACGGTTCCCACCGCCATCCTGGGCCCATCGGGCCCTGGGCAGCTCCCATCCCCATTCGTGGCAATGAACGAGGCGCCATCCGCGATGCGCGTCACCGCGCTTTGGAGATCCCGTAATCTCAAATCGTCGCTCCAACCGACGACGACGGCCTCCGCATCGTTGACCTCCACAATGTCCAGTCCGACATCCCGGCATTCCTGCTTCAGATGCTCATCCCCGAGCACATAGACAGATCCCACCTGCTGTTCCTGCAGATGTTTTGCCGTTGCCCAGCCTGAGGAGATCACTTCATCCTCCAAGGCTTCAATTCCAAGGCGGTTCAGCCTAACTACGGTCTGCCTTCGTGTCATACAAGGATTATTGGTCAGAAACCGGATCGTCTTACCTCGGGAACGCAGTTGTTTTAGTACTTTTACGGCCCCAGGCAGAGCCTTCGGGCCTACATAGATGACACCATCTAGATCAAACAAAAATACGTCAAACGCATCAAATAGTTTCGTTGGTTCCATCCCCGCTCACTCCTCCTCACCATCTCCCACTCGGTGGATCCTGGGTTGGGATGCACCTATCAGAATCCCACTCTAGAAGTATTATGATTTACATCGATCTGGGACGGTCTGAACAGGTTTTGTTCTGGCAAACCCACGCCCCTCCCTGTGGTGACTTTTTCACCATGCTTCTAGAGAGATAATACCTTCATAAACGTAGCATCCTTACCTATATTCTGCAAATTGGAACTCAAACCGTTCCCGACCTGCCATTCGTTACTCAGGTGTTCCCAATATAAAAGATGCCCGTATCACTCGAGCATCCAGCAGAACAGACCCATTGAATTACAAAGATGGGGTCGACATAGCGATTGATGCAATCCTTTCACGGAAAAGGGGTGATCTATGGATGCGACGGAGGATGGTCCTTTCCTTTCCCTTTTTGCAGTTGCCGCAACCAATCCCGTTCCAATTCCGTCAGGGATTTCCCCAAGGTTTTTTTCAGAGCAGCCTCGGTCCGTCGGTTGGTCAAAGAGAGCTTGCCGATGGTGTCCCGATCTTCCTCCGGACTGAGTTGCAACACGGAAAACAGGCGTTTCACTTTTTCCTCTCCGTAGGTTTCCATCAAAAACCGGAACACTTGATAACACTGAGTGTAGTAGGCCGTCGCCTCCTGGTCTCCCATCTGTTCCAGATTGGCCTTCGTCAGTTGCGACAAGGACCAGCGAGGACGTTCCTTATTAGATTCCTCCCGGTTGTGCAACCCTGGCAACAAGTGGGATTGAAAATATTCTGCGGCACCTTCTTGCAACCAGTAGGCGGCATTATCCCCGGTCATCTCACTGACCATCAGATGAGTTACTTCATGAACGACCCCAGAGGAGATCAACTGCCGCTCCGTTCCACGGGCTCCGATCAGCTTGATAGACTCTCCCTCCTCATGCCAGCCTCCCGCCCATGGAGGGAGGGAAAGTTTGACCGACTGTCGGAACCAATCCGGTCGATGATAGATTTTCACTTCCACCAGATGCTTCGGCATCCAACCCATTTCTCGTTTTAATTCCTGAATCGCTTTATGTCCCGTCTCCAGGGCGATCGCCGCCTGATCAGCCAGACCGGTGTCCGAGTAGCGAACGGTGACATCGCCGCGGGTCAGATGGTGAAGGGGAAAATCAGCATCCTTCCACCCGGCGGCTGTCTCCTGAAACAGGACGGGGTACTTGAGGGTGAAGGTGTTCCCTTTCCGGGTATAACGCTGTTCCATCCACACTCGAATCTGATGCTCTTTCCAGGGAATCATGGAGATGACTCGCAACCGGTAGGATCCGGGATCTATCCATTGCACCGCATCATCAAACCAACGTTTTTGCTCTTGAATATAGGTTTTCATCTCCGGATGGAGACGGCTTAAAAAAAGCTTTTGATCCCTTTGGTTGACTGCATCCTGCTTTTCCTGAATCACATGGCGGATCTGCATCTGAGCCTCAGGCTCACTGCCGTGGACTTTTCGCGAAAGGGATCCCGCCCCTCCCGACAAAACCATGCCGATCACCAGCAAAAGCACCAGTATCCGTATGGATCCCTTTCGTATCAATGGCATGACCTCCAGGGAAAGCGATAATGATAGGATCAGATCGTGTCTGGTCATTCAGTTACAATGCGAAGAGGAAGATAGGCTGGATCTGACACATCTTAGTTTCGCTCAAATCAATACCCCTTTATGCATCTAAAAACCATGAAAAAAGGGAGCCCTTCGGCTCCCTTTCCTTGAAGATCCATTATTTGTTCCACAGATCAGCGATTCCCTGCAAAGAGAACCAGCCGGCGACCAAGGTGACCACCACAGCGAGGATCCCTAGCAGTATCAGCCAAGTGGGGTGATGATAATCCCCCACCACTTCTCGCTTCCTGGATGCCAACAGGATCGATCCCAGTGTCAGCGGGAGGATCAAACCATTCAAAGATCCTGCGATTACCAAAATGTTCACCGGTTGACCCACGACTGCGAAAATCAATGTGGAAAAGGCAATGAAAGCGATGATAATCCAATTGTTGTATTTCTCAATGGATCGATGAAAGGATCGCAAAAAGGAGACACTGGTATAAGCACATCCGATCACCGAGGTCATCGCCGCTGAAAAAAGCACGATCCCGAAGATTTTATAACCTACATCTCCCAGTGCGATTTGAAAGACCGATGCTGCCGGATTGCCTGGATTGAGCGTATATCCGGCGGCAACCACACCGAGTACAGCCAGGAACAGAAAGATACGCATGATACCCGTCGTCAAAACGCCGAGGTTGGCCGCTTTGCTGACAAAAGGAACGTACTTCTTACCGACAACTCCAGCATCGACCAGACGATGTCCCCCTGCAAAGGTGATATACCCACCCACGGTTCCCCCGACCAGCGTAATCATCGGTAATAGAAGAGCTCCGTAATCATCTGGGAGGATGGATTTCACTAGGGCGTCACCTGCTGGCGGATGAGTGGAGAACATCACGTAACCAACCATCACCAGCATGAGAGCCCCCAATGCCTGAGCCACGATATCCATCGCTTTTCCCGCATCCTTCAAACTGAATATGATGATGGCGAGAATGCCTGTGATCACGGCTCCGGTCACCGGCGAGATCCCGAAGAGGACATTGAGGCCTAGCCCCGCCCCAGCCACATTTCCGATATTAAAGGCCAATCCCCCGAAAACGATCAAAACGGCGATCACCGAGCCCAGACCAGGCAGCACCATATTGGCCACATCCTGCCCCCGCTTCCCTGAAACGGTGATGATCCGCCAGATATTCAATTGGGCACCGATATCAATAATGAGTGAGGCCAAGATCGCAAAAGCGAAATTGGCTGCAAATTGTTCTGTAAAAACAGCCGTTTGTGTCAAAAAAGCCGGACCGATGGAGGAGGTGGCCATCAGGAAAATGGCTCCCCACATCAACCGCTGATTCGCTTTGGGATCTGACCCGGATGAGGTATTCAGTTGATTCATGTCCGGCCCTCCATTCTTGCTGTAGGATTTACTCTATAGGTGCAGATAGCAGGTCTACCTCATATTGATGCTGGATCACCCGGTTCAACACCGGATCCCGCATTTCAAACTCATACCTTTCCGCAAATGTCAGCGACTTGGCCACGGTGTTGATCGTAGCGGAGAAAAACAAATTCCCCTCTTCCTCCACATTCATCTGTGCAAAAAGTTCTTGCCATTGTTCCGGAGTCATCAAGTCTGCACAGCTTCCTTTTTGATACAGTTGCCGTTCTCCCTCCGCAGTCACCCAACATTCCAGTTCCAGCTGCTCCCAATGATCTTTCACATCTTTCAAGCGCCAAACATCTTGAGCAATGATATTGGGGTAAGCTTGTTTTGACATGGGAACATTGAATGTCTCCAACTTCCGATCCGTATGATCACTTCCCACCGTGACAAACCATTCCCCTTGGGCCCGGATGAGAACATATTCGATCTCTCCGCTTGTTTCCTGATGCTGTACCTGAATGCGATCCGTAGTCGTCGGCAAATAATCCGCAATCGGATACAGAGTGGGGGTGGTTGATGGGACGGGAACCCCCAGTTTCGCCAGTTCATCGATATGTTCCTGTACTTTTTCCTGGTCGCTTCCGGCATAACCAGCGTTAAACACATGATTTGCAAGCAGCTCGATCGTTTCATCAGTTCCTTGTACATTGAGAATCAATTTGTTTTCCAATTGAACAGCCTCCAAATCAAGGAATTCAGTAAAGTTCGGGCATTCTACTGTCAAATACGGGGACATCTTTTCTCACTTGGGAGACCAGTTCCAGGGAGAGCTCCCCTGTCAAGGTCTCTTCCTGATCTTTGCTACCTGATTCCAGCACATTTCCCCATGGGTCGATGATCATTGAAGTTCCAGCAAAATCGACTCCGTCCTGTAAACCGACGGAATTGCAAGAGACGACGAACATCTGATTCTCGATCGCCCGGGCCATTTGTAGAGTTTTCCAATGATCCAATCTGGCGGTCGGCCATTCGGCAACGACGTGAAGAACCTCCACCCCCTCCAGAGCCAGCTTTCTCGCCAGCTCCGGAAAGCGCAAGTCATAACAGATGATCAGCCCCATCTTTACTCCATCCAGTTCAAATACCTCGACCCCCTTCTCACCTCCCTTTAAATACCGGGGTTCATCCAGCATCGGAACCAGATGGATCTTGTCATACTGATGGATCAACGTACCACCACGATTCACAACCAGGGCTGTGTTGTAAAAACCTTGTCCTTTATAGTTGGCAACCGAGCCGCCAATCATGTGAACACTGTATTCTTTGGCCAAGGATTGCAAGAACGAAAGGGTAGGCTCCCCGTTTCGATCTGCCACCTCCTCCAATTGCGGCAAGGTATAGGCAGTGGTCCACATCTCAGGCAACACCACCACATCCGGTTTCTCCACCTGGGCCACCTGGTCCAACCAGGCCCGTACTTTGTCGCGGTTTTTCTCAGGATCTCCCATGGCAATATTCATTTGATAGATCGCGTATTTCACTTCCGATTCCCTCCCATCATGACTGGGTCTTCACTATGCGATAGGATTGCTGCGTGTTTTCCAGATGAGTTACCATCGCTTGTTTAGCTCGTTCTGTCTCCCCTCGTTTCAGGGCCTCTAGAATCTCCCGATGTTCGCGGATCACCTCTTCCGTCCTACCCTGTTTTTTAATCGCTTGATGGCCGATGAGACGGGTCATGTTGTGAAGTTTGATGATCAATTCCTCGATCAGCTCATAATGAACAAACCGGATCATCCGATGATGGAATTTCTGATCCAATTTGATGAAAGCGATCCTGTCATCAGCTTCAATGGTTCGCATCTGATCTTCCACCAGTTTTGCCAAGAAGGAAATCTGCTCTTCTGTAACCGTTTTCAAAAGTTGGCCAATTACTTGACTCTCAATCGCTTTTCTAACCAGAAAAATCTGTTCCACTTCCGATTCCGTAAATTCTCTCACTTTCAGACCTTTCCTCGGAACGGGTAGAAGCAGATGATCATGGATTAAATCCTTGACGGCCTCTCTGACAGGTGTGCGTGAGATGTTTAACTCATGGGAAAAATCTGTCTCCGTATAAAAAACATCCGGAGTGAGTTTGCCGGTGAGAATCGCATGTTTCAACTGGTTATAGGTAGCCTGGTGTACAGTCTCCTTCTTAATCTCCGAACCGATATCCAACTCAGGCATTATATGAACCAACCTCTTTCTCAGATTCTTGGTAATTCAGGTTAGTCAAGAGAGTGCCCTCCGTTTTAAAAAGCAATGGACTCACGTCCCGAGTGCCTCGCCCCTAAATACAAATTCACCAGACACCCCCCATGCACTATGTATACATAGTACAGAATACATTGTCCAAAAGTAAATATATAAATTCAATTCTGTCACAGGTAAAACCATCCAATCCCTGCATAAATGAAACAAAAAACCCGTTTCCCAAGAAACGGGTCACTCCCTCGGATTCAGATGCTTCCGAGAAAGACAAAGCGAGCGATAAAGACCACAGCCAACACATACATAATGGGATGGACTTGCCTTGCCTTTCCAGCAAAGATCTTGACCAAAGGATACAGGATAAAACCGATGGCAATACCGGTTGCAATACTATAGGTCAGCGGCATCATCACCACAGTCAGAAAAGCGGGCGCTCCTTCGGTGAGATCCTTCCATTCGATCTCTTTCAGGCTGGAAGCCATCAAGATCCCGACGATGATCAGTGCAGGTGAGGTGATCGCCGACACCGATGCGAAGTTTTCCACCAGCGGGAAAAAGAAGAGCGCCAGTAGAAACAGCGCAGCGGAGGTGACGGCGGTCATTCCCGTCCGTCCCCCCGCCGCCACACCTGCAGTGGACTCCACATAGGAAGTGACAGTGGAAGTTCCCAAAGCGGCTCCAGACATGGTGGCCAAGGAATCCGCTGTGAGCGCACGACCGGCTCGGGGCAGTCGGTTCTCTTTCAAAAGGCCCGCTTGATTGGCCACACCCACCAAAGTACCGGCAGTATCAAAAAGATCCACAAAGAGAAAAGCAAAGATAATGGCGAAAAACCCCATGTCCAATGCGCCCATAATATCCATTTGCAAAAAGGTGGGAGCCAGACTTGGCGGTGCGGAGAAAAACTGGGTAGGAATCTTCACCACACCGATGATCATTCCCACTACCGCAATACCGATCATGCCGATAAAGACCGCACCCTTCACCTTCCGTACCATCAGGAACAAGGTGAGCACCAACCCGAAAAGGGTCAGCAAGATCTCCGGTTTCATCAGATCGCCGTTCAGAGAAACGAAGGTAGATTTATTGGCGACAATCAGCTCAGCGTTTTTCAAGCCGATGAAAGCAATATAGATCCCGATTCCCGCTGCTACCGAATTTTTCAGCACCGGGGGGATCGAGTTGATGATCAGCTCCCGAACTTTGGTCACTGTCAGCAATAAAAAAATCACTCCAGAGATAAAGACAGCACCCAAAGCGGTCTGCCAAGGCACGTTCATCCCGAGAACCACTGTATAGGTGAAGTATGCATTCAATCCCATTCCTGGAGCCAGTACAATCGGATAGTTAGCAAAGAGGCCCATCAATAGAGACCCAATAGCTGATGCCAACGCTGTAGCAACAAAGACGGCTCCAAAATCCATCCCCGCCTCTTTTCCAAGGAGAAACGGGTTGACTAGGAGAACGTATGCCATCGTCAAAAAGGTGGTGACCCCGGCTAGTATTTCGGTTTTCAGGTTGGTACCATGCTGCCCGAACCGGAAATAACGGGCCAAGGCATTCGGTTCGTTGTTCACGTGTCAAAATCCCCTTCCAGCATGATGTTGTTGTTCCCACTGAATACCATGCCCATACAATATAATGCAATAACGTTTATATTAAAGGGTTTCAGAGAATATTAAAACCAATAAAATCAGGTAAATCGATATAAAGCCCCCAACACATCTGCCCTACAGATTTTAATCCATCACAAAGCTGGTATAAGTAATCATGCTAGAAAAGAAAGGCACGAATGGAACACTGTTGATGAACCATAAAGTGGACGATGGGAACGAAACGACCCTTTCCTGTTCCCATTGCCCCATCGTTGGTGGGACGGCTATGATCTCTTGCAAAGAACGCAAAGACCCTTCACCGTCCCACCATCCCGACCTTATTTCCTGCCTAAAATATAGCTAATCAACACGCCTTTGAAATTAGGGGGGACTCAAGCCCCGAGATAGTGGCAGCCACAGGCACTAAGAAGCCAACCACCCAGGGGAGAAGTCTGACAAGAGGGCCTTTGGAGTGAGGCAAATCCAATCAGTTAAATGAATATTATGAATACCACCAAAAAAAACAGGGGTAGGTTGTAAAACAACATCCCTGTTCGCTCGGATCTGGGCTTAAAGCCTCACTCAATCATAGTTTAAAGCTACCCGATCGGAAGATTCTTAAGCAGTTGGTGAATCTCAAGGACATCCGCTGGCAAATGAAGATTTTTTCGTGGCTCAATCAACATCTAAAAGTTGCGATTCTGAGCTTGTATAGCCTCTGTTTTGCTTCATGTCCTTTATCACTGGAAGAAGCCTCACCGCATCAATATATGTCAATCATTTACATGATAACGTCCTTTGGGAATAATTAAAGGGGTATCTGAAACGGGATCTGGAATGACAACACAGTTTAAATCAAAAACAGATTTGACAAGATCGCTTGTTAAGACTTCAGTAGGTTTTCCTTCTGCAACCAGCTCTCCACTTTTCACGGCAAAAATATAGTCTGCATAGCGTGCGGATAAATTAATATCGTGCAATACCATGACGATCGTGGTTCCATATTTCCGATTTAAATTTGTTAGTAAGTCCAGGATCTCGATCTGATACGTGATATTTAAAAAGGTCGTCGGTTCATCTAGAAATAAAATATCTGTTTGTTGGGCTAGGGCCATGGCAATCCATACACGCTGCCTTTGTCCCCCTGAGAGTTCATCAATATCATGATTTGCAAACTCAGTAATATTCATAAATTCCATCGCATCTTCGACAGCTTCATAATCCTTTTTCGTCCATCCGCTAAATAATGATTGATGCGGAAACCTCCCTCTACCGACTAAATCCGCAACCGTAATCCCATCAGGAACGACGGGAGACTGCGGAAGAAGCCCCAAAATACGCGCCAATTGCTTGGGAGGATATTTGTGAATCGCTTTACCGTTGAGCGTGACATTCCCTTCTGTAGGTTTGATCAGTTTGGCCATCGTCTTTAACAATGTGGACTTTCCACAACCATTTGCACCGATCATGACACTGATTTTGTTTTTTGGAATTTCAAGGTCAATTCCATGAATGATCATGTGATCGTCATAGCCAGAAATCAACTGATCGACTCGAAAATCATGTGTATTGCTCATTACAATTCTCCCTTTCGGTTCATTCGGATGAGTAAATAGATTAAATAGGGCGCTCCGATTAATGCCGTAATCACACCGACTGGGAATCTATATTCAAATGCAAACTGTCCGATTAAATCTGCAAATAATACAAGATTCGCACCCACTAAACCTGCTGGGAGAAGATTTGAAGCACTCACACCCACGAGCCGATTCGCGATGGGCCCCGCTAAAAAGGATAGAAAAGCGATGGGTCCCGTGGTTGCTGTAGCCATTGCAATCATAAATACGGAACTTACGATTAAGATCACTCGCAATCTATCGGTTGCTACACCCAGTGACGTTGCCATGGGGTCGCCTAATTCGAGCATGCTTAACTGTTTGCTAAGTAATAGCATGATGGGTGTCAATACAGCCACTATGGTCATTAGAGGAAGTACTTCATCCATTTTTATGCCATTTAAACTACCACTTAACCATCTCAGTGCTCCCGCAATATCTTGTTGAGCACTTTGAAGAATCAAATACGAAATAACTGCATCTAACATCGCTTGCAACCCAATTCCAACTATAATTAAACGGCCAATAGAGAAAGATCGGCCACGAGAAAATAGATACATGACGATGACTGTAATTAATCCTCCAATAACAGCTGCAATAGATTCAACCGTTTTACTTGCATGGAGTACGGTAATACAAAATACAGCGGCAGCACTGGAGCCAGAAGTAATCCCTAAGATATTGGGATTGGCTAATGGGTTTCGTAACAGCGTTTGAAAAATATACCCGGCTACACCAAAAGCAAATCCAGCAAATAAGCCCGAGAGCATTCGCGGAAGTCGAATCATATTGACTGCAAAATTGGCTCCTGGGATTTCTTCGCCTAATAATGAACGAATCACGACATCCACTGGATAAATCGTATTCCCTAATAATAGCATGGCACAACAAAGTGCCACAGCTAAAACACTTAGAAGTGAGGTCACAAAAACCCAACGTCTTTTCCTTTGATGCATACCTTCCTTAATCAAATTCACTTCAGCAAATTGCTTGCTCATAATGACCTCACCTTCGATTTCTTAGCTAGTAAGATGAGGATGGGTGCACCGATAAACGCTGTAACAATACCTACTTCAAGCTCTCCAGGGCTTCCGATCAGTCTACCAACCACATCAGAAAATGTTAAAATAATCGCTCCAGCCAATGCTGACATAGGAACTAGAAAACGTAAATCTGGACCAACAACTAAGCGCATCGCATGTGTGGCTAAAAGGCCAATAAAGCCAATGGGCCCCGCCAAAGCAGTCGTTACTCCGCATAAAATAACGCCTGCACAAATTGCAATGACTCGTAGCAAACCCGGCCTTACACCCAGACCTGTGGCAGTATCATCACCTAATGCCAATGCATTTAGTGCAGGTGCTGAGATAAATGCAATCACCACTCCAAATAGTAAAAAAGGTAAAAAGCTGATGATGGAATCCCATGATCCTGAGCCGACACTCCCTACCTGCCAATATCTAAATTGATCCATCGCATATGAACTCGGAATCATAATAGCTGTTACCAATGAAGATAAAGCCGCACTCGTGGCAGATCCGGCTAAAACCAATTTAATGGGCGTGGCGCCGCCACGCCCCATAGAACCTATTCCAAATACGAAAACGGCTGTTACAGTAGCTCCGATTAATGCTAACCCAATGTACTGACCTGCTGAAGTGATATTAAAAAATGTAATACCACTTACTACAAACAAGGCCGCACCTGTGTTCACGCCTAAAATACTCGGGTCAGCTAATGGGTTACGTGTCACAGATTGCATAAGCACACCCGCAATTCCTAATGATGCACCACAGCACAAACTAAAGATCGTCCGCGAAATTCGCTTTTGCACTACGATCGCACCATAAGAATCCTGATTTTGATAAAACAACCCATCTATTAATTCTTGAAAACGAACCACCTTAGCGCCTAATACAAGTGAAGCCATGATTGTCACAATCAATAAAACAAGTCCCACCACTAAAATGAGCGAAAAGTGCTTCGGTACATGTAAATCAAGACGCTTTTTAACAGAGGGAGAGGAATTATTGTTCAATTTTATCTATTGCACCACCAATTAACTCCAAATATTCATCAATGGTATATTCGATGGAAAGTGGGGTTGGAGTTCCTGCCGCTACAATAGGCGATTCACTTGGAATGAAGGCCACAGAGCCTCTTTTAACTGCAGGAATTTTCCCTAGTAGCGGGTCTGCTTTAATTGTTTTGTATAAAGCATCATCCCCATAACCCACGATGAGATCTGCATCGTATAAAGCCTCTACATTTTCAGCACTCAACCTCAAAGTGTAGTCCTTTGGATCTTTAATCATTTCCTTAACACTATCTGGATACTTCAAACCAAACTCTTCCAAAAGAGCTCCGCGGGAATCAGCTGGAGTATAAATGTGCAATTGAGATAAATCTTTAGCTGAGAAGTTCACCCACACTACTTTTTTACCTTTAATTTGTGGGTAATCAGCTAATTTTTTAGAAATGAGGTCTTCCGTGTCTTTAATTAATTGTTCACCCTCTTTTTTCATACCCATGCCGGCAGCATTCAATTTAACTTGTTCACGCCATGTAGTTGTCCATGGTGAAGATGGATAGGCAACCACGGGAGCAATTTGGGATAATGTTTCATAGTCTTCAGCTGTAATGCCAGAATATGCAGCAAGAATGACATCTGGTTGCGCATCCGCAATCGCTTCAAAATCCAGACCATCCGTATCTTGGAAAACATTCGGTTTCTTTTCTCCAAGTTTATCTAGCTCTTTCTTTGTCCATGGTAACAAACCACTATCATCTTGAACACCAAAGTTTGCAGCTGAAAATCCAACTGGCACGACTCCCAGTGCTAAAGCAATATCCTGGTTTCCCCACTGAATGGTTACAATTCGTTTGGGTTTGCTTTTGATCACCGTCTCACCTAAAGCATGTTTAATCTTGATGGGATATTGTGCACCAGTTTTCGTTTCAGTTGATTCAGACTCACTTTTTGCAGACTGACTCGAACAACCTACTAATGCGAGAGAAGCCACGATCCCCAATGTTAACAGGAGTAAAAATGTTTTTTTGATCTGCATATGTACTCTTACCTACCTTTTATTTTTTGAAATGAATCAGTCGATTGTAAAACCTAACATCATACCTAATCGATAATGATTATCACTTTTAGATAATGTAAGTTATTTTTCTTATGTTGTCAACAAGACTGCTTATTAACCGTAATTTGGATAAAGCTGCGATATCTCGGTATTCCAGGCGTGTTGATTCGCCCTATTCATCATGTCATCCATCAAGAAGCTGATGAAGATATCGGGAAGCTGACGGCTTCGGGAAAGGAAATCGATTTTCATACCAAACCTCTTGTGGCAGCAGGGAAAAGACTTCCTTGGCTAATTCTATTATTATTCATCGGATTAATTTCCGGGGGAATTATTGAAAGTTTCGAGGAGACTTTAAAGGCCGTGGTCGCTCTTGCCTTTTTCATGCCGATGATTGCCGGTATGACAGGAAATACAGGGACACAATCTCTTGCAGTCGTCGTTCGTGGCCTGGTATCTGAACCCCTGGATCTGAAAAAGGCTACTAAGCTTCTATGGAGTGAGCTATTAGTAGGGATGATTATTGGACTCACTTGTGCGATCCTCATTGCGACGGTCGCCTATGTCTGGAGAGGACGCTGGATACTTGGCTTCGTTGTCGGTCTCTCCCTCTTAGCCACCCTGATCATCGGAACCCTTGCTGGAACCATCATCCCGCTAATTTTGTATAAATGTAAAGCCGATCCGGCTGTTGCATCAGGGCCCTTGATTACAACGATCAATGATATCTTGTCCCTGCTGATTTACTTCGGCATTGCTATCCTATTCATTTCCTATTTGACGTAAAGGAAAATTTAAACCCAGTGACGAATATGGATATTTGTCACTGGGTTTAAATTTGCTGTGGGATATTACGACTAGGACAGAAATCTGACCAACAAACAAATGAACCGAGGAGATCCATTTAACCAACACGGTAAAAAGTATACAATTGAAAGGCTGTTCAGGAGTGTAGATAAAATGAAAGCCAGTACAGAAGCGCGGAAACCAAATCGCCTGCTTGATAGCGAGGTCAGATCAACGCGCGTAAGATCGTTATTGATAATGTGAATGTCTCCTTTGGAGAGAAGGTAGTATTTTCCCAATTGTAAGTCTATTTATGGCAGACTATTAAAGGAGGTAATTTCTTCAATGAGATTTTCCTGGCTTAGAACCACTTGGAAACTGATGTCCATTTCACTCGTTTCCGTACTAGTAATCACCATGCTTCCAACGACTGGAGCAAACGCTGCATCTACATCTGAAGTCTGGCTGACTGATATGGCGCAGGGCTCAAAACTTTCGAAAAAACCCGACACCACTTTCATCGTGGACGACGGTGCCCCGGGCCTTGCCATCGTGGTGGACGAATATACCACCTATCAGCAGATGGATGGCTTTGGTGCCTCGCTAACGGACGCATCCTCCTGGCTACTTCAATACAAGCTGTCCACGGGCAAGCGGGCGGAGGTCATGGAGAAGCTGTTCGGACAGACGGGGATCGGACTTAGTCTGTTACGGCAGACCATTGGCGCATCGGATTTTAATTGGGAGGCTTATAGCTACAATGAAACCGCTGGCGACGTGAACATGAATAATTTTTCCATACATCGGGATCTACCCTACATCGTGCCGATGGTAAAGCAAGCAAAATCTATCAATCCGCAGCTAAAGGTAATGGCAGCGGCCTGGAGTCCGCCCGGCTGGATGAAAAAAGGCCAGTTTTCTAATGCCCAAAATTCGATGAACACCGGATATCTGGATCCTCAGTATTACGGCGCTTATGCCAATTATCTTGTGAAATTTATTCAAGCTTATACGGCACAGGGCATTCCGATTTATGCTATCAGCCCGGTGAACGAGCCGGGTCTTCAAAACCCGGAATATCCGACAACCTATATGTCCATATCGGATCACAATAATTTTATTAAAAACAATCTGGGGCCGGCTATTAAAAACGCAAGACTAGACACGAAAATCATGGCTTATGATTTTAACTGGGACAACCTATCGTTCCCGCAGCAGGCTTTGGCTGATCCTGCTGTCAATGCTTATATTGCGGGTACAGCATTCCATCATTACGGCGGCAGTCCGTCTGCAATGACTACATTGCATAATGAGTACCCGAGCAAGGACATCTGGTTTACGGAAGGCGGATTCGGCTCATGGAATCCCAGCTTTAACGGCATGATGCGCGAAATGATTGCCGTTCCTAGAAACTGGTCAAAATCCTATATTTTGTGGAACCTTGCGCTAGATCAAAACAACGGTCCGACGCTACTGTCCAACAGTATTAACTGGGGAACGATCTCCGTGCGTTCCGACAAGATGGACAGCGTGACCTTCAATGATCAGTACTATGCCATCGGACATTTCAGCAAATTTGTCGTTCCCGGCGCCCACCGGATTTCTTCCACCACGTACGGCACGGGTACACTGGATCAGGTGGCATTCAAGAACCCTGACGGCACCAAGGCGATCGTAGTCTTCAACTACGGCAGCGCAAGCAATACATTTAAGGTCGTATGGAACGGGCAAAAGATCACCTATACCTTGAACCCAAATGCTGCGGTAACCTTTAAGTGGAGTTAAGTAAGATGAAAAAGGAACTGCACCCAGAGTATCGGCCAGAATTATATTTTTTTGATCATAAGAAACTTGTTTTGTTTTCTTAACCTATAAGGTAACTACCCTTGATCATTGACCGTATTGCAGTCCACCACAGATTTTACATTGAAGCAAAATTTATGCTTTCCGTTCCCTCCTGATAACGTATAACCACTTCTAATTTTTTTCGTCCTGAACTAAATTTGGCCATAGAAAAACTGCACCTTCTATGTTAGTTGGTGTCCAACATGGAAGGTGCAGTACAAACGTAAGCGTCAAACCCAGTACAGCTGGTGAAAGTGACATTAAGTTAGAAAAACCAATTGAACTTCTTTCTATTCAACAATCATAAGTGCAATCTTAAATACTATCATACAGACGTGTTGATTATCCATATTTCGGGTGAGGAGAGTTCGAGTCCACCCACGCGACCGTTGTCATCCGGCAAGGAAGTGAAAACTATCCTCTCCAGATTCTCCGCTGAGTAGGATGGCAACCTTGCTATCGAGATTGTAGTGCCTGTGGTGCTACCTTCATCTAGAGCTTTAGCTCATCGAGGTTGTAGTGCCCGTGATACAAAGGTCGTTTGGGTAGCACACCACTCCCTTCCGTCACTCATTTTCTAGTTAATCAACAGCCCTGACCATAACGATTTCTTTTCGTTCACCTTAGATTATTAACTCTTTTTACAATTAATTGTTCTGTAATTAGTGACTTAACAGATGGTAAGATAAATATGAGAGAAGCGGGGTAACGTGTTGTAGTAAAAATGTGATGATGTTACCGATTAATGACGAAGATAGAAGCGAATTCGAAGATTCTTTTCGTGTTTAGATAAGAGAACATTGCCTATACTGCCTAACAAGAACTTGATAAAGGTGGTGTGTGGCTGATGTGGATTCCTGTGGGGAAGATGGGTATTTTATTTACGACATATTTGAAGTAGCTCTTGAAGAACCGTGGAAATTAATGAACCTTGAGTTAGGTGAGGGGCCTCTCAAACTTGACACTTGCACATCGTTTCAAACAAGGCGCCACTTTTACATGACAGCTTTGTGGTTCCGTCATCAGGACCCTTGATTACAACGATCAATGATATCCTGTCCCTGCTGATTTACTTCGGTATTGCAACCCTGTTCATTTCCCATTTGACGTAAAGGAAAATTTAAACCCAGTGATAAATATGGATATTTGTCACTGGGTTTAAAATTGCTGTGGGATATTTACGACTAGTACAGAAATATGACCGGCAAGCAAATGAACCGTAGAAATCAGGTGCTTAGCGATTCACGTCTGTCCATTAATTTGGAGAAATACATATCCAATAAGGAAAGTTGGCCGAACATGTAACGTTACCGTTGGAGGAAGTAACAGGTGAAACTAGTCAACAAGCCGCTGTAAGGGAAGTGAATGACATGGTACTAAATAAATTTGTTATGAATTCTTTGGCTAAAATAGGGGGTTTAAGGTGTTAAGTTTTGAATCCTTTTGGCTTAAAATCGCTCTTGACCGCTCTTTTGTTCTTCCCTCTTTCTCTTGGCATTCAGTATCTTTACCACAATGCAGCGCCTTGGTTGAATGCTGGGACGAGTGCACTCCTACTCTTTGCTGCCTTGCTGGTAATAGAGTCTGTTTATAAGAGGAGAACAAAAAAGGAATAGTCCGAAGCCTCCACGGCATCCTAAAGGAGAATCCAGAGGGATCTTATGTAACAGCAAGATCCCTCTGGATTCTCCTATTTCTTGATCTGTACGAATTATTCCCACTCAATGGTGGCCGGCGGTTTGGAGGTGATATCGTAGACCACTCGGTTGACCCCGTCCACTTCATTGATAATGCGGTTGGAGATCCGCTCCAGTATGTCGTGGGGGATTCTGGCCCAGTCGGCGGTCATACCGTCGATGGAGGTAACCGCCCGGATGCCAACTGTGTAGGCATAGGTGCGGGCATCCCCCATCACACCCACACTTCTGAAGTCAGGCAAAGCGGTAAAGTATTGCCAGATTTCGCTGTCCAGTCCTGCTTTTTGGATTTCATCCCGCAGGACGGCATCAGATTCCCGCACGATTTTCAGCTTCTCCTCCGTCACTTCACCGATCACACGAATTCCCAATCCTGGCCCAGGGAAGGGCTGACGCCAGACGATTTCCCGGGAAAGTCCCAGCTCCTCGCCGACCTTACGCACCTCATCCTTAAACAAGGTGTTGACCGGTTCCACCAAATCCATCTGCATATCTTCCGGCAAGCCACCTACATTGTGGTGGGACTTGATCGTCTGTGCCGTCTCCGTCCCCGATTCCACAATATCGGTATACAGAGTTCCTTGGGCCAAGAAATGGTGCTTGCCCAGTTTCTCCGTCTCCTCTTCAAAGACACGGATAAACTCATTGCCGATGATCTTCCGTTTTTGCTCGGGGTCGGTCACACCCTTCAATTTGCTCAAAAACCGCTCCCGTGCGTCCACTTGGACCACATGCATATGAAAATGGTCGGCAAAGGTGTCCATGACGCTTTCTGCTTCTCCTTTGCGAAGCAAGCCATGATCGACAAATACACAGGTAAGTTGGTCTCCGATGGCACGATGGATCAGTGCAGCCACAACGGAAGAGTCCACTCCGCCGCTCAAAGCGCAAAGGACCCGTTTCTCGCCGATTTTCTCCTGTAGCTCTCTCACCGTATCCTCGATGAAGGTCTCCATACTCCAGTTTCCTTCACATCCGCACACATCGTACAAGAAACCCCGAATCATCTCATCCCCCTGCGGGGTGTGACGTACTTCGGGATGAAATTGAACGCCATGGATCTGACGAGCCCGATCACTCATCGCCGCCACAGGAGCCGAGGTGCTCTGGCAGTCCACCTGAAAGCCCTGGGGTGGAGCGATTACGACATCACTGTGGCTCATCCAGACGTTTTGCCGGGTACCCAGTCCTTGAAAAAGTGGGGAATCAGAGAGGATTTCCACATCAGCTTTTCCGTACTCACGCTTTTCTGCCCCTTTGACCTCGCCCCCGAAATGGGCACTGATCAGTTGCATTCCGTAGCAAATGCCCAAAATCGGAATCCCCAGCTCAAAGATGGCCGGATCACATTTGGGAGCCCCATCCGCATACACACTGGCCGGCCCCCCTGAAAATACAATACCCTTTGGTGCCATCTTTTTCAGCCGTTTCGCATCGGTATGATGTGGCAACAACTCGCTATAGACTCCCAGATCCCGAATCCGCCGGGCGATCAGCTGATTGTATTGCCCACCGAAATCCAGCACTACCACTTGTTCCATCGAAGACCCCACCTTCTCCAATTCAGAAATTCATCAGAAAAAGGCCGGCGCCCGCACCGCTTCTCCTTAGCGATACGAAGCCCCGGCCATTTCTTTCGTTTGCACAAAAGAAAAGCACCGGTGACCTAGCGCTCGTAGTCCAGCCATTTACGGTGGCCGGGTAGAGACGTTCAGGCCCTATCCCTGAAAATATACGAGTCAGATCAACCCTGTGGAAATAACTATATAATTTCCGTTTGCATATCTGCATGCGTACATGATACCAATCGGAAAAAATGAAATCAAGCGGACGCATTTTTCCAAGGTCCGCCTCGCCTGAGTTGAAAGGAGATGGCTCCGCCAACCTTTGCCCTGGTACAACTCTGTTTTACCGGGTATGAAAACCTTGCGCCAGAGCAATCATCTTGCTGTAGACCCACATGCTCTTTGTCGGGTACCCTAAGGTGGATCACCTCCGAGGAGAGAAACATCATGCCGAATCGAGCGGAAACGGGAGTCTGGGTCAGCCTCATCGCTTACCTTTTCCTGAGTACAACCAAAGTAAGCTTGGGTTATTTACTTTCCTCTCAGGCCCTGACAGCAGATGGCCTGAATAACGTGACGGATGTGCTCGCTGCCATAGGAGTCCTCATCGGCCTGCGGATTGCCCGGAAACCCCGGGATGAAGACCATCCCTACGGACATTCCCGCGCAGAGAGCATCTCAGCTCTTATCGCTTCCTTTATCATGGCCACAATCGGCCTGGAAGTGTTGCAAAGCGGAATCCGGACTGCATGGCAAGGTAGGACGACACCACCTGAGTTGTCAGCAGCCTGGATCGCTTTGGGATGCGCCGGCGTGATGTTAGCCGTGTTCGCTTACACCCGGTATCTCGCCCATCGCACCCGTAGCAATGCCTTGGGAGCGGTCTCCAAGGACAACCTCTCTGACGCCCTCGTCAGCATCGGCGCCGCCGCAGGCATCATCGGTTCCCAATGGGGCCTGTCTTGGCTGGACCCGGTGGCCGCCATCCTCGTCGGTCTGATTATCCTGAGAACGGCTTGGGGGATTTTCAAGGAGATGTCCCATCTTTTAACCGACGGCTTTCATGAAGGGGAGCTCTCTCGATACCGGAGCACTATGGAGGAGATCAAAGGCGTAAAATCCGTAGTCGACCTGAAAGGCCGTCTGCAGGGGAACGAGGTCATCCTCGATGCGGTGATTGAAGTGGATCGGGATCTTACGGTGGAAGAGAGCCACCGGATCACCGAGATCCTCGAATCGGAGCTGGCCCGCAAGCATCAAGTACGGCAGGCCCATATCCATGTGGAACCCGATGGTCCTGATAACTCCTAATCTCTCTCGTTTCTCTCCTCTCTCAGAAAAACCAAATGACCCCTGCTTCTCCATGTCGGAGTGTGAACTGGATGATATTCCATCAGGCGCAGGCGTGTTGATCAGCTATATTTTGGGTGGGGAGATCGTGTTCACCCACGCGACCGTTGCCATCCAGCAAGGAAGTGAAAACTGGCCGCTCCAAACCTGACCATCGGGCAAGGGCAAAGCCTTACGGAAGAGAATGATGCCCCTAAACCCCCTCTCGTAAGACTTCTCCGCTGGGCAGGATGGCTTCTTTAATCTAGAGCTTCAGCTTTTTAAATTGTAGTGCCTATAGCGCATCCCTCATTTCAAATTGTAGTGCCTGTGGTGCTACCTTAATCTAGAGCTTCAGCTCCCTTGGATTGTAGTGCCCATGGCGCAAAGGTCGCTTTGGTAGCACACGACTCCCTTCCGTCGCCCATTTTCTAGTTAATCAACAGTCCTGATATTCCATATACAAAAAACGCCCACCTGCTACGACGGGCGTTTCCACTGCAATGGATCCTGTTGCAAATCATGAGTTGGCATTTTTGAAATCTTAGACCCTCCAGGGTAACCTCTTGGGTTGGTATAGGTTTTTTTCACTTTCCTCCTGGTCACTACGATAAGCTTCATAGGCCTCCACAGCCACTTCAACGTGTTCCCAATACCGAGTTCCTTTGGCGATCTCCACCAACATCTCGATCAGTTTGGTTTCCGGTTCCTCCCCCTCCCGAGGTGATTTGCAAAGATCCTGAATATCCGAGGAGAGTGAAGCCACATCCTCAAATTTCCCCATTTCATCAAACCTCCCCATCCATACCACCAATAAAAAATGCAAAAAAAAAGACGGATTAATAAACTTATTATCCTACAAAACAAGGGGCGGATGGAAGCACAGTCCTGCAAAATTTTTAAGACGCTGATGACAAAGAGTGTTTTTTTACATTTATTCATAAAAGAGGTGTCCTGCCAAAGTTAGTGATGACAGGTGGACACCCACTTCCCTTCTTAATACTCAAATTGCCGGTAATACCTCCGCAAATCCATGAAAAAACTCGGATGAAGAGACTGCTTTCCTCCGCACCCACTGCATTTCTTCCAAAATACACATGACGAAAAGATAGACTTCTGCCCACATCTCACCACCGCCAACCCAAATGTTGTATCGATGTTTGGATTTGTTCAATCGCTTTACGCAAACTGCCTTTTTGATCCGATGAATTGATCAAATACATCGGATTCAATCTCTGTTTTCCCTTACATCTGATCACGAAAGCCCGGTTTAGAGCATAGAGTAAAATAACACTTCATTCCGGTTTAACAATCGGTAATGAGATCAGAGGTGGAATCGGGTTGAAAAAAGACTCTTTCGATGGATCCAATTTACAAGGGAAAATGGGAGGCATCTTGGGCGATAAGTTTTGGAACGAATTGCATCACGCCCTTCCCCGTAAGGGACCCGATGTGGACATCTATGAAACGAAGCAGGAAGGGATCATCGTCGTAGAAATTCCCGGACTCTCTTCTCCAAATGATGTCCAGATCACCCTGGAGTTTCAAAGCTTGATCCTTCAAGGAGAAATCCCCTACGAATATCCCGTGGCCAAGGAAAAGATCTCCCTCGGTGAACGACGATTTGGCCGATTTAAACGAAGAATTCAGCTCCCTTTCCACTATTCCCCCGATCAGATCCAGGCCCATTACAAAAATGGTCTCTTGGAGATTCGTTTACTCAAAAAGGTGGTAAGTAAAGAGGTAGAAATTCGTTTTGAGGAGGAAAACTCCTGACTGAAAAAGCCGTTTCCCTATCGAGTGAGGGAAACGGCTTTGATAATTTGGGGATCTAATGCCCCCTCAGGGATCATTGTGTGGAAAATCACAGAAGGGCAGGCGGAGAGCCTTTAGCTCTTTGCAAGAGATCGGAGCCGCCTTACCATCCTGTTCCCACCCCGCTGAAAAACAAGATCAAGGTTGCTGAAGGCACTCTAGTCCCTCTACTTTTTCTTCTTTGGAAAGATCGTATAATAGAAAGAGCTGATCCCATCGATCAAAAGAATGAGCACCCAGATCCGACTGAGCTGATTGATCTGTTCATTGCGGAAGGGAAAAAGTTCCGGCGTATTCCAGGTATCGATCCAAGTCTCCACCCATTCTTCGGCTCCACCCACCGATTCCCACCCAAAGATCACGGCAAAGGCCAAATGGACGATCAAAAACAGCAACAGATGGAGATACCAACTCCTGCGTTGCCTGCGAGCATGGGGGCGCCCATAATTCTGCTGCTCTTCCTTTTCTCGCTCTTTCCGGGAGCGGGCTTCCTCTTCCGGAGGTAGACGTTCCCCTTTCCAGCGGGCTATTTTTCGCCCCATGTATCGATCCAGCTTTTTCAGATCCTGGGGACCATAAGTCACACTGTAAATTAAAGCAACCACGATCACCACCTGAAAGGTGGAGAATTGCCCAGTTTCTTGGTAATCGACGATCCCTAACGCCAGAAAACTGAGCAAATTCAAAACAAGCAACCACAGGAACCCCCGGGACCGCATCCCAAACCCGTAGCGCATGACCAGAAAACCGATGATCAACACCCAAAAAGAGACCTCCACAGCGATGAACAGCCACCAGCGATGAGTCGCAATCCACTCCAGCAATGTTCTGTTCCCCCAAACTATTTTCGCTCAAATTCCGGCTCTCTCTGTCATTATCTCTTCTCTGCAAACAACCTCTTCCCCACGCACATGAAACTGGAGTCGAATGCCTTTATGTTCCCTCACCCTGTCGGATCTCAGACTCTCTGTAAGCATAGAAAGAGCGAAAGCTACCCTATCCGTCAAGGAACGAGCTCTGGAACTGATTTTCGGCAGGTGGCGAAGAGGCTCCCATCCCATGCCAAGATTTTGCCTCCCCACGCCTGCCGATAACTTTTCAGCGGCAAAAGCGCATGCCGCAAACCTCTTTTTATCCCATTCGATGGATCAATTGTAGTACCTGCTCCTTCGCCGACTCCTCCGTCTCCGGTGGCTCCGCGTATTCCTCTGGATTGGTTCCGAACCAGTTTTGCAGTTCATCCCATAGGATCTGTTTCTGCTCTGAAGTCAGTTCCAAGCAGCCCACCAGGTGATGGTATAACTTTCTTCCTTGATTATCGTCCATCTCGATCACCCCGCAATTTCTTCCCAGTTCCTCATTGAGCTGGTATATGGATTCATTATACAACACGGTATCCAATCCTTCTTCATCTCACTTCAGAGATCCCCCTGAAACTCCGGATCTCCTCCAGCCAAGTATTTTCGGTAAAAGGGAGTTCAGCTGATGATGGAGAAATTGTCCATAGCGATCATGAAGGAGGGAAGAGAGCTGTCCAATCATCAAGAACCCACGGAGACTTCTCTGAGCAGGAAAGAAATCATCTTGCGGAAATTGAATGAGTTGGGAGCCAACGCAGAGGTCAGCGCCAGCGAACTGGCTGATTTGCTAGGGTTGGACCGGGCCAATGTCAGTCGTCTGTTAAATCAACTATGGCGGGAGGGAAAGGTGGGCAAAAGTGCTGGCAGACCGGTTCTTTTTACTGCCATCGAGCAGGAGTATTCCCCGCCAACCCAGACCACCCTGGATCGATTGCTAGGCGTGGACGGCAGTTTAAAAAACGTCATTCAACAAGGGAAAGCAGCGCTTCTCTATCCACCTCACGGCATGCACATCCTTCTATTGGGTGAAACCGGTGTCGGCAAATCGATGCTGGCAGAATGTTTGCACCGCTACGCCATTGAAGTGGATCGCCTGGTGGATGATGCCCCCTTCATCATCTTTAATTGCGCCGATTACGCGAACAATCCGCAGTTGCTACTGGGTCAGTTATTCGGCGTTTACCGGGGGGCTTTCACCGGAGCCCGGGAACAAAAAGGAATGATCGAAAAAGCTCATGGCGGAATTCTGTTTTTAGATGAAGTTCACCGTCTGCCCGCTGAAGGGCAGGAAATGTTATTCACGTTGATCGATAAAGGGATCTATCGCCGTCTAGGGGAATCAGAAACGGAGAGGAAGGCCCAGGTACTTCTGATCGCCGCTACCACTGAAGATTCCGACTCCAGCCTCTTGCGGACATTTAAGAGACGGATCCCCATGGTGATTCGAATCCCTCCTCTGAGAGAACGGAGTATCGAGGAGCGGTATCGACTGGTGTTGCATTTTTTCAAGGAAGAGGCGATCCGCCTGGGAAAAGAGATCCATGTCTCTCCTAACACGATTCGGGCCTTATTACATTATCCCTGTCTGAACAACATCGGTCAGCTGAAAACGGATATTCAACTCACCTGCGCCAAAGTATACGCCGATTTCGTCAGTGCCAAAAAAGAGCGTGTCCAGATCCACAGCTCCGATCTGCCCCCCGGTGCGAAAGAAGGGCTGTTATTAAGCAAAGGATCCCGGAAAACAGTGGACCTTCATGACGGTCTGTATCTATTTCATCCCCAGCAGGCGGATACGCTTTTTGCTGTGACACCCGAGGAACCTTCCTCCTCTGTATATAAGAAGATTGAAAAAAGATATAACGAACTGAAATCACGCGGTCTCCAGGAGGACGAACTGAACTCCCTGATGACCCTCGATATCGAAAACTACTTTACCCAATATTTCAAAAGGATGAACCGGAAACTGGGAGAAGGTAACCTGGCCAAGATGGTCACCCCTGGGATCATGAAACTGACAGATGAGATTGTCCGCTATGCGGAAGCCCAGCTGGACACCCGTTTGAGTGAAAAGGTGGTGCAAGGGCTGGCGTTGCATATCCAGACTTCCACTGAGCGGATCGAAAGCGGAAAAACCATCATCAATCCGCAACTCAACCACGTACGACGAATGTATAAAGATGAGTTTAGCGTGGCTCTAGACTGTATCAAATTGATTGAGGAAAAGACGGGGATGGATGTTCCCATCGATGAAGCCGGATTCCTTACCATGTTTTTTGTGCTCGATGAGACAGATGCGGAGGAAGCCGAGGAAAGTGTACACATCCTGGTGATCAGCCACGGCAACGGGGGTGCAACTGCAATGGCGGAGGTCACTCGGGAACTGTTAGGTACCGAAGGGCCCGCTGCAATCGACATGCCTCTTCATATGGATCCGATCGAAATCTATGAACAAACCAAAACCCATCTAAAAAAATATGCCACCCACAGGGGCGTGTTGTTGATGGTGGATATGGGGTCGCTGATGAACTTCGGCAAAATGTTGGAAGGGGAGCTCGGAATTCCAATCCAAACCCTCCCCATGGTAAGTACCCCTCACGTATTGGAAGCGACGAGAAAATCTATCCTCGGATATTCCCTGGAACAGTTGGTGGATGACATCAAACAACTCACACTTTTTGAAACAGACTCCTCTTCGAAAAACGGGAGTAACAAAGGAAACAAACGGGCCATTGTGACAGTGGGTTCAGCGGATTCCATCGACTCCCACACCCTTCAAAAGGTGTTGACCCAACATCTAAGCTTCGATCCCGCGGGATTGGAGATAATTCCTTTGGATGGCGCCAACCAAGAAGAGCTGGAAGAGAGTATTTTGCACCTGAAACAATCCCGACCCATAGTGTGCATTGTAAGCGATTTTTTCTTTCAGATCGATCTCAGACAATTTCCTGCGGAGGAGGTGATCCATGAAGGGATTGAGCAGATTCAACACCTGATCGACACAGAAGAGGCTTATGACAAAATGGCCGACACCCTGCAACACCATCTGTTGCATGCTGACCCAGGTCAGGTGGTCCCGGATTTCAAGAGTTGCTTTGAGGAACTGCAACAGCGTCTGAAGATCTCCGTCCCCACCAAAGATCTGATCGGGATGGTGCTCCACGCCTGTTGTATGGTGGACCGTCTGCTGGCCGGGGATTCATCGGTGATCTTCAAAAACAAGGAAAAATACATCCGATCCAATCCCTCACTCTACACAACCACACGGGACGTGTTAAAGAGATTGGAGGACACCTATGACATTCAGTTGTCCGATGATGAAATCTGCTACATGATGAGTTTTTTCGATTCTTCCAAACGGACTTCTTCATAGAGTGTAAACCAGGAACCCCCTTGATCGACACACTGATGACACGCATGACACAGTAGGAAAACGATCAGCCTCCCACAGGCTCCAACAAAGATTGGCACATCTTTTGCGTTAAGAATGAGGTACATCGGAGAAGGAGGAGTGTTCAATGAATATTTTGTTATGTTGTGCAGCAGGAATGTCGACGAGCTTATTAGTGTCACGGATGGAACAAGCCGCCCAAGAGAAAGGGGTGGACGCCAAAATATGGGCGGTTTCAGCGGATGAAGTAAACACGCATATCCCAGAGGCCAACGTATTGCTGGTAGGTCCTCAAATCCGCTATAAGCTGCCACTGTTAAAAAAGGCGGCAGAGCAACAAGGGATTCCGGTGGAAGTCATCAATCCCGTGGATTACGGAAGAGTGGACGGTAAAAAAGTATTGGAGTTTGCCATCAACTTGAAGAAATAAGGAGGGATTCTCTGTGGGAGGTCTGGTGGGTTTTCTGGAAAAGCATGTGATGCCTGTTGCCGGAAGAATTGCCGAGCAGAAGCATTTGCAAGCGATTCGTGACGGACTGATTCTGGCCATGCCTTTGTTGATTATCGGATCCATCTTCTTGGTGATCTCCGCCCTGCCGATCCCAGGTTACCCGGAATTTATGGCGGGATTTTTCGGGGAACAGTGGCAGGACAAACTGTTGTATCCGGTGAGTGCCACCTTCGATATTATGGCACTGATCGTCAGCTTTGGAGTCGCCTATCGGCTGGCGGAAAAATATAACGTCGATCCGGTGTCGGCAGGGGCTATTTCTGTATCAGCCTTTTTGCTGGCCACTCCCTACACGGTGGCTTTCACTCCGGAAGGGGCTAAGGAAGCCATCGATGTTACCGGAGTGATCCCGGTTCAGTTGATGGGCAGCCAAGGATTGTTTGTGGCGATGGTGCTGGGACTGGTCGCAACAGAAATCTACCGTTATATCATTCAGAAGAATATCATCATCAAATTACCGGATGGGGTCCCGCCGGCAGTTGCCAAATCCTTTGTCGCCCTGATTCCCGGTCTGGTGGTCATTTTAGTAGTGTGGGCAGTCCGCCTGTTGATTGAAGTCACTTCTTTCGAAAGTATTCACAATATTATCTCCACCCTTCTCAGCAAACCCTTGGGGCTACTAGGCGGCAGTCTGATCGGAGCTCTGATTGCCGTACTGCTGGTTCATCTGCTTTGGTCTACGGGTTTGCATGGCGCAGCCATCGTAGGCGGAGTGATGGGACCGATCTGGCTTTCCCTCATGGATGAGAACCGTCAAGCCTTCCAGGTAGATGCTTCCGCTGAATTGCCCAATGTGATCACGCAACAATTTTTTGATCTTTGGGTCTATATTGGAGGCTCCGGTGCCACCCTCGCCTTGGTAGTGGTCATGATCCTTCGGGCCAAGAGTGCCCAGGTGAAAAGCTTGGGCCGGCTGGCCATCGGGCCGGGGATCTTCAATATTAATGAGCCGATCACCTTCGGTATGCCGATTGTGTTGAATCCCTTGTTGATCATTCCCTTTGTGCTGATCCCCCTCGTGCTAACCATCACCACTTATGTAGCCATGTCTACTGGCTTCGTCGCCAAACCCAGTGGTGTAGCCGTTCCCTGGACGACTCCGCCTCTGATCAGCGGTTACTTGGCCACGGGAGGGAAAATATCCGGCATCGTCATGCAAGCTATCAACTTTGTCATCGCCATCGGCATCTACTATCCTTTCCTAAGGATCTGGGACAAACAAAAACTAAAGGAAGAGCAAGGAGCAGAGTCCTCCGCCGAGCAAGCCGCCGTATAGAAGCGTGTTGAAAGAGTCGACACCCAAGGGAACAAATTTCACAGCAGGCATCTCAGGATGATCGGAAATTCACCATCAGAGTAGGCAATCCATCCCCACCCTCTCCGATCAACAACACCTCTTGGAAAGTGGGAATCTTATGACCCAACTGATTATCAACGCAGATGACTTCGGTTATTCCAAGGGAGTCAATCTAGGGATTTTGGAAAGTTTTAAAAACGGGGTAGTCACCTCCACCACGCTGATGACCAATATGCCCGGGGCCGAACATGCTGCCTCGCTGGCCAAGGCACATCCGGATCTGGGCGTGGGAATTCACCTCGTCTTAACCTGTGGCGCCCCTTTATGCGAGGATGTGCCCTCGTTGGTAAATCCACAGGGCCTCTTTCGATCCGGAAAGGAATTAGAGAAGGTGGCTGAGCCGGAACACATCGAACGGGAATTGACCCGACAGGTGGAAGCCTTTTTCTCTCTGGGATTGGAACCGACTCACCTCGACAGTCACCACCACGTCCACAGTCACGAGAAGGTGGCACCCATTGTCTTGAAGTTGGCCCAAAAGTATCGCCTGCCGGTTCGTAAAATTTCAGTCGATCCCCGGCACAGGAGCAACCGGGAGATCCAAGGGACGGATCTATTCCTCGCTGATTTCTACGGAGAGGGAGTGACACAGGCTAGACTACTGCGGATCCTGGAACAAGGGGCTGCCGTTGAAACAGCAGAAATCATGTGTCATCCCGCCTATCTCGACTATGAGCTGCTAACCGGTAGCTCCTATACCCTGCCACGAGCAAAGGAGCTGGCCATCTTGACTGACCCTGAAATCAAAGACTGGATCCGGACACAGAGGTTGGAATTGATTTCATATAAAGAATGGAAAGTCTGATGTGAATAAGGGGAGAGAGCCGATGGATGCATCTTCAGAGGAAACCGTATTTGAAATGATCCTGTACGGAGGCAATGCACGGAGTTGCGCTATGGAAGCGATCAGCTTTGCAAAAAAAGGAGACTTCGACAAGGCACGAGCCAAACTGGATCAAGCTGGGGAAGAGATTATTAAAGCCCACCGGATTCAGACCACTTTGATTCAGCAGGAAGCCGGTGGAAATTCTCAACCGCTCACCTTATTGATGGTACATGCACAGGATCATCTGATGAATGCCATTTCCATCAAGGACCTCGCCGTAGAATTTGTCGATCTATATGAGGAAATTCATATTTCTGGAGGTGTCCAAAGATGAAGGGATTGAAAATCGCCACCATCGGCGGAGGTTCCAGCTACACTCCCGAATTGGTGGAGGGATTTATCAAACGGTATGATGAACTGCCGGTACGGGAACTGTGGCTGGTCGACATTCCAGAAGGAGAGAAAAAACTGAACACCGTGGGGGCATTAGCCCGACGAATGGTAGAAAAAGCCGGAGTTCCGATGCAGATCCATCTCACTCTGGATCGCCGGGAAGCGTTGAAGGATGCAGACTTCGTCACTACACAGATTCGTGTCGGCTTGTTGGATGCTCGGATCAAGGATGAACGGATCCCCCTGAAGTACGGCGTGATCGGACAGGAAACCAACGGCCCAGGCGGATTGATGAAAGCACTTCGAACAATCCCGGTCATCCTCGACATCGCCCGGGAGATGGAGGAACTATGTCCCCAGGCTTGGATGATTAACTTTTCCAATCCCGCCGGGATGGTCACTGAGGCCGTCCTCCGCCACAGCCACATCCAAAAAGTCGTTGGTCTGTGTAACGTTCCCATCGGGATGCGCATGGGCGTCGCCAAGCTCCTCGATGTGGAGGCCGATCGTGTCCAGATCGATTTTGCCGGTTTGAACCATATGGTGTTCGGTCTGAACGTCTATCTCGATGGCGAGAAGATCACCGACCGACTGCTGGAGACGTTGACCAGTGGAGAAAAATCTGGCGTCACTATGGAAAATATCGCCGATCTCGGTTGGGAGGCCGATTTTATCAAAGGACTGCGATTGCTTCCCTGCCCTTATCACCGCTATTACTACCAGACCGACAAAATATTGAAAGAAGAAAAAGAAGCCGCCCAGGAAAAAGGAACCCGGGCTGAAGTGGTGAAACAGTTGGAGCAGGATCTGTTTGAACTGTACAAAGATCCCGACCTGAACATCAAACCCCCCCAACTGGAAAAACGCGGGGGTGCCTATTACAGTGATGCAGCTTGTAGCTTGATCCACTCCATCCACAACGACACAGGGGACATTCAGCCAGTCAACGTCCGAAACAACGGAACCATCGCTGGGATCCCACCTGAATCAGCTGTAGAGGTCAACTGTGTCATCACTCGGGAAGGTCCTCGGCCCCTGACGGTCGGTGAGCTGCCAGTGGCGGTTCATGGATTGGTGCAACAGATCAAATCCTTTGAACGGGTCACGGTCGAGGCTGCCGTCACCGGGGACTATCATCAGGCGCTACTGGCGATGACGATCAATCCCCTGGTTCCCTCAGACACTCTGGCCAAAAAGATCCTGGATGAGATGCTGGAAGCCCATCGAGATCATCTGCCGCAATTCTTTCAGAAAGCTGAGGGAGCTTCCGCCTAAAGCCAAATCCATCCAGGTTCGATCCACACGAAAAACACCCGCCTCATTGAAGGTTGCGGGTGTTTTTTCCGCCTGTAAGGGCAAAAACGGCTTCTCATTACAACAATTTCTCCGCAATTTCGCTTGCTACCGGCAAACGATACCACTCTTCTTGGTAAGCTTTCACCATCAAGACGATCCAGAGAACCAACGTGACAGGCCAGATCAGAACTTGAATCATATCTCCCAGAATCGGGATCACTCCCACCACCATTTTTAAAAGCGTTAGGGAGCCAAAGACGACAATCGATTGTGCTGCGTGAAACCGGACAAACCGGTTCTCCTTCTCCAAGAGTAAAAAGATGAGACCGCTCACCCACAGTAGCAAATAGCTTAATACCGCCGACACTTTGGGGTCCAGGTCAATAGACGATGTAGATTTCCGTTCCTCGGACGGAGGATGGTTCCCCTGTTCCATCATGTGCCTCCCCACCGATTTTTCCGGTCTGCAAACCGGTTGATTCACGCAAAGTATATCTGATAATCATTTCCCGCTTCAAGCCCGGAGAAGGCCCTCCTTTCAATGGAAAAACATCGGAGGGCCTCCGTAGTCAAGTAAAGTATTCCAGTGTTGCAGTCGGGAAATATTCCTCCAGATATGTTCCCAATCGGGTTTTGATGTCCTCCTGCTCTTCATCAGTGTAAACGTACTTCCCGATTCCATAGCGACCCCATTTCCATTTGCGGCGCATTTCGTCCATTTCCAGCTTGGTCATGGGATAGTTTTTTTGGATGGTCCGTTTGGCCGGTTTGGTAAAACGATGCTGGATAAACTCGAAAGTCAGGTCTTTTTTGGCGACATCCGGCAATGAATCTTTCAGTTTCTCGAACATGTGGCGATACCCCTCTTGCCACCCTTCGTGCAAATAGATCGGGGCAACGATAAAGCCCAGAGGGTAACCGGCTTGGGCCACCTTGGCGGCGGCGGCGAAGCGATCTTTTAAAGAAGAGGTGCCGGGTTCCAGATATTTAATCACGTAATCGGCGTTGATGCTGAATCGAAAACGGGTTTTTCCATGATGCCGGGCGTCGAGAAGATGGTCAACATGGGCAAATTTGGTCACGAAGCGGAGCCGACCGGTTGTCGACTCCCCGAAGTACTCGATTGCCCGTTTCAACGAATGGGTGAGATGGTCCACTCCGACGATGTCCGAGGTGCAGGAGGCTTCAAACCGGGTCACTTCCGGAGCCCGTTCCTGCATGTACTTTTCAGCGGCGTCCAGAATCTCCTCGACGTTCACATAAGTACGGATGTAAGGTTTACTCCCCATGGTCGTCTGTAAGTAACAATAGTGGCAGTGTCCCATACAACCCGTCGCCAAGGGAATCGCATACTCTGCAGAAGGTTTCGAGGTGTCGAATTTGAGGGTTTTTCGGACCCCCACGACCAGTGTGGATTTCGCTACCCGGTACCTCTGGAAATCGTTTTCCCCAGGCAAGTTGCGAACCTGGTTGTGGGACGTGGTTTCCCGGATCTCGATCCCCATGTCTGTAAATTTCTTGTTTAGCCGCCGACCGAGAGGATATTCAAGGGCACGTGGCTCCATGTATACCAATTGTGGCAGGAATGGCTTAACCATGAGAGTCCCCTTCTCCTGAGAAGCCGAAATAATACTGATATGCCTGCTCGGCTTCTTCTTCCGTACGGTAAACCGCAATTTCTTCATTCATGGGGTAGTGGGTTTCGTACAAGAACAGGCTCAAATCGCCAGCTCCTTTTGGATCACGAACCACTGCGGCTTCCTGTATGTTGGCCACGTCTTGCGCGTGAGGATTTCGCACCATTACATAAACGATGTCTCCTGCCTGAATCGGCGAGTGTCCCTGATTTTCATCCATGGTATCACCTTTCCACAGCTTTGGATGCCCTTATGTTTCCCAGATCCGGGAAAGGTATTTGACGTTGAAATCTGAATCAAGGTGCAAGCTCGATCGAGAAGAAGAAAAAAGAGGCTTCCCAAAAGTTGGCTGAACTCATGGGAAGCCTCTCAAAACCTACCCTATATGGGCAAATTGTGGGCTAAGCCCTTGCTTTTTTAAATAAAAACCTTAATACATCCATGTTTATGGGGGATGGTTACATCGTTTATGGGGGATGGTTACATCATACCGCCCATACCGCCCATGCCACCCATATCCGGAGCAGCAGAAGCACTTTCTTCTTCCGGTTTGTCAGCCACAACCGCTTCGGTGGTCAGCACCATGGCCGCCACGGAAGCTGCGTTTTGCAGGGCAGACCGGGTTACTTTGGCCGGGTCGACAATTCCGGCATCGATCATATTTACCCATTCACCGGTAGCGGCATTGAAACCAATGCCCACTTTTTCTTTCTTAGCCTGTTCCACCACTACGGAGCCTTCGAGACCCGCGTTAAAGGCGATTTGACGAAGCGGTTCTTCCAAGGATCGACGAATGATGTTGATCCCGGTTTGTTCATCATTATCTTCGCTCTTCAAGTTTTCCACCGCGTGCATGACGTTGACCAAAGCGATTCCACCGCCGGAAACCATGCCTTCTTCCACACCGGCACGGGTGGAGTTAAGAGCATCTTCGATACGAAGTTTACGCTCTTTCAGTTCGGTTTCAGTGGCGGCACCCACTTTGATGACGGCTACGCCGCCAGCGAGTTTGGCCAGACGCTCTTGTAGTTTCTCTTTGTCAAACTCGGAAGTGGTTTCCTCCAGCTGTTGCCGGATTTGGTTCACACGGCTGCTGATCTCACCACGGTCCCCGGCACCATCGACGACGATCGTGTCATCTTTGGTGACACGCACTTGACGAGAACGGCCCAGTACGCTGAAGTCGGCACTCTTCAGGTCCATACCCAGATCTTCGGTGATCACTTGGCCGCCGGTCAGTATAGCGATATCCTGCAACATCGCTTTCCGGCGATCGCCGAAGCCTGGAGCTTTGATAGCCACCGCGTTAAAGGTGCCCCGCAGTTTGTTGACCACGAGGGTGGCGAGTGCTTCCCCTTCCAGATCTTCCGCAATGATCAAGAGGGGTTTGCCCTGTTGAACCACCTGCTCCAGCAAAGGCAGGATCTCCTGCACATTGGAGATTTTCTTGTCGGTGATGAGAATGTAGGGGTCGTCCAACACCGCTTCCATCTTGTCGTTGTCGGTTACCATGTAGGGAGAGATGTAGCCGCGATCAAACTGCATCCCTTCGACAACTTCCAGTTCGGTGAGGAACCCTTTGGATTCTTCCACTGTGACCACGCCGTCGTTGCCCACTTTCTCCATCGCTTCGGCGATCAGCTGACCCACTTCATCATCGTTAGCAGAGATGGCTGCCACTTGGGCGATAGACTCTTTGCCTTCTACCGGCTTGGCAATGTTCTTAATCTCATCGACTGCCGTCTTGACCGCTTTTTCAATCCCGCGCCGAATCACCATCGGGTTGGCGCCAGCGGCGACGTTCTTCAGACCTTCACTGATCATCGCTTGGGCTAATACCGTCGCAGTGGTGGTCCCGTCTCCAGCCACATCGTTGGTCTTAGTGGCCACTTCCTTCACCAATTGCGCACCCATGTTTTCAAACTTGTCATCCAGTTCGATTTCCTTGGCAATGGTGACGCCGTCGTTGGTGATCAACGGAGAACCAAATTTTTTCTCCAGCACCACATTGCGTCCCTTAGGCCCAAGCGTCACCTTGACGGCGTCAGCCAGGGCATCCACACCGCGCAGCAGAGAGCGGCGGGATTCTTCACTGAACTTGATCTCTTTCGCCATTGTTCCTTCTCCCTCCTATGTAGGGGTTTTTATTCGACGGGGTGGAAAGATCAGTCGAGAACAGCCAGAATATCGTTTTCACGCAGAATGAGGTATTCCGTGTCTCCCACTTTCACTTCCGTACCCGCATATTTGGAGAAGATCACCCGGTTCCCCTCTTTGACTTCGAGGTCGACTTTCTGTCCATTTTCATAGCGGCCAGAGCCCACAGCAACCACTTTGCCCTCCTGAGGCTTCTCCTTGGCCGTCTCCGGCAGAACAATGCCGCTAGCCGTTTTCTCTTCTTGTTCGATAGCTTGCAGAACGACTCGATCCCCCAAAGGTTTGATCACGTCTGTACACCCTCCTTTATGGGTGAAATGTTTTTCTGTTAGCACTCATCAGGCCTGAGTGCTAACACCAATTACATAATATCTCCACTGACTTCGTTTTGCAAGACCTCCTCTAAAAAAAATTATTCACTGCAGTAGCAGTAGCTGAAGGAAGTCCCTGCCCGGATCCATCGCCGATTCCGACTTGGATCAGGGATCATGCCATCCCCCAAGGAAGTGGAGAGGGAATCTTGTCATCGGGCAGAGGCAAGACGGAAGCCACACCAGGATGAATATGGCCCCTCAGCACCCTCTTCCCAGATTCTACCCTGGGTAGGATGTCATCCCTTTCTCAGATTGTTGTGCCTGTGGTACTTCCTCTATCTCAGATTGTTGTGCCTGTGGTGCATAAAAGCTTTGCACCCATAGGGCACAAGTCTCGCCAGGGTCGCTTCCGCTCCCTGGTCTCGCTATGGCAGCACACGACTCCCTGACGACTATTTTCTGCTTAATCAACAGTCTCAGACCTGAATCAAGATTTTTGCAGTTTCACTGACAAGAAAAGGAGAAGAGGGCTTCCCCCCTTCCCACATTTTTCTTACCATCCGTCATCCAGATCTTCTTTTTCCTGTTCTCTCCATTTACGCTCCCACTCTTCATCTTCCATCTCGATCTGTTTGTAGACCCGTGCCGACAGCCAGATACTCACCTCATAAAGAAGAATGAGCGGAATACTTACTAAGATGTTGCTGACAAAATCCGGCGGCGTCAACAAGGCAGCCAACACCACCATGAGCAGATACGCAAAGCGACGCCCTTTCCGCAAAAGATTCGGATTCAACACCCGGATTCTCGTCAAGAACAGAATGATCACCGGCATTTCAAACAAAACGGCTATCGGAAACACGATCCGGAACATAAAGCGAAAAAACTCATACATTCCGTAGGTTTCCGTCGCCCCCAATGAAGATGTCAACTTGAACATAAAGTTGAGGAGGAAAGGAAAGATCCAGCAATAACCGAAAAGGAGTCCCAGGATAAAAAGAAAGGCGGCAAACGGAATGTAACGCAAGGTCGCCCGTTGTTCCCGAGATGTCAATCCCGGCCGGACAAAGGACCAGGCTTGGTACAATGCGATCGGAAGTGTGAAGGTGACCCCCACTACAAAGGCGAACTGCATATAGATGGCCAGGGCTTCCCCCGGAGAAAAGATATGCAACTGCAGGGTTTCTTTGAGGGACCCCTGAAGCAAATCCTCTTTCATAAATTGGATCATCGGTTGGGCAAACAGGAAGCCCACGATCAACATGATGATAAAAGTGGCCAAAGTGACCAGAATCCTGTTGCGAAGTTCACCTAGATGTTCGGTCCAATGCTTCTCTCCACCACTCATGGTTGTCCCTTCCCTCTCCCTTTTCCACCCGCCTGTCAGTCTTGTCCACTTGTAGGCTCATCCTCTTCGGAAGGGATGTCCTCTTCCGGGGGAAAATTTTTCAGAAAGTAGATCAATGTCTGTAGTTCAACGGTCAGATCGATATGATGTAACCGAACATTCCGCGGCACCGTCAGCCGGGATGGCGTGAAATTAAGGATACCCCGAATCCCGCTTGCCACAATCCGATCGGTGGTGACCTGAGCCTCAGCCGCCGGAACCGTCAAAATCGCCACTTCCACATTGTGCAACTCTTTCATTTCGGAAAAACGATCCATAGAGAATACAGGGATTCCCTCCACCGCGGTTCCCACTTTACTCGGGTCCGTATCAAACCCCGCCACAATCTTGGTGTTGTGACTCCGGTAAAAATTATATCCCAGCAATGCAGTGCCCAAATGACCCACTCCCACCAGTACCACATGGGTCACTTCATCTTGGCGCAGAAACTCTCGCAAAAATTGCAGTAAATAGTTGACATTGTATCCATATCCTTTTTTACCTAGTTCACCCAGGTAAGAAAAATCCCGGCGAATGGTGGCGGGGTCAATCTGCAAAGCATCGCTCAGCTGCGACGAGGAGACGCGTTGCTTTCCGATGATGTGCAGTTTCTCCAGGTAGCGGTAATAAAGGGGTAACCGCTTGGCCGTCACCTGGGGAATTTTCATATCTGACATATTATGCCTCCGAAATATCCGTCGGGCTTTTACAGACGTTCTCTTAGTACATCAGGTCAACATGAATGCAACCCGCCGTAACCCAACTGGACAATATCCTCCCGCTTCACCTTTTCCCCTGCGAGGATCCGAGGCAAAAAGAGATCGAAGGAGGTGTACTCATCATGAATCACACAACCGGGGAGTCCCAAGACCGGAATCTCCCGATAATAGGCGATCATCAACATGGATCCAGGCAACATCGGAGTGCCATAGCTGACCACCTCTGCGCCGATCGCCGCAATCGCACCAGGGGTCCGGTCATCAGGGTCGACGGACATGCCTCCGGTCACCAGGACCAGATCGGCTCCCCGATCCACAAAGGCGCAAATTTGGGATTGGATCAACTCCTTGTCGTCGCCGGCCAATGTCTGTCCCATCACAGTGGAACCGAAGGATTGAAGCTTTTCCTGAACCACCGGGCCAAACCGATCCTGGATGCGCCCATGGTAGATTTCACTGCCTGTGGTAACCACTCCCACCTTCAAGCGCCGGAAGGGGAGCACCTCCAGCACCGGCCTGTCCCCCTCTGCAGCGATTCGCTCCACCTGTTCGATCCGATCCTCAGGGTAAACCAAGGGAATCACCCTCGATGCAGCCACAACTTCTCCCTTTTGAACCGGTATATCCGTTTTTAGAGTGGATAAAACCGCCTGTTCCACCTCATTGATCCCATGAACCCGGGCGGCGTCCACTTTTAAAAGTCCATCCCGATTGGAACTCAACTGAACTTTACCTTCCGCTGGCGCACTCAGAGTCAGCTGGGGTCCACCGACAGCTTGGGCAATCCGACGGGCGGCATCATTCTCGTGAAGTTCCCCTTTTGCCAATTCCATCACATAGATATGTTCCTTGCCAATCGACAAAAGCGCCTCAAAGTCCGCTTCCCGAATCACGTGTCCTTTTCGAAAACGGGGTCCCTTAAACTGTCCTGGGATCACTTGGGTCAGGTCATGTGCCAGCACCCTCCCCACCGCCTCTGTCACATGCACTTCCCGCAAGGAGCTTTTCACTTTTCGTCTCCCCTTCCGCTATGGGGGATGGATTCCCTTCTCATGAGACAGACAAAAGGGCAACACCGGTCTCGCGTTAGATAGCTACCTTCATCTAGAAGCGTTATGATTTACATTGATCTTGCACAACGCTTCTAGAGCTTCAGCCCATCTGGCTCATCGTCCCCTGCGTGTAAAGGCCAATCTCGTCATCCCCCACCTTGCTCGTCTGCAATTTCCACATCCTGTTCGGTAAATCCACACCCTTGTCCGTGTCTATATTTTATCAACCTTACGCGGTTTTGTGTATGAATTCACTAGATCTTAATCCTTTTCACTTCGAACCCCATCTAAACCCTTCGGCTATGGGACCCAACCCGGGGAGGATAGCTGAATCACCTAGCAAAATGCGCCTTCTGTCGTATTGTGTCAGGGACGTTTCCGGAATAAACTGAACATGTCCATCCGCGGACTCATCCATACTATTATTCCCTTATCCTCTATTCAACAGCCCGCAATTTGTGGGCTGTTTCATTTTTATGCAAAGGAAGATTCCCTTGTCTCAGATCTATCGTGAACAACAAAGAGCACTTTTTTTAACAAAAAAAATCCTGGAGGGAAGAGAACTTCGGGATCAAGCCATGGCGGCTGGCCATCGGCAAAGCGCCGAAGTCTGGACTGCCGACCTCACGTTTTGGGAGCTAGAGCTCCGTCGCTTGCAGGAAAAGTTAGGATTGCTGGCCTGCTTCGTAAAGGAAGAATAGATTTTGCCCATTGTTGAACGACCTGCCACCCCTAAACACTTCCCGTGGCCAAGGAAGTGTTTATTTTTTGCTGTAAATTCCAAACCTACGAGGATACTCATCCAACCTGGGATCGTAGCAAGTGACCATGTCCTCATTTGATTCCTGTACCATCGACTGGCTCCAAGGAGGAGTGGTCTCACCCGGGGGTGCCGTATCTTTAGGCATCCGAATGCCAAACCGCTTCCGTATTTCAGATTCAACCTCCTCTGTCAATTTCATCCCCAAACGAAGACTTTTTAAAAACCATTTTTGTACTTGCCCATTGATTAATTGCTGCGCATCCTCCTGTCTGTGGCAGGCCAGGAGTTGGAGAACTCTTGCTTCCAGTTCTCGATGTTCTTCTAGCATTTTTTGCTCCAACTTTTCGATTTTCCCCGTGACCGGATGTAAGAAGTACTCTGGATGTTCGCTCGTAAAATACAGCAATCGTTTAAATTCACGTGTTGCATATCTTGTGGCCTCTTGAGGTGCATAATCTGCACTTAGATATTCCGAATCCGAATACTTTGTCATATACCGATGTTGAACAAATTCCGGGGGAACCGCCAGCGGGTCCGTCGCGATAGGAACCGGAACATATGGGGTGGTCACCGCTGCGGTAACGGCAATCCAGAGAGTCTGTAACTGGCGATGTACGTGGGGACGAATATGAGCTTCCTGCCCATAACCGGAATGATCATTGGACCAGCGGGGATCACGTACCAGTGCCAGCATATCTTTCAGACGAACTGGAATCAGTGTAGCCAGCTCTTGTTCACGTTCCGGGGGTACGCGCATGGCTGTAAAGGGATCTTCTTCTTGACTGACGCCTTCTCCGGGAAACGGGGTTCCGTAGACTTTTTGTAGATTCAAATAATCGGGGTGATCCCGTTGTGGATCCCACCAACCTTTCTCTCTTGCAAATTCAACAATGTTGTCGGAGCCCATGAAGTTTTCATTATGTTTAAAATCGATGGGGAAGTTATGGATATATCCTGGGTAAGACACACGTACTTCATCGGGTCCTAACCGTTCGGCGGCCCATAATCCTTGCCCCCCGGCGTATTCAATCATCACCCATCCTTCGTTCTGATCCGCAAAGAGGTGGGAATTTCCCCCGTACGTGGATTCCCCGTACTGATTGATGAGATCGCCGATGATTTCTACAGCTTCACGAGCTGTCCTGGCCCGTTGCATGGCGATCCGTGCGAGATCGCTATAGTTCGGCCCACGTTGGGGTGTTGGCGTCATGTCCACCAATTCCTGGCGAGAATCGGACCAAATGTCCCGTCCCGCCACTCCATGTTCGTTTAACCCGCCATTCGTTAATGGAGGTGGAAATCCTTCAAACTCAGAATACGAGGAACTGATAAATTTGTACGTATGTTTCACCTGGGGGATCTCCATCCGTTCTCCAGGAATCTCTGCCTCCTCAGTCACTCCAACCTGGGTTGTGGAACCTTCAGGATGATCCTGGGCCGGAATGATATCAATCCAGTGGCTGGAGGGCTCATGGCCAAACCCTCCCAGCAATGTGGAGCCATCCGCTGTCAAATCTTTTCCTACATAAAATCCAATACTCATCGGTATAACTCCTTTTCGCAAAAGAGGATATTAGATCTTATGTTTTGACAAGGGAAGTATTCTACTGTGGACGCAGATCGGCTCCACCTCTTTCTGCTACCCTGATGAGGTTCGCAAGATGTTCCCTGTTGCGTATGATAATATATGCCAAGATGAACAAGCATTATATCGAGGCTGTTGAACCATAAAATGGATGATGAGAACGAAACGATCCTTTGGCTCTTCCCATTGCCTCCATCGTAAAGTATTGCTTGAGAGGACGGGGATGGTGGGACGTCTACGATCTCTTGCAAAGAACGCAAAGGCTCTTCGCCACCCCACCATCCCGACCTTATTTTCTACTTAAAATATGGCTAATCAACACACCTGATATTGGTTAAGTAAAGTAAAGTTAGTAAGGTATCAAAATTCAGTTGTATCTCCTTCAACATTATGAAACATGGATTCAGTCCAACAGTGTACATAAATTCAATGAAAATGATGGAGAAATGTCGGGTAGGTTGTAGAGTAGAGTACTGAAAAGAATGGAGAAAATGGGCCATCCGCTAGAGGATTTGCGTGATGTCCGCCAGGGATGACCTGACTTTGGACTATGAAAGAACTCGTCTCAGAGCCTTTCGTAGTCCATGTCATAGTTCGGCCTTCCATGCAGAAATTAGGAAATAGTTCTACTTGCTCGCTTAATCAAAGGAATGTACGGATCGAAAAACAGATCGATGACATCGGCTAAGAAATATTTATCCGAAAAGCCGCCAGCTTCCGACGGGAATGAAAAGATAACAGAAGTCCTTGGGCCTGCTCTAACAAACGACGTCCCGCCTTGGTTTCCGCTTTCCCTGTGACCAGGGTGGCCAGTAAAAATGAATTTGAAAGAAGTCTCTGCTACATAGTAAGTCAAAAAGCTTCACTTCGTTTCCTTTCCAAATACTTTAGGAAAGAGGCGGGCACGAGTCATTAACGGAATGATGAGTTCAGTTGGGAAACTTATCGCTATGAAAATATTTACACATATTAGACGATTGTTAAATTTTTTCGGAACATACGTATTTCTCCTCTATCCCAATTTGATTGCTCTTTTGGTATACTTCGACCGACATTAAGAAGCAAATTCCGCTAACAACTTTTTCCGCAACGATTTTACTATTTGGTTCAGGAGGATAATAATGGGCGAAGGAAAACTATGGAATCGAAACTTTATTTTATTATGGTTAGGAAATGCTCAATCAGCTGTTGGAAACACTTTGTATATTGTTGCGCTATCTTATTTAATATTGGATTTAACAGGTTCTCCAAAGTACACTGCTATCACGATGGCAGCTGCAGCTCTGCCGTATATATTCAGCCCTTTTGCAGGAGCTATTGTCGACCGAATTAACATGAAGAAGTACCTTGTAATTGGCGATTTTATTAGAGCCGGTGGCATGTTCTTCATTTGTTGGCTTGCTTTTTATAATCTTCTTCATGTGTTATTGATCATTGGAACAGCGTTTCTTCTTGGGATCGTAGGCCTTATTTATAGGCCATCTTTTGCAGTGTTGTTACCCCGTCTGATCCCATCATCTGAGATTGCTCGAGCAAATGCTTTAAATAGCACAACCGCACGAATAGCAAGCTTGTTAGGCTTTATGTTCGGCGGCATTATCGTCTCTTGGTTAGGATCCATACCAGCAATTTTGATTAATGGATTTTCCTTCTTTATTATGTCATTCCTTCTTATGATCATTGATTTTCCTGAAATAAAGCACCCACATAAAACTAGCGATGGAGTATGGTTAGAAGTCAAAGAAGGCTTTAACTACCTTCTGTCAACGAAATTACTTTTAATGATACCTATCATTTTTTTTATAATGAACGTAAGCTATAGCCCTTTGGAAATACTAATGCCGCTGAAGATGCAGGAAATGAACGAAGGGGCAAAGGGATACGGAACATTTTTCGCTTCCTTATCAATTGGAGCAATCGTTATCAGTGCGTTTATTTCAAAGTTCGGCAAGAACCTAAATACCAGATCTTTCACTATTATTGGGTTGTCTGTTATGGCTATCTCCATGGGCGGAATTGCCTTATCGAATAATCTTTTGGTCGCATGTATCTTCTCCTCTCTCTTCGGTGCAGGATCTTCTCTTGTTGGAATCAGCAATATCACATATGTTCAAACCGAAGTGGATGATAAATATCGTGGTAGGATCTTCGGGGTGTTCGGGACTATAGAACAAGCAGGAATGCCTGCATCACTAGCGCTAATTGGGTTTCTGGTGGATTATGTGGAAGCAAAGTCTTTTTTATTATTCTTTGCTTTCTTATTGGCTCTGGTAGGTATACTTTGGTTTATTTTCAATTTAGGGTTTCGACGCCAAAATCAAAAATCACACCCAACCCATGAACAGCAAAATTTTTAAAGGAATGTTCTTTTGTGGCAACAATGGCCCTACCTTTCTGTAGTCATGGATTTATTTAACAACGAAACCGTGGCTTCTAGTCCACAAGTGAAACCATAATGTCCTAGTCCTTCAGACAGTGGAACAATCTCAAAAAAAAGGATGTTCCGGAACGGCCCTCAGGACTCCAGTATACATCCCAAGCTTACCACGACATGCTTCATCGAGTGGTCTTAACACCCATATATCGCGGCAAGGCAGATGTTCTACAATTCCTGTTTCCCACTTGAGGAGAAACACTTTGTTCTATAACGAACAGCCAATTCAATTGAAACAAAACAAGTTGACACCTGTGAAGTACACTCGTTGCTTAACCTGGTTTTTTTGTGTCTATAAATTAGGGATCTGGCCGCATTTGTCCATCTGTAAAAGATGGACTTTTTTCAGTGTCTACCGCAAGAGGGTAATACCACGGACCGTCGACCACTCTTATTTTTCATTTCTGCCTCGTTCCCCTACAAACTGGATCCCAGTCGGTATCACCACTCCGTCCATGGCTTGATCATGGGGCTCGGGGTAAACGGTGGGCACCCATTGAAAGGAGTAGGCCACCCCGATACGGGTCGCTCCTTTGCCTGGACCGGCGAAGAATCGATCATAATAACCTCCACCGTATCCCAGACGATAGCCGGCTGGGTCAAAGCCGACTCCCGGCACCATCACCAGCTCCACCTCCTCCGGTGCGACCCAGTTGCCATCGGTTGGCACCGGTTCCTGGATCCCGTAGGCTCCCCGAGACACCTCCCGAAAGCTTTCAATCCAGTACAACTCCAGTTCCCGGGTGCGGGGAACCGATCGGGGGAGAATCACCTGTTTCCCCTCCCGCCAGCCCAGTTCCATCAAGGGTCGGAGATCTACCTCCCCTTTGTGCGGCATATAAAAAAGAATTTTGTGTGCTTCCTGGTAGACAGGTTCCGCCCCCAACACCCCGCAAACGGCGGCAGATTCCCTCCTAGCGACGACTGGATCCATCCCCTCCCGCAAAGAGAGTAGACGGCTGCGCAACTCCTCTTTTTCGGTAGTCATGATGATTTCCCTCCTTTGCACCCGAATCTTTACACCGATTGTACCACTCAGCCCCTAATCACCTCTACCAATCTCCAGCTGGAGCGGGGAGATCGAATCGCTCTGTTGGGTCGCAACGGAACCGGCAAATCCACCTTGCTGAAAGGATCAAAAAACCGTTGCTTCGCTGTCCGGAATGCCTGCCATAGTACAACGAAGAAAACAAATCCGGAACAAGCCAGTTTATGATGATGACTTACGTGTCCAATTTTTTCTTCTTGTCCTTGCTCCTTAAAATGGTTCTCTGGATCCCATAAACCATCAAAGCTCCGATGAAACTGACAACAACATTGATGACGACCCACATGTAATATTCCAGATCACCAAAATAGAATACCATATAGATCTGGAACAAACCTGCCAGTAGAGGACCCAGCCAAAGACGCTTCGGCCATATTTGAAACAGAATTCCCACCAGGAAAGAAGTGACTGGAAAGTCCACCAGTATGTGTCCCATCTCAATCTGCACCTTGCTACCCCCTTGATTATCTTTTCTCAAGCAGAACAAAGTCACTCACACTCGTATCGCGGATGATCGGAAGATCGACTCTTTTTTCTCTTTTCATCGTTTGTTTGGGGACATCGTCCCCCACAGAAAAATTACTTAGTTACTTATTTGTTGTAATACGCCACGGTATGTTTGCTTTTAATCAAGTCCACCGGCCACACAGAAGGACCACCATCATAATCCAGGTTTTTGCCGCCTTTCTTTTTCCAAGCCCGCTAGAATAATACCGCAAATTCCTCTGTTTTTGTTTTTAAAATTCCGACATCGTTCGACGATGATTCACATGTTTTTTAGCTTTTTTCAAGGAGTATGTAGTTAATTTTTTAAAATTATATGTTTTATACCCTTGATCTCAACTGCTGTAAAGATCCAAAAAAACCTTCCCCGAATTCGGGATAGGCTTCAACTCCATTCATCCTCATTTCCTCCTTCCCCCAGAACCCGAACACCCTCCTACGTCACCACTCCGTCCATGGCTTGATCATGGGGCTCGGGGTAAACCGTGGGCACCCATTGCAAGGAGTAGGCCACCCCGATACGGGTCGCTTCTTTGCCTGGACCAGCGAAGAATCGATCGTAATAACCACCACCGGATCCCAGGAGGTAGCTGCGCAACTCCTCTTTTTCGGTAGCCATGATGATCCCCCTCCATTGCACCCGAATCTTTACACCGATTGTACCACAGACAGGCTTTCCCCCTCTTTTTTCCCCGCCTTGCATGGGATACAATGAGAACGGCCTGTAACTGAAGAGGTGAATGATATTGAGTATCCTGCAAGTCAATCAGATCTACAAATCCTTCGGCGCAACTCCCATATTGGAGGGGATCAGCCTCCAAGTCGAAGAAAAAGAACGGGTCGGCCTGATCGGACCCAATGGGGCCGGAAAGTCCACCCTTTTGAAAGTGATCACCTCCCACATCCCCGCGGACAGTGGCGAGATCCACATCCCCAAAAAGGCCCGTATCGGCTATCTGGCCCAAAGTATGGAGCCGGAGACGGAGGGGACCGTCTGGGAGGAAGTGATGAAAGCCTTCCACCATCTCCGAGAGATGGAGAGCCAACTGCGAAATTTAGAACAGGAGATGGGCCGATCCTCTGTAATCGCTGCGGAGAAACGCTACCTCCAAGTGACGGAACAGTACGCCCGCTTGCAGGAATCCTTTGAAAAAGCAGGGGGATACAGCTATGAAGCCCAAGTCCGAGGTGCCCTCACCGGTCTGGGACTCGGCGGGCTCCACTGGCAAGACACACCGGTCCGCACCTTGAGCGGCGGTCAGAAAACCCGACTCGCTCTGGCCCGGTTGCTCCTGGAACAGCCAGACCTGATCATCCTGGATGAGCCGACTAACTATCTGGATATGGACGCCCTCGCCTGGCTGGAACAGACCTTGGACAGTTATCCTGGGGCCTTGTTGGTCGTCTCCCATGATCGCTATTTTCTCGACCGGATCGTCTCGGTCATTTATGAATTGGATCGTAACCGTATCACCCGTTATAAAGGAAACTACACCCGGTATGTTCAGCAACGGGAAGAGCAGATGCTCCTGCAGGAAAAGGCATATGAACAGCAACAAGAAGAGATCCGCCGGATGGAGGAGTTCGTACAGCGCAATCTGGCCCGGGCCTCCACCTCCAAACGAGCCCAGAGTCGGCAAAAATCCCTGGAGCGGATGGAACGGATCCAGCGCTCTCCCGGTGACCGGAAAAAAGCAGCGATCCGTTTCACCCCCTCGGTCACCAGCGGACAACAAGTGTTGAAAACGGAAGACCTCACAGTGGGATATGATTCCGCCCATCCCCTGATCGCCCCTACCAATCTCCAGCTGGAGCGTGGAGAGCGGATCGCTTTGCTAGGCCGCAACGGAACCGGCAAGTCCACCTTGCTGAAAACCCTGGCCCATATACTGGCTCCCCTGTCGGGAACGGTCACCTTCGGCACCCAGGTTCACCTGGATTACTACGATCAGGAGCAGGAAGAATTGAATGAGCAAGAGACGGTTCTGGAGGAGGTGTGGCAGGCCCATCCTCAGCTAGACCAGACACAAATCCGCTCCTACCTGGGCCAGTTTCTGTTCAGCGGAGAGGAAGTCTTTAAGCGAATCGCCTCCCTCAGTGGCGGGGAAAAAGCCCGTCTCTCCCTGCTGAAGCGCCTCCTGAACCGGGCCAACCTCCTCCTGATGGATGAACCCACCAACCATCTAGATCTGGAAAGCAAGGAGAGGCTGGAGGAAGGATTGGAGTCTTTTCCCGGCACTCTGCTCTTCGTCTCCCATGATCGCTACTTCATCAATCGACTGGCCACGGGGATCTGGGAGGTGAAAGAGGGACACTTATCGGTCTTCAAGGGAACCTACGAAGAATTTTTGGCACAGAAAAAGGAGAGCCCCCCTTTGGAGGTTGACGTTGGAAAACCGAAGCTCGATTATGCCGAAGAGACCCGGCAAAAACGGAGGAAAGAGCGAGAGGAGCGCCGCCGTCAGGAAGAAGCCGACCGACTGGAAGCGGAAATCGAAACCCTGGAAGAGGAGAAAACCCGAATTCAGGAAGAGCTGTGTCGGGAAGAGATTTACACCCGGCCGGAGGAAAGCGTCCCCCGTCAACGCCGCCTCGCCGAACTGGAAGTTTCCCTCGCGGAAAAAACAGAACGCTGGACAGAAATTGCGGAATAAGATCCACTATTCCTTTTGGGTTACTGACAAGGGGCGGGCCTTTGTTTAAAATTGTAATCGTGTTCACAAGTTTGGAAAAGAGAGGTGATGATGGGATTGCCCAAACTCAAGCGCTGGGGAACCAGTCTATTGATCGCGGTACTGGTTTTCAGTACCGGTTGTTCTCTGTCCAGCCCCTTTGCCGGCAGCGATGAGAAAGACGCCTCGGCATCCAAAACAAAGGAGTCCAAAGCCAAGGAATCCGGGAAATCGGAATCATCCGTCCAATTGGACACCCTTCCCTCCGCTCTGAAAGATTTGCAACACATTCAGGAGGGAGCCGGCCGCTATGGAGGGGATGCCTATGATCTGAACAAGATCCGGCCCGAGCTGAAAAAAATCCCTAAGTACGTTAACAGCGATGAATTGCACAAACGGCTCCTCAACCTGATGGCGGAGGATTACCGTCCGTCGATACATGCCTTGGATACCTTCGACACCTCCATCATCGATGTGGGGGACGGACCCGGAGGCATCCGTGCTTTGAAGGTGCCGGAAAGTCAGGAAGTGAACATCATGATCCTGCTCGACTCCAGCGGCAGCATGGCTGACAAGGTGAAAGGCGGAGTCAAGATGGACTTGGCCAAAAAGGCAGTAAAAGAGTTCGCTTCCAACATGCCGGAAGGCGCCCAGGTCTCCCTGGTTGTCTATGGCCATAAGGGCTCCAACGCCGGAGCGGATAAAAAAGTCTCCTGTAAAAGCATCGAAGAGGTCTATCCCTTGGGCGCTTACAAAGGGAAAACCTTCCAAGATTCTCTGGCTGAGTTCCAACCCACCGGCTGGACGCCGCTAGCCGGTTCCATGAAGTTGGCCCAAGAGAAGCTGGCCTCCCACACCGGGAGCAACGTGCAGAATATCGTATATGTGGTCAGCGACGGCGTGGAGACCTGTGACGGAGATCCGGTGAAAGCGGCTGAAGAACTGAACGAATCCAATATGAAGGCCGTCGTCAACATCATCGGCTTCGATGTGGACAACAAGGGACAGAAAGACCTGAAAAAAGTGGCTGACGCCGGTGGTGGCACTTATAAGACCGTCGGTTCCAAGGTGGGGCTCCAGGAGTATTTTGAAGGAGAATACGACCGCCTCTATGACCAATGGGGCAAATGGGCCAGCGACCATTACGACAAGGCCCAATATGTATCCAGCATCAAGTATGACCGAGCCGGCGATCTCAAGCAATCTCTCTACGAACAGGCGGAAAAGGAGAAACATCATCTCTATGCGGCCACTGAATACCTCAAAGAGAAACAGGACTTCGACTATGATGTGATCAGTGAGGTTCAATCCCGAATCTATGATCGCAGAGACACACTCCAAAGCTACTCGATCGATCAACGGGACGCATTGCAAGAGGAAGTCGTCGAGAAACGAAACCAGATTCAAGACAAAGTCACCCATCAGCGTGACACTGAACAGAATGAACTCTCCAACTCCCGATAGCGACACCTTTCAACTCAGAAACAGAGGAGGTTATTCCTTTGATGAAACGTACCCTGGCCCTCCTGCTGCTCCTCAGTATGGCAGTCCTGGGCACCGGATGCGGCCTGCTCACAGAGGAGAGCCCAGAGAAGGCCGAGGCGGACAAGCCCAAAGAACCCAAGGTGGCCAAGATCACCTTCGGGGATTATCCCGAGGACGACAGTATCAAGGGCTTGATCAAAACCCGCGGCCACTTTGGAGATGATGAGGATTTTGCACTTCATTTCAAACTCTCCAATGGGGAAAAGTTTGATACCAAATACATCAAAGTGAAGATTCTTAAGCAACCGGGAGAAAAGTTGATTGAGGAATTTACTGAAGATGTAGATCCCACTTGGAAAAGTTTGAAATGGAAATTCACCAGTCACAGCGACTTCCACGGCTTCTACGACCCCGGTAAATACAAGATCCAGATCCTTCGGGGGGAAGATTTGCTGGCAGAAGGGACTCTGACGATCGTCGAACAATAAGACCGCATCCAGCGGTCTTTTTTCATACAAAAATACCCCCTTGGGAGGTGTTTTTTAGGGTGTGGCAGGTTAATTCAAGTTTCCGTGGAATGTGAGACATTTTAGAGCAACAGAGAGAGGGGGGTTCACATGGAGTGATTTTGGATCGACAGAACAACGAAAACGACATGTGAAACCCAATCCCGACCGTCCAAGAATGCACTAAATCACAACGCTTCTAAGGCCCCCTTCAGGCAACTTTAATCCTGTTTTTCAGCATGTCGTGGACAGGACGGTGAGGCGGCTCCGATCTCTTGCAAAGAGCGCAAAGGTTCTTCGCCTCCTCACCGTCCTCGCCTTTCTGTGATTATCCACACAATGTTCTCTGAAGGGGCATTAGTTCATCAGTTCACTCTCTGTCATCTCAGTAATAAACATATGTCCCGGTGCATGGGTGATCATCCACTCGGGGCGGCTGGCGACGGCCACGGCTTGCGGGGTGACGCCGCAGGCCCAGAAAACAGGGAGTTCCCCCGACCGGATGGTGACGGCCTCTCCGTAATCTGGCCGGTTCAGATCTTCGATGCCGATTCCAGCAGGATCCCCGAGATGTACCGGCGCTCCATGAACCTGTGGATAGCGAGAAGTGATCTCCACGGCACGAATCGCCTCTTGGGGAGGGAGGGGACGCATGCTGACCACCAGATTCCCGTGGAAGGAGCCTGCCGGTTCACAAGGGATCGACGTGCGGTACATGGGGACATTTCTCCCCTCCTCGATATGACGGACCGGCACACCACTTTGCAACAGAATAGATTCAAAGGAAAAGCTACATCCCACCAGGAAGGCGACGGCATCTTCCTGCCAAAGATCCTGGATCTCCTTTCGCTCCTCCACCAACTCTCCATGACGCCAGACTCGATAACGGGGCAGATCTGTCCGCAGGTCGGCTCCCGGCGCTGTTTTCCACGGCACCGGATCCCCTGGATTCGTCACTTCCAACAGCGGACAAGGTTTGGGGTTGCGGGTGCAAAAGAGTAAAAAATCGGCGGCCTGGGACTGGGGGAGGATCACCAGATTGGCCTGAACAAACCCAGGGGCCCATCCAGCGGTGGGCCCCGCCCACTCCCCGGTGCGAATCGCGGCGCGCACGTCTTCTATGCTTTCTTTGTTCATCAGACATCCCCTCACTTGGATCGGATTCCGATCTCTAGCATCTTCAAGCGTTTTTCCTGTTCTATCGCCAGCTCCTGGGCTTCATCCAGACTCACCTCGTGAAAGGTGATCCGGGTTCCTGGCCTGGCCTGGGCCAAGCGGGGCAGATCCACGGAGATGACAGTGGCGATCTTCGTGTATCCCCCGGTGGTCTGCCGATCCGCCATCAGGATGATGGGGCGTCCTTCTGCCGGAACCTGAACTGCCCCAGGGGCGATGGCGTCGGAGATGATATCTGCACCGGTGCGGTGGCGGATCACCGGCCCCTCCAGACGATAACCCATCCGGTCCGACTGGGGAGTCACTTCAAAATCAGCATGATAGAAAGTATGAAGCCCCTCCTCCGTAAACGCCTCGGCCTGGGGTCCAGGGAGGGTACGCAAGCGAATTTCTTTCCCGTAGCGGGGGCGCATGGAAGCCGCTGGCTGTCGGCCGACCCTGTCGGCGAGCTGCAGCGGTCGCCCGGTCTCCAGGACATCCCCGGATTGCAAGGCTCGGCCGTGGAATCCCCCGATCCGCCCCTTAAGATAAGTGGAGCGGCTTCCCATCACAGTGGGTACCTGAATTCCTCCTGCGACACAAAGATAAGTGCGCATCCCTGCCACCGGCCCCTGAAATCGCAACTCTTGTCCTTTCTCGATGGAGATGCTTTTCCAGAGAGGCACCGGTTTCCCATCCAGGAGTGGCCCCAGATCCGCCCCAGTCAGAGCAATCACCGTATCCGTCTCAAAGCGGAGCACCGGTCCCAACCAGGTTATTTCCAAGCCTGCCGCGCCGCGCCAATTGCCCACTAATAAATTTCCTACCTGGAGGGAGTAATCATCCATCGCTCCTGCCACCACCATGCCATACTGCTGATAACCCATCCGTCCCAAATCCTGGACCGTAGTCAGCAATCCCGGTTTTATCACTGTGATCATGGGATTAACTCTCTCCGATCCTGCGGACCCGGATCCCCTGTTCTTCCAGCCCCTTGCGCAAACCTTTCGCAAAGGCCAAAGCTTGGGGATCATCCCCATGGACACAGACCGTGTCCGCCTGCAAATCCACCTCGGTACCATCCACCGCCGTCACTTTTCCTTCCTTCACCATACGGACTACCCGGTGGACTGCCTGCTCCGGATCCTCGATATAGGCTCCAGGCTGAGTCCGGGGAGTCAAGCTTCCATCAGGTTGAACCGTACGGTCGGCGAACACCTCCCGTGCCACCTGAAGCCCTGCTTTTTCCCCTGCGCTCACCAATTGGCTTCCTGCCAAGCCGAAAAGGATCAGTTCCTTGTCCACTGCGGCAACCGCTTCGGCAATCGCCTCGGCCACGGCAGGTTCCTTCCCCGCCATATTGTAGAGGGCTCCGTGAGGTTTCACATGTTGCAACCGCTTTCCCTCCAGAGTAGCGAAACTTAGCAAAGCCCCCACCTGGTAAACCGTCATATTAAATACATCCTCCGGCTCGACCGCCATATAACGGCGCCCAAATCCGAGCAAATCCGGCAGACCCGGATGAGCTCCCAAGGCCACCCCCCGCTCTGCCGCCATACGGACTGTCTGTCTCATCACGTTGGGATCACCCCCGTGGAATCCACAGGCGATGTTGGCGGAGGTGACATGATGCAAAATCGCTTCGTCCTGTCCCATCACATAGTTGCCAAAGCTTTCTCCCAAATCACTGTTCAGATCGACGGTCCATTGTACCCGCTTCCAATCCTTCATAGCCCTTCCACCTCCATCTCCCGATAGGTTTCCCCAGAGATCGGTCGGAACCGAACCAGATCCCCCGCCCGCAACAGAACGGGGGGATTCCGATCCGGATCGTACAGGCGCACCGGTGTTCTACCGATAATCCGCCACCCTCCGGGAGTTTCCAAAGGATAGACTCCTGTTTGGGAACCGGCAATCCCTACAGAGCCTGCCGGTATTCGGGGACGAGGATCTTTTAAGCGCAAAGTGGCGATCCGCTCCGACATCCCCCCTAGATAGGGAAACCCGGGAACGAACCCCAGCATATACACCCGATAGGCGGGATCCGAGTGGATCTGGATCACTTCTTGAGGAGAGAGACCGTTCTTCTCAGCCACACGCCCCAGATCCGGCCCATACTCCCCTCCATAAACCACAGGCAACTCCACTACCCGCGTATCCTCCTCTGTCACCGGCACTCGATTCTCCTCGATCGCCTCCAGCTGTTGACACAACTCCCGATAACGAATCCGATAGGGTTGGTAGTAAACCATCACGGCACCATAGGTGGGTACCCACTCCACCACACCAGGAATCGGATGGCGTTCCAATTCATTGACAAAACTTCGTATCTCCCGATTGATCTCCGGATCAATCCGCTCTCCGAAACCGATCCGGAGCCCCATATCCCCTACCGGCTGGATTTTGATCGACAAACCCCTTCTCCCCCCTCTCCCCATACATCGAAGGGTCGAATTCCTGCCCCTAAAGGCCTCAAGACCTATTCTACACCGGGTTTGTCGAATTTCCCAAAACAAAAGTTACCATGAGAGACAACAAAACGGGCAAATGTCTTTGCCCGTTTGCTTCTCCATTCAAGAACGGCTTTTTTCAGGGGAAGCCACCCTCTCCACTCGGTTCCTGCCCCCGGTCCATTCCCGAATGCCGATGATCATTACTGGCATGACCACATATACGATAGCAGTAGCTGCAGATACGATCCCGGAGTCATTGAAAGCCAGTGCTGCCAGCGATCCTGCCAAAATAGCCGTAAAACCGTTAAACAGCTGTGGATAGCGCTGAGTTAACATCTTCAGTCCACCGGCGGGTCGAAATGCGAGTACCGCCATCGCCAACAAAGACAACAGGAAGACTTTCCCCCAGGAGGAGAAGCGGATCAGTTTCAGGTTCATCTCCAATTTTCGGTTGATGATCTGAACGATTTCTTCAAAGTTTCCCCCTTGAAGGTCGGAGAGGGCTTTACCGATATGGGTGGGAGTTTCCACGGGAAACCAGAGGTTTAATGTAACCAACGTGAATAGGCCGATCCCCGCCATCCCCAACATTTTCATAGCGGTTCCTCGGTTCCACTTGGTCTGGAAAAACCGGAGATAGGCCACTCCGAAACCGACAGCAGAAGCCAAAGCTCCTCCCGCATTAGTTCCCCAAAAGGGAGCCGCAAAAAAGATGAGCAAGGCGAAAAAAAACAACCCCACGCCTAAACGCACCCCACGGGAAAGAGTGGTACGACGTTCCAACCACGCGGCACAAGCGAGTATCGAGGATCCGAGAACCACGCCCATATACTCGTTGCCAATTCCGTAATAGCGAGCCCCCTTAATCGGATCGTACCCGAGGAAAGAGTGCCGAATTAACGGTCCTCCCAACAAACCATCCACCACCACGGGCAAGAAGCCGAGCAAACCCGCCCAAAACAGCAAGGGAAGAGTGGACGCCCGGGTGAGTACTTTGGAAAATACCAATCCTGTCAAGACCAACGTCCCCGAGACCATCCACCAGGAACCGGCGGTCACATCGGACAGAATCAGAAATAGAAAGGGGGTCAGCATCATCGCCAACAACACCGATTCCATCCAACCTTTTCCCCGACCGTTTTTCAAAATCAACGTGAGTCCAGTAACCAAAACCAATATCTGAATCAGGATATAAGAATAGAGAACCGACGGTCGCAATCGATTGATCGACTCCACCCGGTCCACTGTACTCCAAAACATCCCGTTGTTTCCCGCCACCCCTTGAGTCGGTCGGCCCAACATCTCTCCAGGAATCTCCACTCCCATACGATCCAACAGCGTCGGGGCGATATCGATATTGCTGATAACCCCGGTCCGGCGGGTCGTAGATGAGGTGAGCAGTCCCGACTGCTTTTTTGAGGATTGGTACATCAGAACAGGAAACAACCCTTCTTCCTCTGCCAATCCACTACCGGTGGAGGTGAGCATAACCAAGCGATCCTCTCCCGCCCGGCCCAACACCTCACCCAAAAAGTCATCCAGCTCTGCGAGAACTTGATGACGGATCTCTTGCCGCACCGAGGGCGACATCGTATCACCGAATTTTTCCAGACGGTACAAATCCCCGAGATCGACCACAGCGAGACCTGGTTTTTTCCAGGAAAACAGTTGATTTCCGATGCGTCGATAATCACTTTTCACACCGTAAGGCCTTTTGGAATCGGAGGCCAACACTTTTTTGCCCACAGATCCCTCCGGTGTAATCCCCTGGCTGTTCATAGTCAACAATGGTGCATAGCGAACCGGTTTATTTCCTTCATCCAGATTGCCCAACACCAAGGTGGACAATCCTTTGCGGTGAAGAGACTCTCCCAATGCGCCGGGCTTCACGGTAAAATGAATCTTTTCATTTTCTGTCCTATATTTCATGATTCCGGGGTAAACCACCGACCCCGCGGGAGCCTCTTCCCCCATGCGACGGGTGTAGAGAATACCAGCGGATGTACTTTCCATCTCCCCATGATCCACCACTGATTCATCCGGTTCATAAAAGCTTTCATCAGCCGGTGCCACTGCCCGGGTACCCGCTCCCAAAGCAGCATAACTGTTGGGAAGCGTCTCTTTGCCTCCTGTTTTCATATTCATGGCACCTACTGAAGCATGTTCCATCATCCAGTTCAGATGTGGCTGACCCGGGGTACGAAGATCCTGCAGACGAAGACCAGGAACATTCAACCACCAGACCTGTTGGAGGGAGGCATCTGCTGTCTGCGGGGCACAAAGGCCCTCCTGAATGCCAACCAGCCACAAGACCAGACAGAGAGAGAACCCTATTGTCTTTTTGACCTTCACCTTCAACCCCCGTTTCTCAGACTCTCCTCCTATCCTTCCCCAGGCCAAAAGAAGTATGTCGTATATCTATAACACTATATCCACAGGTTATCCACAGACTTATCCACAGGCAAAACCTTTGTATAGATCTATCCACACAACTTATCCACATTATCCACAAGTACTAAAGCTTTTTTATCCACATTCTGCATAAAACAAATGAAATATGGGCCCTAGGAACAGGATTATCTGCTTAAAATCAATAAATTCCCCCTTTTCCCTCATCACCGCCCCCTCCCCGTTGTGGATAAATAAAAAAACCGGCCACTTTCAGCCGGTTACAGGTTCTTACACTAATTTCAAATTAGGATCTGCATTTAGTTCCAATCCTGCCCGTTCCCCTTCCCAAAAGCAGTACGTCCCCGCCGCAGCGATCATAGCCGCATTATCCGTACACAGTTCCAGAGGAGGCGAAGAGAGATCCATGCCTTCTTGGCGACAACGAGCGGCCAAGGCTTCTCTCAAGGCCGAGTTGGCGGAGACGCCGCCAGCCAACACCAGGTGATGCACCCCTTTGTACTGGGCGGCACGCACTGCCTTTTCCGTCAACACCTCCACGACCGCCTCCTGGAAACTGGCAGCCAAGTCCGCCTTTTTCACCTGTTCTCCTCGTTGCTCCGTGTTATGCAGATAATTGATGACCGCTGATTTCAGGCCGCTGAAACTGAAGTCCAAGGAGTCCGCTTCCAACCAAGCGCGGGGAAAATCGATCACCGGTGTTCCCTGTTTAGCCAGACGGTCAATCTCCGGCCCCCCTGGATAGGGCAAGCCCAGCACCCGGGCCACCTTGTCATATGCTTCCCCCGCAGCATCATCCCGGGTCCGACCCAGCCTCTCAAATCGGTTATGCTCCGGCATATAGATCAGTTCCGTATGACCTCCGGAGACGACCAGAGCTACCAGTGGAAATTGCATGGGTTTCACCAGATGATTGGCATAAATGTGACCCGCTATATGGTGCACCCCCACCAGAGGAATTCCAGTAGCAAAGGAGAGAGACTTGGCCGCCGCCACTCCGATCAACAGAGCCCCGACCAAGCCCGGGCCCTGGGTCACCGCGATGGCGGATAACTCCTCCTGCCGCACCCCAGCATCATCCAAGGCCTGTTGCAGAATCACAGTAATCTGCTCCACATGGCGCCGGGAGGCGACTTCCGGGACCACCCCACCAAACCGGCTGTGAATTTGCATCTGGGAGGAGATCACATTGGAGCAGAGACGGTCTCCATTTTCCACCACCGCCGCTGCAGTCTCATCACAGCTGGTTTCAATTCCCAGCACCCAACACTTCTTCATCCTCTTCACCACCCAACTCCGCCCACATGATAAGAGCATCTTCCTGATTGTCCGTATAATAGCGGGGTCGAATCCCCGTCGCCTGAAATCCTTTTTTTCGGTAGAGGTTTTGGGCGATTTCATTGGATACCCTTACTTCCAGGGTCATCTTTTCCGCTCCGGACAGATGAGCCCAAGACATCAGATAATCAAACATGGCCTCTCCGATTCCCTGACCCCGCCAGTCCGGGTGAATGGCAATATTGGTGATATGAGCTTCATTCAGTATGAGCCACATGCCTCCGTAACCGATAATTTTCTCCTCTGTGATGGCTAGGATATAAGTCGCAAACGGATTATGGACCAACTCATTGTAAAAGGCTTGACGTGTCCAGGGCGTCGAAAAAGAAGCCTGTTCGACTGCGAGCACTCCGGGGATGTCAGTCCGAGTCATCGGTTGGAAATTCACATCCGGATGCTCCTTCATTTCGGTTCCCCTCTCTCCTGGGACCGAATCCATCGGGCCTCTGCTTCTGTCAGTTGCAAGTAGTTGGGGACTGCGTCCTCGCTCTCTGCATATTCCCTGGATTGCAGACGAGCCCAGGCCAGCTGCCCAAGGTGGGTAGCACTTACCGCGTTTTCCCTTCCCAGGCCGAATACCGCTTGTCCACCCAGGAGTTGAACCGTCTCCTCCCGAAATTTGGAGACATCCTCTCCCAAAAAGAGGAGGGGTCCCTCCTCACGAAGCTCCTCCAGCCATTTAGTAAAATCGGTCACCCGTTCTTCTTTCACCGGAACTAACCCGCCTCCATCTCCCTGAAACAGTCCACTATAAACCCGATGACGCCGGGCATCAAAAAGGGGGACAATTTTCCCAGGAAACCGAACACCGTTCATCGCCAAAGCAGCTAAACTGGACACAGGGAGTAGCGGAATCTGTCTGCTCCACGCGATCGTTTTGGCAGTAGTAAAACCGATCCGGATCCCTGTATAGGAGCCAGGCCCTGCCGCAACTGCAATCGCGTCCAGGTCCTCCACCTTCAATTCCAGTTCTTCCAGCAAGTGTGCGATCATTGGCATCAAGCGAACGGAATGGTTTTTATGGAGATGGGTCGTCACTTCCCCCAGCAGGGAACCTTTTTCCAATACCGCCACCCCTAGCACCAGGGTAGAAGTATCCATCGCCAATATCTTCATCTCAGATTCAGCCCCCCGCAGATTCGTTCCAAGGCCTCTTCAGGTGGTTCGATCCGGAGCTGGCGGCAGTTCCCTTCATGAGTGATTTCTACCTGAATCCGCTTCTCCGGCAACCAGGGAGCAATGCGGCTCGCCCACTCGACGAGGGTGACCCCTTCACCATAAAAATATTCATCCCATCCCAGCTCTTCCTCAGGGGATTGGATTCGATATACATCCATATGATAGAGGGGAAGCCTTCCCCCATGATACTCCTTGATCAAGGTGAAGGTGGGACTGTCCACCGACTCTCCTATCCCGAGACCAGTAGCTACTCCCTGAGCAAATGTGGTCTTTCCCGCACCCAGATCCCCTTCCAGAAGAATCACGTCTCCCGGTTGCAATCCTCTCGCCACAGACTGAGCCAGAGACCGGGTTTCCTCCGGGCTACAACTTTTAAACAGACAATCCTTTTTCATCTCACTCATCACCCGTCGCAAATGATCGTCCCCCATTTGGGTTCCGCCTTTCCCCTTTCCACAAGCCTAGGTTGGGGGAGAAGCTCTTGCAGACGTTGTAAAAACAGTCCTCCGGATGGATTTTAGAAAACCCGATCCCCACCGTCCACAATCTTTTTACACTGCTATGTAAAAAATGGCCAGTCTTCACCATGGTACCACAGGTGCCCCTATGGGATACACCCGAGAATCTTTTGGATATAGCAAAACCGCAACCTGGAAGGCTGCGGTCGATTGGAGCGGGTGAAGGGAATCGAACCCTCGCATTCGGCTTGGAAGGCCGATGTTCTACCACTGAACTACACCCGCATAAAATGTAATTGTATGTAACTGATGGTCGGGGTGACAGGATTTGAACCTGCGGCCTCCTCGTCCCGAACGAGGCGCTCTACCAAGCTGAGCCACACCCCGGAAACACTGATGTGTTAAATGGTGCGGTCGGCGAGACTCGAACTCGCACGGCCTTGCGGCCACTACCCCCTCAAGATAGCGTGTCTGCCGATTCCACCACGACCGCACAGGATCCACATTCAGCTTTGGTGCGGGTGGAGGGACTCGAACCCCCACGCCGAAGGCGCTAGATCCTAAATCTAGTGCGTCTGCCAATTCCGCCACACCCGCGAAGGCTACTGTTCCCTCTCTTGCAGGGAAATTTCACAAAGACAAGAACTATATTATCACGCCTTCGAATGACTGTCAAGAATTATTTCTTCCTCATCCTATCACACGGGAGCGAGTCTATTTATAACACCATCGTACATTTGTCTTTTCATCGATCACTGGTGACCCATCCAGGATTCGAACCTGGGACACCCTGATTAAAAGTCAGGTGCTCTGCCGACTGAGCTAATGGGTCTTATTCAATGGCTGGGGCGGTAGGGATCGAACCTACGCATGACGGAGTCAAAGTCCGTTGCCTTACCTCTTGGCTACGCCCCAGCACTAATATATAAAGTGGGGCGACCAGTGGGAATCGAACCCACGATGCCGGAGCCACAATCCGGTGCGTTAACCACTTCGCCATGATCGCCATAATTAAAATGGCGGAGCTGACGGGGCTCGAACCCGCGACCTCCGGCGTGACAGGCCGGCGTGAACTCCAACTTCACCACAGCTCCGCATATTGTGTGTGATCCGGGAAACCAGATCATGGTGGACGGTGACGGGTTCGAACCGCCGACCCCCTGCGTGTGAAGCAGGTGCTCTCCCACTGAGCTAACCGTCCAGATGAGAAGAGGAAGCGCGAGGCGAGAGGGGAGATTCAGAAATGCATAATGCATCCCCATTTCCCACAGCTCACATCTTACTTCCTTCCAGTATGGTGACCCGTAGGGGATTTGAACCCCTGAATGCCAGCGTGAAAGGCTGGTGTGTTAACCGCTTCACCAACGGGCCTTACGATCTACAATCGATGGCGGAGAGAGCGGGATTCGAACCCGCGCGGGGCCAAAACCCCCTAACGGTTTAGCAAACCGTCCTCTTCGGCCTCTTGAGTATCTCTCCGCAGAATGGCTCCTCAGGCAGGACTCGAACCTGCAACCTACCGGTTAACAGCCGGGCGCTCTACCATTGAGCTACTGAGGAACACTTTCGAAGCGACATATTTCATTTTAACCGATTGCGTTCAAATTTGCAAGAGGTTTTTTAAAAACTTTTGAGGTCACATCGCTAATGACCCCACAAGCAGGTACTTAATTAAATTAGCATAGGTGTGTGAGTTCCGTCAATCGTTTTTGCAACATTTTTCTGCGTGCCGTCACCAGATGCAGATCGAATCTGATGCCGGGGTACGCCGATCAGTCCACATGCAAAATGGGCTGTCGAACCATCGGAGCCTTATATCGGGTCATTTTGAATCCAGGCGTGTTAATTAGCCATATTTTAGGTAGGAAATCAGGACGGGATAGTGGGGCGGTGAAGAACCTTTGCGTTCTTTGCAAGAGATCGTAGCCCTCCCACCATCCCTGTCCCCTCAAGGGATATTTTACGATGGGGGCAACGGGAAGAGCGAAAGATCGTTTCGTTCCCATCATCTATTTTGTGGTTAATCTACATCCCTGCTCTGAATTATATAAAAAACCGGCGAAAATTTCGCCGGGACACTCGAATGTGTCTGATCCCTCCATAGCCGGAACTGGAGGCGAGTCCGTTGGCCCCTCACCTGTTCGATCCACTTTTCGGTTTAGTTCCCATGATCCCCAAAGACCCCTGTCACCGTCTCCAAGGCATGGGGCAACACGGGTAAAACTGCCTCCAAACATTCCTGAACCGCCTTGGGGCTTCCAGGAAGATTAAGGATCAATGTTTTTTCCCGCAACCCGGCCACCCCGCGGGAGAGCATCCCATAGGGGGTTTTGCGGAGCGAGGCGAGCCGCATCGCTTCCGGGATTCCTGGTACCTCCCGATGGATCACTTCCCGCGTCGCCTCCGGCGTCACATCTCGAGGGGACAGACCGGTTCCGCCAGTGGTCAACACCAGATTCAGCCCCTCTACGTCAGCCATCCGAATCAATATTTCTTGAATCCTCTTCTGTTCATCGGGCACCAATTCCCAGGCGGCCACCTCGAAATCCGGCTCATGGATCAGCTGCCGGATCGTCTCCCCACTCCGGTCCTCCCGCTCCCCGCGAGCCCCCTTGTCACTGGCCGTTACGATTCCGACACGCCACATCTGATCCCTCCTCCCCCGGTCTTTGATAATCCTTGCTTTTTCCACCGGTCTTGCGAATCAGACAGATTTCCTCCACCACCATGGACTTGTCGAGGGACTTGCACATATCATAGATGGTAAGGGAAGCGATACTGACAGCAGTCAGCGCCTCCATCTCCACCCCTGTCACATGGTCGGTTTTCGTCTCCGCCTCCACCACCAACAAGCTGTCCCCTTCTTCACGGAAGCGGATGTCGGCACCTTTAAGCGGAATGGGATGGCACATAGGGATCAGATCCCAGGCTTTTTTCGCAGCCATGATGCCCGCCACTTGGGCCACTGCTAGCACATTTCCCTTGTGAATTTCTCCTTGCCGGATTTTCTGGAGCGTCTGGGGACACATCCGGATCCGGGCTCGGGCGACGGCAGTGCGGCGGGTCACTTCCTTTTCCGATACATCCACCATCCGCGCCCGTCCTTGTTCGTTAAAATGAGTAAAATCAGCCAAGCAATCGCCTCCTGTTAGCCTCCGATAAAAGACATCTCTACTTTTTGTTTGCGGGGCAAGTCCTCTGTTAAGGTGTGTCGCTCATCGGAATACCGATCCTGTCGCCGGGACCAGACCCCCTGGATCCGGTTCAACAGCTCTTCCTCCCCAGCTCCCCCTCGCAATAGCTCCCGCAGATCGGTTCCCTCTGTGGCGAACAGACAAGTGTATAGGCGGCCATCCGCTGACAGGCGGGCACGGGTGCAGCTGGAGCAGAAGGTGTCTGTCACAGACGCGATCACCCCGATCTCCTCCTCACCGCCTTGGTAGCGATAGCGATCCGCCACTTCCCCGTAATAATTGGGCTCTATTTTCTCCAGGGGCATCTCTTGGTGGATCCTTTCCAAAATCTCCCGCTTGGAGACCACCTGTTTCAGATCCCAACCGTTGCTGTTGCCCACATCCATAAATTCAATAAAACGAAGGATCGATCCCTGCTCCCGGAAATAGCGGGCCATGGGCAAAATCTGATCCTCATTCACCCCTTTTTGCACCACCATATTCACCTTCACCTTCAACCCTGCGGCCTCCGCCGCCTCAATTCCCGCCAACACTCTGCGCACATCCGAGCGATGACCGTTCATTTGCGCAAACACCTGAGGGTCCAAGGCATCCAGACTGATATTGACCCGATCCAACCCCGCCTCCTTCAGGGGTTGGGCCTGTCGGGTGAGGAGGGAGGCATTGGTGGTTAATGCCACGTCCCGGATTCCCTCCACTCCTTTCACCATCTTCACCAACTGGGGCAGGTCTCGACGTAGCAAAGGCTCCCCGCCAGTGATCCGCACCTTCTCTACTCCCCCGGTGGCAAACAACTGAACCAAGCGTAGAATTTCCTCAAAGGTGAGTAGCTCTTCTCGTGGCAAAAAAGGATAATCCGGGCCGAACACCTCTGCCGGCATACAGTAGCGGCATCGGAAATTGCATCGGTCCGTCACCGAGATGCGAAGATCCCGGAGCGGACGACCCAGGGCATCACTCCAAGTCCTGTTTTCTTTGCTCATCGCTCCCACCTGCTTTCCCTGGGATTCATCCTGAGGGAGGAAGTGATGAGTTCCCCCGCCTGGGAGTCGTCATATCCCCCCAACTGTGCCGCCATCTCCCGCAATTCCGGGGAACTCAGAATTCGGGTGAGAACCTTTCCCCCTGCGCTCTCCGCCACCGATTGGGATAGCACCAGATCCAAGGGCTCCCGCCAGGCCGGCTTCCATTGCAATTCAAAGGCCTGGGCCACAGACCGGGGACCCACTGTCACCTCCGCAGTTCCTCCAGCCAGAGAAGCCGCCGCCTTCCAGTGAGAGCCTTCCGCCCTCTCCCAGCCTGATGGACGCCTCCCCTCGGCTCGTTCATCCAGAAGCTGTGTCAGTCGTTCCCGGATGGGGGATCCCGGTGGTTGGTTGATCAGGCGAAGCCCGGACCGAATTAAATCCTCCACTCCCCTGATCGGCGTGGGAACCATCGCGGAGGTGATCCAGCCCATCTCCCGTTCTGCCACCCGGAGTCGGATCATTCCCGGAAGGAGCTCTTGTCGAAGATCACCTGGGAGGGCAACAGCGTGACAACCGCCTCTTTGCAACAGGTCCAAGCCCTCCTCCGATCCGGTATACTCTCGAAAGAGTGACCAACCGGGAAACATGCGGCGGATCAGAGCGCCGACTCGATCCAAGAGAGGATCGTCACAACCTGTCAACACCAAGGTCTGCTCAATCTCCGTCGGTGTCCGTACCCATTCCAGTTCCACTGGTTCCCCGGCCTTCAACCTCTTCGTCTCCACTGGGAGACGAAGCCAAGCATCCGCTCGGACCACCGACATGGTGACTCCGCTCCCCTTTGCCAGGGGAAAAGCTGTATACTGGCCCTCTACATGAGCGACCCGCATCCGAATAAAGTCCTCTGCCCCAGTTCCTCCCTGCACCTCCCGAACCAACCGCGCACGGAGTGAAGGAGAAGTCTCTGCCCCCAGCCGATACCAATGTCGGATCAGGGGACGGACAAACCAGTCAAAGGCAAGATAAGCGGATACCGGATACCCTGGTAGACCAATCGCCGGCGTCTCCCCAATCTTCGCCAGCACCACCGGCCGACCAGGGCGGGTGGTCACTCCATGGAGAAGGACTTTCCCTACTTGCCCTAACACCTGTGGAGTAAAGTCCTTGCTACCAGCGGAAGAACCGGCATTCACCACCAGGATGTCGTATCGATCCGCCGCACTCAGCAAGGCCTCCCGGAGTGCTTCTTCCCGATCTGGCACCACTCCCCAGCGGTCCGGCTCCGCACCACACTCCTCCAGAAATCCTGCCAACACCGTGCTGTTGAACTCCCGCAACTGTCCCAGTTCCAAGGGAAGTCCCGGAGGGACCATTTCCGAGCCGGTGGGGAGGATCGCTACTCGTGGCGGACGCAAAACGCTCAACTGCTTCACTCCCGCTGCCAGCAACGCTCCTTGATCCACCGGGCGAATCTGGTGACCCGACGACAACACCACTTCCCCTGGGGCTACATCCTCCCCCGGTTGTCGCACATGTTTCCAGGGATGAGCCGGTTCGACCAGCTCCACTTCTCCCCGGTCCAGGAGTTTCACTTTTTCGATCATCACCACACTGTCCGCATGTTCCGGCAATGGGTCCCCGGTATTGATATATGAAAAATCTCTTCCCTCCTGGAGACGGAGGGGGTGGGTCGGAGAAGCCCCCTGAGTCACCTGCGACCGGAGAGCAATCCCGTCCATCGCCGCCGCCGGGTGGGGTGGCATCGAACTCTGGGCCACCACCGGCTCCGCCGTCACCCGCCCTCGAGCATCGGAGACAGGAATGATCTCCCTCCGAGGATGGAAGGTGACCGCATCCAGCAGACAGTGGAGTGCTTCTCTTCGAGATATGGAATCCAATCTATACTTCTGCAAAGAATCCTCCCCTTGATGATTCCATTCACCTTCAGAATATTCGCCGCAAAACCAGCATAGCACCTGTCTTCCCTCCCTGTCGAGGCGGAATCCGCCCACTGCTGGCAAAAAAGATGGGAATCCAACTCAATCTTTGGTACCGTAGAATCCAGAAGTATTATAATCACATCATCACCTGGAGGGATCTGACATGGCGGAGCAACCACCTCCTTTTTCCCAGATTGTCGCCGATCTTCCTGCAGCGGTACCCTTTGTTCCACCTGAGGAGATGGAGCGGAGAACTGGAGTCCAGGTTCGTCTTCGGCTGGGGGCCAACGAAAGCAGCTTCGGCATGTCCCCCTTGGCCCGGAAAGCGATGGAGAACTCACTGGAGGAGAATTATTTGTACGGAGACGCACTCAGCTTTGATTTGAAGGAGGAGCTGGCGGCTCGCAACGGCATCCCAACCAAAAGGATCGCCGTGGCCAGTGGCATCGATGAACTGCTGGGTTGGATCACCCGGGTCTTCCTCAACCCCGGCGACTCGGTCACTGCCTCCCTCGGCAGCTACCCTACCTTTCATTATCACGTGCAAGGATTTGGAGGCCGTCTGCACCAGGTTCCCTACCGAGAAGGAAAAAATGACCTGGATGCCCTGGTGGAGACCGCCCGTGCCACCGGCTCCCGTATCCTCTATCTGGCTCATCCGGACAACCCGACGGGAACCTGGTTCACCGCCGCCGAACTGAAGGAGTTTCGCCAGCAGCTCCCCACCGATTGTCTGCTTCTCCTGGATGAAGCCTATCTTGAATTCGCTCCTGAAGCCGCCCATCTCCCCCTGGATCCTGCGGATTCGGGAGTGATCCGGACACGAACCTTCTCCAAGGCCTATGGCATGGCGGGCTTGCGCGTCGGCTACGCCTTTGCCTCGGAAGAGATCATCACTGCTTTTGACAAGATCCGCAACCACTTTGGCGTAAGCCGGATCGCTCAGGCAGGTGCCCTGGCTGCCCTGAAGGATGATCTCTTTGTCCAACAGGTGGTAAAGGAAGTAGCTGCGGGCCGCCGGGAGTATGAAGCCTTGACCGAAGAGCTGGGCTGGACCGCCTATCCCTCCGCCACCAACTTCGTCGCCATCGACACGGGGGAGGCTCACCGCGCCGCCGCCATTCAAGAGGCCCTCTGGCAGCGGGGAGTCTTCATTCGTGTCCCTGGCGTCGCTCCCCTCAACCGCTGCCTGCGTGTCAGTGTAGGAACTCCAGCAGAGCGGCAGGAATTTGCCCGCATTCTGCGCGAGGTGGTAGAAGCGCTGTAAACAGAGGAAGACCACCTGTAGGTGATAAGCTCCCGAGGTGGTCTTCCTCTGTCCATCTCCAGTACGATCGGGAGAAAAATTCCCGATGGATCACGACTCTTGCAACACCATGAAATCATAGGATTGAAACCGCACCCGTCTTGGCAACATCTCCGTGATTCCTTTGATTTCCTGTCGCTTTTGCAAATGGCCGGTTTTCAAATCGTAGGTTTCTATCGTATGTTTCTTGGTCTTGGAATCGTATTTGTAGAAGTAGACATGGTGGTCTGTAAAGGTGGTCTGTTCACCATAGGAGTGTTCCCAAGTTGCCTTATAGACTTTAAGCGAAAACTTTTTCCCCACTTTCTCGGTTTTTCCTTCGAGAAGAATAAGTACAATCCTTCATTGATCTTGGCTTTCAAGATCTCTCATGCTTTTAACAAAACCCTGACGTCTATATTTAATTATGAGGAGGAGACTCAATAGTGGAAATTCTTGAATGGGTTATTCTTTTGTGGCGGGTACAGTCATTGTGAGTGAATCATACAAGGCATGGTTTGAAAGTAAACAAGAATCAAAAGACGAACGGGGACAATTACTGATTTATAAGTCGAAGGCTCTTTCCTACACCATTTTATCCTATGGTATTATCATAGGTGTAGTCTTAGTTGCGATTTTTGATGTACTATTGCCTCAGTACTTTATCTATTTTGTGATGTTGGTCATGTTTTTTCAGAGCATTGGCTCTTCCATTTACTTGAGCCTTTTGCAAAATGGCTTTCTGGTTCAATAAACCAGAATAACACTCAGGGAAACCAGTCTTTCACTTTCGCAAACTAAAGTGATATGGGCATACGGGCAGAATTTTGGAGATTCTCTTTTTAAGCTACTTCTTTGGAAGCCTGAGTTTTCTTAACAGCCAGCGCGGTCGCTAATAAAACGATGGCATTCAGGTACACGTGGGTGGTTCCCTTCGAAATCCCGCAAACATGAAGATCGTTCGTCGTGAGGTTTTCTTTTAATCGACCGTTACATCGTTCCACGCTCGTCCGTTCATCGTAAAGCTTTTTCCAGTTGCGCGATCCCCGATGCGGAAGGGAAAAACGCCGTAAATTGTCACGAATGTCCACTTTCTGTACCATCCCGTCCCGTAGTTGGAGCTCGAGCACCATGCCGTACCATGGGGACAGTCCACCTTGCCTGCCGCATGGGGGCAACGGAACTTTAAGCGGTGTTGATCT
>NZ_JBNPXF010000019.1:0-67256 GCF_050433445.1 Kroppenstedtia sanguinis | reverse complement strand
GCCTGAGTCCTGCAAAAAAGGACGAACAGGAACCAACTGATTCCCCATTCGTCCCAAACTGTTATGACGCCTCACCCTTATACAACGTCACCCCTTTTTCTCGACAAAACTGATCCACATCTTTCTCAAAGGTACGCAGAAATTCCCGAGTGTTCACTTTGCTTCGAGTCAGTACCCGGTCATAGAAGCGAACCCGGATCTTACCGTCAGCCATCTCCTGTACCGCATCTGCCCCCAGGCGATCCCGCAGGTAAGCAATCACCCATTCCGTCGGTACATGGGTATGAAACTCCTTTACCAACCGGGCCACCTCATCTTTGGTCTTCAGCGTATACAGGGTATGCTCCACCCGTTCATACAGCGGGCGGGGACGATACAGATAGGCGGGATGGCCCATGAAGGCAGTTAAGCGATCCGACATCCACAATTCTTCTATGGCGGGCAGACTGGCTACATCAGTGAATACTTCCAACAGCTCCTGCGTTCTCCGTTCATTCAAGGCAGGATCATCCGTTTGAAAGTATTTCAGATCATCATATTCTTCGACTCTCAGCATTTTCTTGTACACATCAAGCCGGTTTACATAGATTTCATCTGTCACGGTGGGATTAAAGAACGTAACATCGTACAATCTGTATCTTTTTTGGTTGTTCAAAACCTCATCTCTGATCGTGTCGATGGAATCGATATCTTCCATTCCCTCATCATAGTCAAATGCTGCTCCTTCCAAAAGCCGTGCCATCCCCCAGTGTTTCATCAGGATTTCAGTCACATCCAACCCGACCTGCATATAATCTTCCTTCAAATAGGAACCCCAAAAGGAATACATCAGCCATCTTTCGATCTCTTCCATAGCTTTCACCCTCTCCTCCAACAAAAAAGGATGAACAGGGAGCAATAGACCCCGTTCGTCCCCAAACAGCTAAGATCCTTCCCCTTTATACAACGTCACCCCTCTTTTCCGACAAAACTGATCCACATCTTTCTCAAAGGTGCACAGAAATTCCCGAGTGTTCACTTTGCTTCGAGTCAGTTCCCGGTCATAGAAGCGAACCCGGACTTTGCCATCCGCCATCTCCTGTACCGCATCCTCTCCTAGGCGATCCTGCAAATAATCGATCACCCATTCCGTAGGCACATGGGCTTTAAACTCCTGCACCAACCGGGCCACTTCGTCTTTGGTCTTCAGTGTATAAAGCGAATCCTCCACCCGTTCATACAGCGGACGGGGACGATACAGATAGGCGGGGTGGCCCATAAAGGCAGTTAAATTGCGATCCGGCATCCACAATTCTTCTATGGCGGGCAGACCAGCTACATCGGTGAACACATCCAACAGCTCCTGAGTTCTCCGTTCATTCAAGGCAGGATCCTCGGTTTGGAAATATTTTAGATCATCGTATTCTTGAATCGTTAACATTGCATCAAAAATATCCAACCGGTTTACATAGATTTCTTCTGTCACAGTGGGATTGAAGAATGTAACATCATATAATCTATATCTTTTTTGATTACTCAAGACCTCATCTCTGATCTTGTCGAAGGAACCGACATCTTTCAGCCCTTCATCATAGCTAAATAAAGCTCCCCTTAGCCATTCCACCTGACCCCAGTGCTTCATGAGGATTTCCGTCACATCCAACCCGACCTGCATATAATCTTCCTTCAGATAGGAACCCCAGTAGGAAAACATCAGCCATCTTTCGATCTCTTCCATGATCCTTACCCTCCCCAGTCGATCCGGCGATATTTCACTGTGATATGGAGTTGCTCTTCAAAAGCCTTTTTCATTGTTTCTAGTCCATCTTCGGAAACCCATTTCGGCACTTTCAGCATGTATTCTACCTTCGTATCGGGGTGAGTGATTCCTAACTCTTTGGCCGAGGAAATCTTGTCCAAATTGTTGAGAAGATAATCGACGGATTCCTTATGTTTTTTGAATTGAATATAGCGTATCTGCCTTGCATCAGTATTTGCAGGAATACCTCGCCTAATAAATCGATCAGGATCATCCTCCGCCAGATTAGCCAGCCGTTCAAAATCCTTTTTTGAATACATCTTCGCTTCTTCTACGATGGTGATTCTACCGTCTTTTACAACAATATCATCTGGAATCCCGAAGGTGGTTTTTCGTCCGGGATCCTCTTTATAAGCCTGATCCAAAACGCTTTTAAACAAACTCTTGGTCTTACTCGTCCCCAGACTTCCCGGCAGGGGATCTTCTTCTTCAAAGCGTTCCCAGCCTGTCTTCTTTTTCTCGGGCTCTTTTCCTTCTCCTCCCGGTCCGTTGGAAGCTCCGCTCCCGTGGGCTTGCCTCACATCGGGCTCGTTCCAATCTACTCTCGCGCCGGTGCCCGCCTCTTGCATGGAGTGCCCTGGCATCCATCTCCGTGCCCAACGCTGGAGGGTGGTTTTTCCTCGGTGGATCAGCTCATCCACCACCCGGAGGACCGGAACGCGACGGGCGAGTTGATCCGCTGCCACAGCCAACACAAGGACCCCGGCTTCCTGGGGTGGGCGTCGGAGCAGCTCCTTTCCCCACTGTTTCAAGGTTCCCACCGGATCTTTCAGGAAAGCCTTTGTCGACTCTGGGTTTTGCAGGATGTCGTTGGCGGTGAGTGCGGCACCGAGAGCGGTGAATCCTCCGGCGAGGAAACCGCCTCCCGTCGCTACCGTCAGGATTCCGCCCAGTGCAGTAACTGCGGTGATGACTCCTGCCTTTTCCCAACCGTTTAGCCCTTGCCACCAGTCCGCCAAGCGATCCAGCAAGCCTGTGAAATAGGCTTCCGGGCTGTCGGACAGAATCCACACATCGGTGGAGAGCCCGAGGAACAGGAGCCCCACCGCCAAGGCACTCCCCAGAATCAAGAAACGCCGGTGTAGGGTCTGATGCAAGGTTTCCTGTTCCGTCCCTCGATGCGCCTCAGGGGGGGCCAGCAACGTGAAGCCGAGGCGCCTTCGTTCCCGGGTGAATAAGAGCATGTGGCCCCATACCTGGCGCCCCCGAGGAATCGTCTGCAAAATCGTCAACAGCTCGGTCAAGGGTTCTAAGCGGTGTTCACCGGGGAGGCGAGGGAGCCTTTCTCTCACCTGATTCAAGCGGAGGTAGTCCAGCCCGATGGCCCCCAGAAAAGCCGCCACGAAGACCCATTTCAAGAAGTGCCCCTGTCCGGTCAGTCCATACAGCAACTCCGCCAGTAAAGGCATCCCGTCACTGTGAGCATTCCAGGCCCCATGGTCAAATACCGCCCAGGAGAAGACCGCCAAGGGGAGGAAGAAGGCCTTCTTTCCCCACTGCTTCTGCAAATGAATCCCCAGTCCGATCGCCAAGGTGACAAACCCGCTCCAGATCCCATGTCCGGAAGAGAAAGCGTGACTGCTTTCAAAGGAGCCGGGAAACAGGGTGAAGATTTCCCAATTTTGCTCGGTGTCGGACAATAACTCCGACAGAAAGCCCCAGAATCCGCTTCCGGAATCTGCCGTCACCCAACGCCGTAGCATCTCTTCCATAAAGTCGAACCCGACCCCAACCGCCGCACCGGCCAGCAGATAGTCGGTGAGACTGAAGTGTTGCGTACGCCGAGTCCACAGGAAGAGGAGAAAGAAGGGGATCAGTTTCACCGTCTCCTCGATGAAGGGCCCCAACACTTCACTGCTCCAGTCCGCCCCCACGGAAAGAGCTCCCTGAGCGAACAGGCCGTGAATAAAGTAGAGGATCAAGGCTGATAAAGGGGCGGTCAGCCAAGCCCCCACCGCAAAAAAACGGGCGGTCCCCGTCCAGGTCATCGTCTTGCTGCGGGCGAGGAACCAAAACTGCCACAACAGGTAGTAGCTCCACAAGAACTGAACCAAGGCCTGCCTCGCTTGCGGGATGAAGATCCAGGCGAGGAGGGCGAGGGGAATCAGGATCCAAGCCAACAGGATGTAGGCTTTTCTTCCCCAGTGAAGCAGTTGGTGATGGTCTTTTCTCCAGCGTTGCCAACGTTGTTCCCCATATTGCAGGCAAGTGGTTCCCCACTGCCGCATTGTTTCAAGCAAGTACACCCCTCCTGTTCTGGAATTGATTCTATCGGAAATGAGTGAATTTTCAAGGCATGGGTGCAAGGGTCGCTGGTAGAATACCATCTTCCGATGGGAAATTTGGATCATTAAGCCTGTTTTTCATTAGGGAAGTGTAAAAGCAATCAATCGGTTGGATTTTTTATGTGTATTTCATCGGACCCGGAGCCATCCTATGCTCAACCCATTCAACCCATTTAGGAGGATCACATGAGACGGAAAGAAGAAAACGAGAAGAATATCTATGAAAAGACCGGGGAATTGACAGGCCAGGCGGAAGAGAAGCAACCTGAACAGGGGCCAGAAGATGAGGAGGTCGACCTGATGCAGGAGCAAGTGTATGATGGTCCCGTGTTTGACGGTCCGATGGATGTCATGGAGAAGATCCGGAAGGTGAATGAAGATGAGGAGTGAAGTCGCCCTGCGGGGCGGTTTTTTGTTTTTTATACTCTTTCTGGTCGATCAGACCTTCCCGATATTGACGATGGCAAAGCTGTTGATTAACCAGGAAATGGATGACGGGAACGAAACGATCCTTTCACTCTTCCCATTACCCCCCATCGTAAAATATCCCTTGAGGGGACGGGGAGAGTGGGAGGGCTACGATCTCTTGCAAAGAACGCATAGCGAGACCCGGGAGCGGAAAGCGACCCTGGCGAGACTTGTGCCCTATGGGTGCAAAGGCGAATCAAAGCCCCACAATCCCGACCCCATTTCCTACCTAAAATAGGGCGAATCAACACGCCTGTGACGATGAAGTTCTTTCATCCTTTCCTCCCCATCCCTCCCTCAGGTGGCAGATAACAGGACACATATTGTGTTCTTTCTTTTCTTCCATCCCCTTCTGGAGTTTCCATGTTACAATTGGGTGGGAATGGATCAGGTTTAAAGGACGGATGCAACCATGATTACAGTGCAAGGCGTCGGCCTGCGCTTTGGCGGGCGGAAGTTGTTTGAAGATGTGAACATCAAATTTACCCCGGGCAATTGTTATGGTCTGATTGGGGCCAACGGGGCAGGGAAGTCGACTTTTCTGAAGATCCTAGCGGGGGAGATCGAGCCGAATAAAGGGGAGGTCCAAGTGACTTCCGGTCAGCGGATTGCGGTCCTGAAGCAGGATCATTTCCAATATGATGAGGTACCAGTACTGGAAACCGTAATTATGGGCCATGAACAGCTCTATGACATCATGAAAGAGAAAGATGTCCTTTATGCCAAACCGGATTTTTCCGAGGAAGACGGAGTGCGGGCGGCGGAATTGGAAGGGGAGTTTGCCGAGCTGAACGGCTGGGAGGCGGAGGCAGAGGCGGCCCAGCTGTTGTCCGGGTTGGGTGTCCCCGAGGAGTTTCACACCCGACAGATGAAGGATCTGGAGGACAGTGACAAGGTGAAGGTGCTTTTGGCCCAGGCCTTGTTCGGCCAACCGGATATTCTGCTGCTGGATGAGCCGACCAACCACTTAGATATGCAGGCGGTTCGGTGGTTGGAGGATTTTCTGCTCAATTTTGATAACATCGTGATCGTCGTCTCCCACGACCGTCATTTTCTCAACACCGTCTGCACCCACATGGCGGATATCGATTTTGGGGAGATTCGGCTTTACGTGGGCAACTATGACTTCTGGTACGAATCCAGCCAACTGGCCTTGTCCCTGGCCAAGGAGAAGAACAAGAAGATGGAGGAAAAGCGGAAGCAACTGGAGACCTTCATTGCGCGCTTCAGCGCTCACAAGTCCAAGGCGAGGCAGGCCACTTCCCGCAAGAAAATGTTGGACAAACTGAGCCTGGAGGATATCAAGCCCTCCTCCCGCCGCTATCCCTTCATCCACTTTGAGCCGGAGCGGGAGGCGGGCAATGATCTGCTTCAGGTGGAAGGGCTGTCAAAGACCGTGGATGGGGAGAAGGTGCTGGACAACCTTCGGTTCACAGTGAATAAGGGGGATAAAATCGCTTTTGTCGGGCCGGACGGTTTGGCAAAGACGACCCTGTTACAGATTCTCGCCGGGGAACTGGAAGCCGATACCGGTGAAATCCACTGGGGGATCACTACCAGCCGCACCCATTTTCCCAAGGATCACAATGCATACTTTGACGGGGTAGATCTCAGTTTGGTCGATTGGCTCCGTCAGTACTCAACAGATCAATCGGAGACCTTTGTCCGTGGGTTCCTGGGGCGGATGCTTTTTTCCGGGGATGAAGTGATGAAGAAAGCTCAGGTCCTCTCGGGTGGGGAAAAAGTGCGTTGCATGTTGTCTCGGATGATGCTTTCCGGAGCCAATGTACTGATCCTGGATGATCCGACCAACCACCTAGATATGGAGTCCATTACGGCGTTGAACAAGGGGTTGGAGGAATTTCCGGGGACAATTCTCTTCACCTCCCACGACCACCAATTGGTCCAGACAGTGGCCAACCGGATTATGGAGATCACCCCCCAAGGTCTGGTGGATAAGATGACCACCTATGATGAGTATCTGGAGGATGAAGAATTGCAGCAAAAAGTGAAAGAGATGTATCTGTAGTTATAAAAAAGGGATCCCTCGCCTTGCATGCGGCGGGGATCCCTTTTTATATATATCCGTCAGGAAACCAATTTATTGTTTTCCGTGATGCGAACTTGTTCCAAGGTGTGGGTTAATTCCATAAACCATTTCCTGTCCTTGGTGGACAGAGCGAGGTCGATGAAGTTGAGGAGATGACCTTCCTGATCGGGTGGCATCTCTTCCAAGAGCCGGATTCGATCCGGAGTGCTAGCGGCGAGCTCACCGATCATCTGCTGATGATCTGATTGGGTCACCCGGATTTTCACCGTTCCTTTTTTCAGTTGGATGGACTCAATATATCCTTGGAACAATTCATCTTCGTTCGTTTTTCCTCTTACCCAGTCTCCGACCTGCATATTTGAATGAAGGAGGGTCGTCATGGTTATACACCACCTTTGGATGGATGTCGGCGAGCTCGCCGAACTGGACCATTGACATGGTTGTTGGGGTGAAAGGAGTTCACTTGCCCTCCTATGGGAGGGGCGGGAAAGGACGATGGTTCATGATTCCTCTCCGGACCAGACTTGACTGAAGATTTTTTGAATGAAGTTTTTTATTTTTCCACTTCATTTTTCTTTTGTAGAATTATAGTATTTCAGGATGGGGTGCGTCAAGGTGGAGCCAAGCTTTCCTCTCGGTAGTTATTGGGAACCCAGGTTCTTTCTCTATTTTTACCGGTTCTTCAACTGGGTATAACCCCTACTGGATAATTCCGAGACGAAACCCTTTGGCTACAGCCTCCGATCGGTTTTTGGCATTCAGTTTTTTCAGGGTGGTCTGGGCGTACTCTGCAGCAGTATGCTCGCTGATATGGAGGAGCTCACCGATGTGTTTGGTGGAGTACCCGTAAGCGATCATCTGCAGGAGTTCTTGCTCTCTGCGGGTCAGCAATTTGGAAGCAGGAGGTCGTGGGGATAAGGGAGTGCTCTCATACAATTTCACCCGTAGAACCATAGAGACGCGGGCGATTAAAAACTCCAGCAGACGGAGTCCTTTGGCATCTGGATGATCGAAGGGCTCTCCGTCTTGATCCAGCAGGAGAAAACCCGCGGGTTGCTTGTTTTCTCCGTACAAAGTGCAGGCGAGTAAAGAAGTCAGCCGAAATTGCTTTACATAATAAAGGGGAAAAAAAAGCTTGGCGTCCTGCAGATAAATAGGGCGGGTCTCCCGGATGGCCCATGCGATTCCCGGAATGTTGGACTCCAATGCCCGCACCTGTCGCACTTTAGTGAGATCCACCTGATAGGAGTAGATTCCTTCCACTGTACGGGTGACGGAGGAGTACCAAAAAAGGGCGCCTCGATGATACTGGGTATTTTCCACGATAAATCGGACCGAATCCGTCAACAACTCTTCCAGGGAACGGGAGGTTAGTAGCAATTCATCAAAACGGAGAATCGTCTGCCACAGGGAAGGCATAGAATGGATATCTGGATTTCCGGCGGGATCCGGGACCGTACCGTCCCCCGAATAGTCTGTATTTTTTGTACATTCCTCTTGGTAAACGGAGAAAGTCAAAAAGAGTATCAAGGAATGGAGCCAACGATAATAAGTATGGATCTCCGAGAGATGTGGATCCTTCCAGAGTAGCCCCATGATAATCTCTTCAAAGATCCCCAGGGTGAGGATCACTCGGCTGTTGTCCAAGACAGCCCGCCGCCGTCGGAGTAAATGAAGGAACTTTTTTTCAAACTCCTCAGATTGGGAGGGGAGCATACCGATGTTCCGCATCAAAAATTGAAACAGCTCATGGATCGAGCGCTTCTCCTCTTCGGAGCCATGAAGGATGGACAGTTTCACTTTCCAATTGGCCAGAGCTTCCGGGTAGCCAGAGTAGATCGTATTCATCAATTGTTGCAATTCGTGATGTGGAATCAAAGGAGTGGTCAAAAAAGCCGGAATCTGCATTCCAACCGCCCTCTTCTTTGAATATTTTCACTTGATGACCGAGTGTTTTTTCGTCTTGAATAAAGTATATCAAAAGATATGAGTTCAGAGGGACCCCCTATGTTTATGGGGAACATCATTCCCTGAATAAGAGGGTTGCTGAAGAGTTTGAATGATTATACAATTTCCGATAACCACCAAAAGGCGGGGATCTGACCAGAACTTGAATTGCAAGCGCTTTCTTGCAGCTGTTTTCCGGCAGCTGGATACTGCTGACTGGTCAGATGAAAATAATCCACAGGATGGGGTGAGATCGGATGAAGTATCGTGGGAAGATATTTTGGTCCAGCTTGACGATTTCGCTGGCGCTCCTGATAGCTGTGGTCTCCGGTATCTATGCAGGCGGAGTGGCGATGGCTGTGCCTATAGCCGGCGTCGGGGGATTCACGATTGAGGCGGAGCAGATCGATATCACGAAGTTTAAACTCTTCCCCCATGTGGGGGATACCAGCGACAAAAAGTCGGTTCCCCAAGTGGCCACTCAGATGGATGCCAAAATCAAGGGGTTGAAACTGTTCAAAGATGTCAATGTGCCGGGGGGAACTAAATTTCGGATTATGATCACGGCTTCCGGAGAAGTCACATCTAACGGAATGGTGCTGGATATGAGTCGGATCGCAGCGGATCACAATTTCAAAAAGTTGACCATCAAAGACAATTACTCCAATGATTTTCGGCGGAAATTTGAGATGAATGCGCCGGTTTTGGTATTGAAGAAACCCAAAATCCGGGGACATTACCTCTACAATGACAGCATTTCCCTTCCGGGAATGAAACTGGAGTTGCACAAAATCAAGTGATCTGAGGAAGGAGTGATTCGGTATGGGTGAGTCGGCTGTGACGAATCAAGAGGTGTCGCCTGAGCCAGATCTGCCTGGGAGGAGCGCTGACAAGAGAGGGTCAGCGCGTCGGCCCCGGGCGGGACTGACATTGCTTATACTCTCCGGGCTGTTGACCTTATATATACCGGTCCAATTATACTGGCTCACCTTTGTTCCGGGTAACTTCGCCTTCACTGGAATCCTGTTTGGGGGTCTGTTGCTTACCTGTGGTCTTATCGGCTGGTTTATGCCCCAGTATGTCCGCGTGCTCGGAGTCTTCGGGATCCTCCTCTCGATTCTCTCCCTGATGGGAGCCCTGGGTGGCCTGGTGATCGGGATGTTGCTGGGAATCGTAGGCGGGTGTCTGTGTATAGCCTGGGATCAGAAGAAAGAGAAGGGTCAGGTTCGGATAGAGGGGGATTTTGTAGAGGAAAAAACGTCGATCGGAGAGTCTGCCACGGGATGATGGAAGTTGTTTTCTCAGGAAAAAACGTGGTTTCCCGTTCCCAGAACAGGGGATCTGCGGTACGCGGGAGGGGGAACGCTGTTGAAAAAAGGAAAATCTTATGTTGTGTTGGGTTTGATCTTATCCCTCCTCATGGTCTCTGTGCCTTCCGTGTCCGCCGCTGGGAAAGCATCGGAGGAATTGGTGATCCGTGCGGATCGGATCGAGTCCAAAGGGATGCTGCTGGGACTGGGGTCCGGTCATCAGGGATTGGTGTTGAAGATGGATATCGATCAATCCCAAATATCCGGCATGCGAATGGGCGGATCCTACTCCTCGGGTCAGGGAAGTTGGGGGGTGCGCATGGAGGATTCGGGGACCGTGACCATTCAGGGATTGTCGCTGAAGGCCAACGCGATTGGGTTTAAAATCAAAGCAGACGATTTTATCCGTTTTGAAAAACCCTTGCAACTGGACTCCCTGATGCCCTCCATCGTCCTTCACGATGTGTATCTACGTGTCGAAGGCATGGAAGCGGAAGGGGCTGCCATGCCTTCCCTGGAGTTGGATACGCTGAAAGAAGCCTCGCTGGCACGGCCCGAAGGTGGGATCTGGATCGATTTGCGCAGTGGTTTTTCTTCCATGAGCTCATCTGAAGCGGAGGAAAAAATCAACGGGATTCTCTCCGATGAGTTGGAGAAAGAGAAGGATGAAGACTCCTCGGATCCCTCCAAAGGAAAAGAAGAAGAGGATCCGGAGGCGGGAGAGGATGGGAAGAAAGGGGAAGACGAAAGCCCGACGGATTCTCCCGAAGTGGGTGACCCCCCAGCTGATCGACCCTCCCCCGGTCCGGGAACTTCTCCAGATGACGGAGGGCAGGAAGGTGTAAATCATGAGAAAACGGTGAAGCTACATCGTTACTTCACTGCCCTGGAGATTGTGAACCAGGCGAAGAAGTATTCATCTAAGCTTACCCTTCGGCGGGGGGACAAAGAGTACAATGGAAAGGATTGGGGCCGGATGGTCCTCATCCGTCGTTTACCTGGAACAGAAATCACAGTGACAGCTGAGGGACCGGATGCGGGGGAAGCCGTCCAGGGAATGGCCCGATTTTTGGGAGGAAATTAAAGGCAGGGTGAGAAAAAGCTTTTCCTGGCTGCGGCGGGGGAAACACCTGAAGATAAAAACGCGTTTTAATGATGGTGACGTGAAGACAGGCGGATCTGAGCCTGTCTTTTTTGATGGTCCAGCGCAGTGAAGAGAGCCGTTGATTTTTCCGATAGGTGACTGTGTTATAATAAGGAGCAATTCCTATGAAGACGGACGGTAAACGTAGGTGATTCCAGCCCAAACACCGGTCATCGGTCCGGGGCGGGGAAAGGTGGAACGGGTATGATCGACCGAAGGACCTGGGCTGGTCCCACTCTTTTTCAGAGTGAAAAAGAGGTGTGGCCCGACGGAAAAAAAGTCCTGATCGTATCGGAGAATTTTGGTTCAGGACATACGAAAGCCGCAGAAGCCTTGGCCAAAGGGATTCGGCGGTCAACCCCGGGAGTGGAGGTCAGGGTGGTGGAACTGGGATGTGAGTTGCGCCCTCGAATCAGCAAGGTAATGCTCTATTCCTATCTGTCCATGCTAAAGCAAGCACCATCCCTTTGGAAAATCATTTATGGACGCCACCATTCCCGTGCTTTCCCGAAATGGACGCAGTGGCTCCTGTATCAGACCCTGTATCCCCGCTTGTCCGATTATATTCGAAAAGAGCGGCCGGATTTAGTGATCTCGACACACCCCTTTTCCACTTCGGGAATCGCCCGGCTGAAAAGGAAAGGCGATCCGGTCACCCTTTGCACCCTGATCACGGATTTTTCCGCACACGGTTCGTGGGTTCAAGGGGAAGTGGACCGTTACCTGGTGCCGCATGTCGGGGTGAAGGAGCAACTGGCTCAGATGGGGGTGGAACCGGGAAAGATTTTTGCAACGGGGATTCCGACGGATTCCCGGTTTTGGGTGGAGCAGACCCAGGAAGCAACCCGAGACCAGCTGGGGCTCAGCCAGTTGCCCACCCTTCTGATTCTAGGAGGCGGTATGGGGATCGGGCAGACCGATCGACTGGTTAAGGTGGCGGCGAAGTGGAAAGACTTCATGCAGATTCTGGTTTGTACCGGTCACAATCGCCGGTTGAAAGAAAGTCTGGAGAGGGACCCCGAACTTCAACATCCCCAAATCCGGATCGAGGGGTTTACCGATCAGATGCCCGAATTGATGGAGGCTGCCGATCTGATCGTGTCCAAGCCGGGAGGCATGACTTGCTCGGAAACCATCGCCAAGGGAAAGCCGTTGCTCATCTATGGCTCCATTCCGGGACATGAAGAAAGAAATGCCCGGTTTATGGAAGAGCAGGGATTGGCGGAAGTGGTGGCGAATGATGAGGAACTAAACATCTGGTTCGAAAAGTTGTTGTCGGGTGACCCTTGTTTTGATCAACTCCGGGAGCGAATGTTGGAATGGAGGCAAAACATCGATCCCTCCCACAGTATTGAAGCCGTGCTCAATCTTATGGCTCCCTAATGTCATACCCCCGAGTTTCTTATTTTTTCTATATCTTGTTCTTTTCCCAGTGGATGGATATAATGCTGAGGGTAATGCAATTTTGGGATAAAGGGAGTCTTTTTGTGGATATGGGCTCGCATAAAGAGAGAAATTTAAATGAACGCTGGATGCAACTGCTACTGATCACTATTATTATATCACCGGTTTTTCCAGCTGTCGTGTTGTTGTTGCTGGGGGTTGTCATCCTTTTCACATACAAAGGGAATTGGAATGTCTTCGGATGGCCGGAGCGGATTTTTCTCGGATTTATGGTTTGGTCTACGATCAGTTGGTTTTTCAATCCGTATCTCCTGTTGGGCTGGCTCCCCGCCGGATTGATTCCGGTTTTGTTGTTCGGTCTGTATTATCTTCTTTCCCTTTGGATCAAAGAAGGTCTGAATTGGGACTGGCGCCAATTTCAGAAGCATTATCTCCAGTTTTGGCTTTTTGGGTTGTATGCGGTGGTTGTGACTATTCTCCAACGTGTGGATTGGATCCCAACTGAAAAATCCACCCTGTTTTATCTATTGGGTTTTTATCCGATGCAACAAGCCGAATCGGTCCGCAGCATTGGCACCGCATCCAATTCCAACTTGGCTGCGGCCATGCTGATCTGCCTGGCTTTGCTCAGCATCTATGCTTCTTCGGTGCTGGTGGGGCGCTGGCGAAAGATCGGTGCCTTTGCAACCTTTGTGGTGATTTGTTTGGCTATTTGGTGTACGGGTTCCCGGGGAGCCTGGGTGGGCCTGGTAATCGGGCTTCTGATCCAGGTATGGATGACTGGTCACCGGAAACGTACCGTCCTCCTGTTCCTTGGATTGATGACCATCGGGTTGGTGATCTATACCAATCAAACGCTGATTCCGAGGGAGGAGACTCTGTTTGCAACAGCAGAGGTCCGTTTTTTTGTCTGGCAGAACTCCTTTCGCTTATTTGCGGAAAATTGGTTGACAGGGGTTCTCCCGTTACACTTCAGTTATCTGTTTGACCAGCTGACGGGTCGGTATTTGTTCCATGCTCACAATGTTTTTCTGGGAATGGCCACGGATTTTGGAGTGGTCGGACTGTTGTTATTCCTCAGCTTAATCGTGGTCACCACCAGTCGGGCACGCCGCTGGCGAAAATCCGCCAAAACCAAAGAGGAGAAACGGTTGGCAGGGGTGTTGATCTCGATCATTTTTGCTCTGCTGGGTCATGGGATGTACGATTATCCGATCTTGGTTCCTCAGATTGGTTTGATCTTCATGATCGCCGTGATTGTGATTCACGATCAATATGAAAAATGTTGTCTTGGAAGACCTGCCGCTCAGGTGGGAAGGGACGGAGGACCTCGATGGCGAAAGGGAAACCTGGATAATATAGATTCTTGAGACCGAGGTGGAAGCTTTGAATCCCTTTTTCGCTCAATTGTTTCGTCTCCGTCTGATCCAACGCTGGAATCTGATGCGCACTGTGATGCCAGAAAATGTGGCGGAACACAGTTATCATGTGGCGGTATTGACCCATGCCTTATGCACGATCGCCACAGAAATCCACGGAAAAAAAGTCCCGGTGGAACGGGCGGTCACCCTCGCTCTCTTTCACGATGTTACCGAGGTGATCACCGGGGACATTCCCGGTCCCGTAAAACATCACAATCCCCGGATTCTCAAAGGATTTCGGGAGTTGGAATCCTTGGCGGCGGATCGTCTCTTCGATATGGTGCCAGCGGAGCTGAAGGATCATTACCGACCCTTGATCCACGGTGAGGAACCTGAATTAATCCGCTGGGTGAAAGGGGCCGATCTCCTGGATGGCTATCTGAAGTGCCTGACAGAGATTTCCGCTGGAAACCGGGAGTTCGTCGTGGCCCGGGATGAGCTGAAGGAGCGGATGGACAAGCTGCAAATGCCGGAAATCGACTACTTCCTGGAACACTTCGCCCCCGGATTCACTAAAACCCTGGATGAGTTATCGGAAGAGTAGATGGGAAAACGGACCTGCGGGGTCCGTTTTTTAAAAGAGTAGCGAAAGGAGGTGTCGCCTCGCAGGGAACGGGGTTGAGTGGTAAGGTCGGGCGGGTCGGGCGGCTGAGGCCTTTACGGTCTGGGTAAGATTGTAGCTGTCTCTCTCACGTTCCAAAAGTAGCACCCCATTGTTCAGAATGTTGATATATTTTATAGTGGTCGATGGGGCAGGTCAAGGGGAGGATCCACCGAATCCTTAAATCGTGTCAGGCGTGTTGATTCGGCCTATTTTAGGCAGGAAATCAGGTCGGGATGGTGGGAGGGTGAAAAGCCTTTGCACCCATAGGGCACAAGTCTCGCCAGGGTCGCTTTCCGCTCCCGGGTCTCGCTATGCGCTCTTTACAAGAGATCCTAGCCGTCCCATCCTCCCCGCCCCCTTTGCGATGGGGGCAATAGAGGGAAAGGATTGTTTTGTTCCCATCTTCCACTTTAGGGTTCATCAACAGCCCTGAAATCGTGTTGTATAGGGAGATTTAATATGGAGGCTGTTTTATTTGGATGAAAGGGCGTGGATCGATTGAATCCGATGATCTGGTTTGGAAATGTGAGTAAAACCTATGGAAAGTCAGGGAGAGCGGCGGTGGAGAACTTGCAATTGACGGTGGAGCGGGGAGAGATTTTCGGTTTTCTCGGTCCCAATGGGGCGGGGAAAACTACCACGATCAAGATGGTTACCGGGATTCTGGAGCCGGATGCAGGAGAAATCGAGGTAGACGGGATCTCCATCATCGACCACCCGGTGCAAGCGAAAAAAAGAATCGGATATGTTCCAGATAGTGCCGATCCTTATCCGAGGCTGACCGGTTTGGAATACTTAACCTTCATGGCGGACATCCACCAAGTGGGGGCAGACATCCGCAAAAATCGGATTCCGGAGTGGGTGGAACGGTTAGGTATGGAATCGGCGATCGGAAATCTGATCGATAGCTATTCGCGGGGGATGAAGCAGAAGATCAGTCTGATCGCCTCCATGATTCATCAACCACCGGTTTGGATTCTGGATGAACCGATGGTCGGTTTGGACCCTCGGTCATCTGCGATTTTAAAAGAAGAGATGCGCAGGCACAGCGACAGGGGCAACACCGTCTTTTTCTCCACTCATGTGTTGGAAGTGGCGGAGCGTTTATGCGATCGACTGGCCATACTCCAAGAGGGTCGGCTGGTAGCCACGGGAGAACTGGAACAATTGCGCCAGGGAACCGGTGGCAATGTGACAGATGAGCAAACCTTAGAAAACCTGTTTCTGGAGCTGACAGCAGAATGAGAGTATGGCGTGCGCTGATTCGGGTCTCTTTGAGAAGCCATTTTGGAATCTCTGTGATCAAAGATCGGTATCTGGTACGGAGGGAACGGTTGTGGGAACTTCTGCTAGTGCTATTTTTTCTTTTGTGTCTCCTCCCTTTGGGGTCATTGCTTTTCTTTTTTTACACGGGACTCTATGGGGGATTGAAATGGGTGGGGCAGACGAATGCATTTCCGATTTTACTAGCGGCGGCGGGTCTGGTGGGGGTTTTCATTTTGGGCTTCTTCCAGATTATCGGTACACTCTACTTCGCCAAGGATCGAGAGGACCCGTTCTCGCTCCCGGTCACCCCTGCCCAAGTGTTCAGTGCGCGGATGGTTAGTATCTGGATCGAAATGGTACTCCTCCTGATGCTGATTTTCCTTCCGGGATTTCTTATCTACGGAGGGGTGGAAGGGCTGGGTTTTCCCTATTATGCCTCACTGGTTTTGATGATGGTGCTCCTGCCCTTGTTGCCTTTAAGTCTGGCGGCCATGCTTGTGATGGGATGGATGCGGGTGATCCATCTTCACCGTTCCCGTAGCTATCTGCGTGAGATCAGCGCAGTTTTGGTGATTTTGATCTTACTGGGATTTCAGGTATGGATTCGGGGCGGCTGGATGGAACGGGTCGGGGATGCTAAGGCGCTGGGCTCTTGGTTGACTGACAGTCAGTTGATAGAGACCACCAGCTATTGGATCCCTCCGGCGGTTTGGGTGGCTGATCTTCTCCGTTTTCCCATCATCGGAGGTGGGGGAGTTGCGTGGGTGCTATTCTTGGGAGTCAGCTTGCTAGCAACAGTCGGTACGGTAAAATTAGCCGATGCGCTCTATTACAAAGGATTGGTCGGTGATACGGGAGGAAGGGGAGGGAAGACTCCTGTGGACTGGAGGGAGACTCTCAGGAAAGAGAATTCCCCGCTGGGAGCGATGTTTCGAAAAGAGTGGCGGATTCTGGTCCGGACCCCTGCTTTCTTGTTGCAGGCGATCCTAGGGGTTTTGATCTTCCCCTTGATGGTATTTGTTCCGATGTGGGTGGGAGGAGATGGGCAAGACGTAGCGGATCTTCAATCCTTGCCTTTCCTGGAGGAACTTCTAATCTGGGGCGGTGTAGGGACGATCGCTTTTCTCACTGGTGTGAATGGGGTGGCCGTCTCCGGCATCTCCCGGGAGGGGAAACAATTCGCCTACTCCAAAAGCCTTCCCATTTTCCCAGGTCGGCAGGTATGGGCCAAGTGGCTGTTGGCGATGGTCTTCACTCTGTTTGTGACCGGAGGGGTGGTGGCGATACAGATGCTGATGGGAGGAGGGGCATGGGTTCTTTTATGGACTCTTCTCCTCGGCCTCGCAGCAGGGGCCGGAATGGCTGGAGTGGGCATCGCCATCAATCTGATGCTTCCCCGATTGGATTGGAATACCCCTCAAGAAGCCGTTCGTGGCGGCTCCAATGGGCTGTTGTTGATGTTGATCCAAATCGTCGCGTCAGGTCTGGTAGCTCTGATCGTGTTTTTGATGAAATGGATTCATATACCTGGTGGGTTGATTTACGGGACGATACTTCTTTTGTTCCTGGCTGGGTATTATGTTTTGTATCGAGGGATTAACCAGCTGGCGGAGGAGCGATACCGGAGAATCGAATTGTAAAAAAAGGGCCTGCAGGTCCTTTTTTTTATTGCGAGGGGAGTATAACCCATTGCCGGATCGGTGAAGATGGATATTGACTCTAGTAAAGGAAATCTATCATTTATATGAGGTGATGATCGATGAATGTAAACCGGTGGATCGTAGCCGCTCTCAGTCTGGCAGGAGTGGGAGTGTTGGCGGCGGGAGGCAACCATGGGGGAGCCTGGTCGGATCGAGCGGAGGCAGAGGCGAGTTACACTACGGTGTCCGTGGCCCAAGGAGACACCGTGTACAGGATCGCCCGGCAACATGGGTCTGACGTTTCAACCATCGCCAAGCTGAACGAACTGAAAGACCCTTCCCTGATCCGTGTGGGACAAAAATTGAAGATCCCCCGTCAAGGGGAAGCGGTGCAAGAACAGAAGAAAGATGAAGCGGTTCCGGCCATGGCCAGAGGAAAATCCCTCGGTGAATTCACATTGACCGCCTATACTTCTGGTCCGGAATCGACGGGGAAGTCCCCGGATCATCCCGCCTTTGGTGTCACGTCCAGTGGAGCCCGCGTGGCGGAGGGGGTTACCGTCGCTGTGGATCCCCAGGTGATCCCGATCGGTTCCAAAGTATATATCGAAGGGATCGGCTATCGTGTCGCCCAGGATACAGGGGGCGCCATCAAAGGGAAGCGGATCGATGTATATATGAATCAAGTGAACCAAGCCCGTCAGTTCGGTGTGAAAAAAGGAGTTCAGGTGGAGCTGGTGGAATGATCGGGTCCACGCAAAAGGCCATGGGGGTGCCGTGGTCTTTTGCGTGTAAGCATGGAAAACCCTATTATGACTTACTCAATTCCATCCTTAGATGGATTAGATACGCCTTTGGTATCGTTATGCACTTTTTTAAAAAAATGGGGTCTGTTTTGGACAGGATTTCCGGAGAAAATGATATAATCGAAAGAAGTGAGATGAGAGGGCTGTTTGGACACACAATCCTCTCCTTTTCTTCTTCACATCGTAACTGAATGACCAGACAAGACATGTCCAAGTCCGAAAAGGGGGTCCGTCCATGCTTGTCTTACAACTGGAGCCTGTGCATCCTTATTCCTTTTCAGCGACCACCCGCCGCTTGGACCATTTTGAAAAGACAGCCTACCTGTTCCGGGAGGGGTTCTACTACCGCACTCTTCATCTGAAAGAGCGACCGGTGGTGGTGGGAATCGGGTGGGATGGTGGACAGATACTCGTTGAGGTGGAGGAGGAGCTCTCTGAGGGGGAAATCCAATGTCTGAAGGGGATGATCCGGCGGATGTTTTCCCTGGATGTGGACTTGGCTCCCTTTTATGAACAGATGAAGAAGGAACCCCGCCTGGCTCCCATCGTGGAATCACGAAGAGGTCTTCATTTTGTTCTGGATCCCACCTTGTATGAATGTCTGATCAAAACGATCATCAGTCAACAACTGAATCTCTCCTTTGCGGCTACACTGATTCAGCGATTGATCGAAGGGACAGGAGACAAAGTTCCCTTTCGAGGGGAAACTTTGCCTGTCTTCCCCACCCCTCCCCAAGTGGCCCGCCTGGAATACGAGGACCTGCAGCGTCTGCAATTTAATCGCCGGAAGGCGGAGTATGTCATCGATATTTCAAGGAAAATTGTTGATGGTACCCTGGATTTAGAAGGGATGAGAACGCTCCCCGATCAGCTTGTGACCGATCAACTGGTCTCTTTGCGGGGGGTGGGGCGCTGGACGGCTGAATGCCTCTTGCTGTTTGGTTTGGGTCGTCCCGATTTGTTGCCGGCTGCGGATATCGGGCTTCGAAATGCTCTGAGAAAAGCTTATGGGCTACAGTGGCAGCCGACAGAGGCCGATGTCCGGCAATGGGGGGAGAATTGGACACCTTGGCGGAGTTATGCCACATTTTATCTGTGGGATACTTTGATCTAGAATATGTGATGAAAGAAAACCATGTTCCATAGGGGCAAGACCAGGCGTGTTGATTAGCCATATCTTAGGTAGGGAATAAGGTCAAGATGGTGGGACGGTGAAGAGCCTTTGTGCTCTTTGCAAGAGATCGTAGCTGTCCCACCATCCCCGTCCCCTCAAGCCATATTTTACGATGAGGGCGAAAGGGTCGTTTCCTTCCCATCATCCATTTTAGGGTTCATCAACAGCCCTGGGGCAAGGCATTATAATTGGATTACAATCACATGTTATTCCTGTAAAATAGATTAAAAATGACAGCCAAACGGATCCCGAAGGATGAAAAGAAAAATCCCTGGGGATGGCTCTATATACAAAGGAGTGTGGATTCTCATATGGCCAAAAAGAGAAAACAAAAAGTGGTCCGTCAAGTGGACCACATGGCAACCATGGGCAGGGATTTGAAACGAGTGGTTTTGTGGGTGGGAATTTCCGTGGGAGTGACCGCTGTGATTGTAGCGGTCGTCAGAATGACCAGCTGATAAGGAATGGATTCCGCCTTCACGTTTCCCGGTTCCCTTTGTCAGGGAAAATCGTTGAGGTCTCCGAGGAGATTTTCATAATTTGGTGCGGGTAGGCGAACTCGATGGACTTGAGGTTGAAGGCCCGAATGATCGATTTCCGCATTTCCCGTTCCGTCGACCAGTACTCTTCCGGTGTCACTACGGCGGTGATGGTGTACTCGACTCCATCATTTTCGATGTTGGTGATGCCAAAGATGCTAAAAGGTTCGATTACATAGGGAGCTAACCGACGACCCAGGTCTTCGTTCACTTCATCCAGAGTCTTTTGAACCAACTCCTGATCGGCTTCGTAGGGGACGGTTACAGCTACCAGGGGACGCATCTGATCGCGATTGTAATTGGTCACCCGGTTGATCTCCCCGTTGGAGAAAAAGTGCAAACGCTGATTGAACTCCCGGATCTTGGTGACCCGCAGGCCGATCTCCTCAACGGTGCCCATGACATCTCCATTGATCTGGACATAATCGCCGACCTCCATCTGCCCTTCAAAAATAATAAAGAAGCCGCTGATCACGTCTTTCACCAGGTTTTGCGCACCAAACCCCACCGCCAATCCGACGATTCCTGCTCCGGCCAGAACCGAAGTTACAGGAATATCCAATTTTTCGAGGATGGCGATGATGGCGATAAAATAGATGACATAGCGGGCAGTGGATTTAATCAGGCGTCCGAGCGTGGCTCCGCGTTTTTCCTGAAACCGGCTCAGATTGAGAAGACGATCAATCACCTGTGCGAGATAGCGGAGAGCGAGCCAGGTGAGAAAGAGGATCAATGCGATCTGTGCCGCCGGGATTAGGACGTGTTCCACCAGGGGAGTCCACAGTTCGCGGGCGGGATCCTCGGCAATATTGTTGAATTTATCTTGGATTCCTTCCATCTTGATACCTGATAAGGGATTCATGGCTTCACCTTCATTGTGCAGCGATCCGGAATCAGTGGGGGGATCGCCAAGGATTCATTTCTGCACTATTATAGCACTGGAAGGGATAGACTGAAATCCTGTTGGAACCATCCATTTCCCGGGAAACTGGGTGTGAGCTTTCCTATCTGTGCAAAATATATTTCTTAATTCGCTCCGCTTTTTTTGATACACTAATCAAAGGAGTATTTTGCCATGGTAGGGAAAGACGGGTTATTCATCCAGTTGCGGCGGACCCGCTCTAAACCATCGATGGTCATGGTCTGATTTAAAGGGAAAGTTTTTCACTGACGCGGAGGGGCGTAGATGGAAAACCATGGACAAAAATGGGATGAAGAGGTCCCGACTTGGAAGTGGATGCCTGGCTTCAGGCGGAGTCGATGGAAGTGGTGGGGTCTGTCTGCCCTGTTATTGTTGTTCCTCTGTGGGGGGGTGATCTGGTTTATCTGGGTCACAGGGCAGGACGCGAGCTCGCCTGGCGTATTATATGAGGCGGATTTTCTGGAGATCACTCCTTATCTGTTTCAAAATGACCGTTTTTATTTTTGGGGAAAGACAAAAAATTCAAGCGGATATTATATTTTTAATGCGAAGAAAAACCAGCTAAAAAAGGTGAATTGGACCGACCGCTACGGAGATAGCAAGGCGGTTCATCACTTGGGTGACGGAAGCAAGATTCAGATCCTAGATAACAAAAAAGACCGGCAGCTGTTTTTGGAACGAGGCGACCAGATGGTGAAAGTGTCCGATTCTCTGCCTCTCGTAAAAGAACCGGTCTTCATCTCCCCGAAGGGCAATGCCTTTGTCTATTGTGAAAAATCCGGGTCCAAGTGGGTCCTCCGGTTGTACAGCTTGCAATCGGGGGAGGATGAAGTCCTGGTGAAAGGGGTAAAAGAGACGACGGTTTCCGGGGAGGATTGGGGTAGCTGGTCTGCAGATGGTCGCTATCTGCTCGTGGGAAATGAAGTCTATCGGGGCAGCGACGGGAAGCGGGTCTATACTTTGGCCGGTGGTTATACGGGAGTTTGGTCCCCCAAGGGAGCCCGGCTCGTCTATGTGGTCCCTCCCCAAAATAGAAAAAACAGCGAGAACAAATCTGAAGAACGCCCGTCTCTCCTGGGAAAAAGAGTAGCCGTGCTCCACCCGGATCGTGGGAAGACAGAGACTCTCCACCGGACTGTGAAAGGAAGTTGGATCGTCGGACATCCTGTCTGGGATCCTACAGGCCGATATCTAGCTTTTCCCACAGGAAAATCCCAAGATGGGGAGACCTTCTTTGAAGCGGTTCATGTAATCGATGGGAAAATGTTTCATTATGTTGAAAGCGAAGAAAATCTCCTGTCCACCCGATTGAAGCATCTGACTTTGAGTCCGGGTGGTGACTATCTGTGCTATGCAGTCAACGGAATTTTAAAATTGGTTGACTTGAGGACCCTGGAATCCAAGGTATATGATGTGTATAACCAAGTACAGAACGACCCGGACTATGTCCGTTTCGATCCTGGGGGCGTCTGGCTGGCTCAAAACCATAAAATCCTGTTTGTAAAGGATAACATGGAGGAACGAGCAGTGTATCAAACCCACCAGAAAGTGCTTGGTTTTTATCTGTCCGAGAAAAGGGATAAACTGCTGGTCCGTGAAGAGTCGGAGAAAGGGCAAGTCCTGAAGTTGATCGATCTTCACAATCTGCCGGATTCCCAGGATCAAGACAGCTGAGAATGAAACAGGGAGGGCATTCCATGGGTGGAAAGGATCACCAGCCAATCCAAGCCCCTGAAGAGGAGTGGATCCAGGCGGTCCGAAAAAAACTGTTGGATTGGTATGATCGAAACCAAAGGGATCTTCCCTGGAGAGAGAGTAAGGACCCGTACCGGGTCTGGGTATCGGAGATCATGTTGCAGCAAACCCGGGTGGATACTGTCATCCCGTACTATGAACGCTTCATGTCCTTATTTCCCACACCGGGAGCGTTGGCTGCAGCAAAAGAGGACGATGTGATCAAGGCCTGGGAGGGATTGGGCTATTACTCCCGGGCACGCAACCTTCACACTGCCGTCAAAGAGGTGGTGGAGACATATGATGGAGTCGTGCCTGATGATCCCGCAACTGTCTCTCGATTAAAGGGAGTGGGTCCCTACACCACAGGGGCGATTTTGAGTATTGCCTATAACCGTCCGATTCCGGCGGTGGACGGGAATGTCTTCCGGGTGCTCTCCCGTTGGTTCGCCTTGTGGGATGATGTGACCCGGACTTCTGCGCGCCGTAAGTTTGAAGAGCTGGACCGATTGTTGATTCCGCAAGACCGTCCGGGGGATTTCAATCAAGCGCTGATGGAATTGGGGGCTCTCATCTGCACACCAGTTTCCCCGGCTTGTGCGGATTGCCCTGTGCAAGAGGAGTGTCAGGCCTATCGCGATGGAATCCAGGCGGAATTGCCAGTGAAAACCAAAAGCAAGCCACCTGTTCCTGTGCGAATGACCTTTGGTTGGATTAGGAAGGGCCCCCAGGTTTTACTCCAACGGCGGCCGTCAGAGGGGTTGCTAGGGAGGATGTGGGGGCTTCCCACTGTGGAAACACTGCCGGAAGAGCTGGTTCCAGGTGGAACCCTGCGGGACCACTGGGCCGGCCATGGGCTGAAATTAGAGCTGGGGCCGGTGGTGGGGGAATTGGATCACGTGTTCAGTCATCGGCGCTGGTTAATCACGCTGGTGCAGGGGCTGTGTCTGGCGGAAGAGAACCTGCCTGCAGATTGTGCTTGGGTGGAAGAAAAAGAACTTGAACACTATGCTTTGCCTAATGTATATCGGAAGGCGGTTCGAATGGCGTTGGACCCACCTCAGAGCAGTCATGGGTTTCAGCAAGGTCGTCTTTTTTAACCGTTCTCTTTTTTAGGGGCACAATTCACAAGAATACGGAATATGTAAATCATTGACACAGTCTGTTTCCAATATCAAAAAATAGGAACTACCGGACAGGATGGGAACATCCGGTCTGAAGGAGAGGGAAGCAGTTGGAAGAGAATAATAAGCTTTCGCAGGGGAATGAGCAGGGGAACAAAGAACAGCCGCAATTCGAGGTTAATGAAGCAGGGAAAGAAACAGATCACGAGCAGCAGTCCTTTACCGGACCGGAACCCGCTGCAGCAGCAGAGACGGCCCCAGTGGAGAAAAACTCTGCAGAGACGTCGAGTGCTGGCTGGCTGAGTAAACTGGGAGAAAAAGTGATCGGTTCAGTCTCCAAAATACCGGGGTTGCAGCGCCCACTGAAGAAGCTGGGGCCGGCGGGAACGGCTCTGGGAACGATTACGACAGGGGTTTTGGTGGTGGGGTTGGGTACCCTGCTGTTGACAGGGGGAGTCACTGAGCATACCAGCGCAAAAGTAAAACCAGCCCCACTCAAATGGATCCTCACTTATGAGGACCAAAGCTGGGAAGCCGATCTGAGGAAAATGGGTTTTGACGGTAAGGATCCCAAGACATTGGACCCTGAGAAATGGGAAAAATGGTTTGCCCAAGTGGAAAAAGATGTGGAAAAACCAGCCGTCGATGCCCAGATGGAACGGTTGAATTCACCGATTGAACCGGAGAAAGAGGGAAGGGAGATCCAAAAAGAGAAAGTGGAGGAGTGGATCGCCAACCTTCCCGAAGGGATCAATAAGCCTCGGAAACTGCCGGTAGAGACTCTAGAACCAAAGGTGACTGCCGCGCAGCTGGAGCAGGTGGACCAAAAGCGGATCGGGAGGTACACCACGCGTTATAACCCTGGTGAGATCAACCGGACCACCAATGTTCGTCTGTCTAGCCAAGCGATCAACAACCTGGTGTTAAATCCCGGGGAGGAGTTCTCTTTTAACGAAACCGTGGGACAACGGACGGCACAGCGGGGCTACAAAAATGCCACGGTTATCGTCAACGGTGAATTTACTGACGGGATGGGGGGAGGGATTTGTCAAACCTCTTCCACCCTGTACAACAGTGTGGATCATGCCGGATTGAAAGTGACCGCCCGCTTTTCTCACAGTAAGGAAGTCACCTATGTTCCCCAAGGGCGAGATGCCACAGTGGCCTGGTACGGCCCGGATTTCAAGTTCCAGAACAGCCTGTCCAAACCGATCATGATCAAGTCCACTGCCAATGGAGGTTACCTGACAGTGGAAATCTTCACATCTCCGTAAAACATAAAATATGACAGGGCTGTTGATGAACCAGAAAATGGGCAGCGGAAGGGAGTCGTGTGCTGTCAAAGCGACCTTTGCACCATAGGTACTACAATTTGAAGTTAAGGATGCGTCACAGGCACTACAATCTCGATGGGCTGAAGCCCTGGAATAAAGGTAGCCATCCTACCCAGTGGAGAATCTGGAGGGAGGGCGTTTAGGGGCAACCTCTTCCCTGTGTTGCTTCCGTAAGGCTTTGCCCCTGCCCGATGGTCAGATTTGGAGCGGCCAGATTTCACTTCCTTGCCGGATGGCAACGGTCGCGTGGTAGAACATGATCTCCCCACCCAAAATATGGCTAATCAACACGCCTGAAAATTTGAATCGTTTTTCACCCCCTCTTCCGCCCTCGGCTGGAAGAGGGGCTTTTTCAGAGGCGACTTTCATACATTTGGAGTCAGGCATGTTGATTCTCCATATTCTAGGGAGGAAAACAGGTCGGGATGGTGGGACGGTGAAGAGCCTTTGCGCTTTTTGCAAGAGATCGTAGCCCTCCCACCATCCACTTTATGGTTCATCAACAGCCCTGATTTGGAGTAAATGATCTTCGTTGGCGTTCCCCGGTGACGGTGGTGGCTCCATGTCAAATGGTTTAGGAACCGAAGTTCGCGGAAAAACTAGTTACCAAGAGAAGCATAGTGAAAGAGTCATCCTACCTACAGGACACAAATTTTGTCTAGGGTGGTGCAGGGAGAGTGGGAGTTCACATGAAGTGATTTTGACTCGTAGAACAATGGAACGTCATGTGAAAACCCATCCTGACCGCCCAAGATCGATGTAAATCACAACACTCTAATCAGCGCCCGTTAGAATTGGATTGATAGATGTGGGCATAAAGATGGAGATGAGAAATCCCAGAGGAGAGGGTGGGAATAGATGAAGAGGCCGGGGTGGACAATCAAAGGAGGGATTGCTTGGTCCCTTTGGCTGACGCGGGGAGCAGCGGTGGTTATTTTGTCTTCAGTGATATTGACCCTTCTTTACCTTGTGCAATTGGATCCGGATTCACTGGGTAAACGAATGCTGTATATCAGCGACAATGAGACAGCGATCCTTTGGTCTTGGGGGATGAATCTGTTGACGGCAGTGGTCTTGATTGGGGTGTTTGTCATCTTGACCCGGGTTTTGGCTACGGAATACCGTCCCATTCTGCAGATGGCTCTGATGATTTGGGTGATTGGTGCCGCTTCGTGGATGCTACATGACTTCATTCAAATCACCTTTATGCCCGAACTTTCTCGCATGTTTCTGGCGCTTCCTACGGAATCCTTGGCGAGATATATCATGGACTGGGAACATCTCTTGACTCAGCTGTTCGGCATATTTAGTTGTTCTTGTTTTGCAGTGAGTGGATATATGTATACAGCGGTCATGTATCGCACAGAGCAATTCACCAGCCGATTTGCAGGGTATTCCTTCAGTGTCTGGAGTTTCCTGCTGATTTCTGCAATCGTTCTCCGCTGGGAAGAACGATTGGCACTCTGGTTGATCGCAGGTGCCTTGTTTATGATGGTGATCTGGACTTGGTTATTGGCAGGGGAAATCTCTCGGATTAAGCGGCAGGATGCAGATCAGATCGCTATTTCCAAAGCTTGAACTCATGATTTTAAGGAATAGCGAATGAAGCAAAAAACGGGAGAAACGGGATTTAACGAAGGAGAGTAAGCGTTTTCTTCACAGAAAGATCACAATTGCACTGGTGGTCTGCTGTTTAGTACACTTATCTAACCATCATCACAGGAGGATTTATCTATGAACCTACGTTCTTTTCAACTTTCCGATATCCATGCGGTAACTTCCATCTGGCAGTTGACGGCTTCTCGTCAACGGGAACAAGAGACATTGAAAGTCTTGTCCAGACAGTTGGCCTGTGACCGGGATCTGGTGGTGGTGGCTGAATCAGGGGGACGGGTGGTCGGTGCGATCGTGGGGACAATGGAAAAAGACACCGGCTTTTTCTACTGTCTGGCTGTCCATCCCGAGTACCAAGGGTACGGAGTGGGACGTCAGCTGGCAGAGCTCTTGGAGAAACGATTTTACAGCAAAGGGGTTCGTCAGATCCAGGTGATGGTAGATGAAGGAACAGAAAAGTTGTTCCCTTTTTACCGTCATCTCGGCTACCAGGGAACCCGTCAGTCTTCAATTTTGGAGAAGAAATGGCTGTATAACCTGCAGAATGTGTTGAATTCTGCAAACTGAATCGGCACAGGTTGCGACAAGGACCCAACGACGGTTGATTTGCTGACGCCCAGTTGATTGACTGGTGCAATTTTTTAAAAATTAATCTAAATATTTATACCATTCCATATCACTTCAGGGGCGGGGGCATGGGAGACAATAGCTTGAGATTGAAAGAATTTAGTGGTACGGCGCCATCGGGGAAAAATCCCTCTCCGGCTGGAGGGGGATTTTACTGATCAGCTGAAAAACGTCCTAATTCCTGGGATCTTTTGCAGGCTTGTTGCACAGCCAGAATCAACGCATCCTGAAACTGATGGTGAGCGAGTGTCTCCAGTCCGGCCATTGTGGTGCCGCCGGGTGAAGTCACCTTTTTGCGAAGCTCAGCGGGTTCTTCTCCGGTTTCTTGTAGCATTTTGGCGGCCCCCAGCAGGGTTTGCAGGGTGAGGCGGCGAGAGACGGTGGGGGTGAGACCCATGGTAACCCCAGCTTTCTCCAGTGCCTCTACCAGATAGTAGATATAGGCGGGGCCACTTCCGGAAAGGCCGGTGACAGCATCCATATCTTCCTCTTTCACCACGACGGTGATTCCGATGGAGGAAAAAAAGCGGGCGGCTTGTGCTAGGTCGTCTTCGTCGGCGTGAAGTCCAGGGCAGAGAGCTGTGGCGGACAAGCCCACAGTTCCTGAAGTATTGGGCATCGCGCGAATGACAGCTGTTCCTGGGGCGAGACGCTTTTCGATAAATGATGTGGAGAGACCGGCGACTACGGAGATCACTCGCTGCCCTGGGTGGATATATGGGCCCCATTGCTCCAGCGCTGCGGCGGCATCTTTCGGCTTGATTGCCAGAATGATGAGATCTGCTTTGGACACAGCGGTGTTACGGTTAGGGGGAAGACTGATCCCGTACCGTTGGTTGAGTTGTTGGATCCGTTCATGGTTGCCACGGTTGATGGTGGTGATGCTCTCCCCTGTCGTTCCTTGGCTTAACAGGCCGGACAGGAGTGCTTCCGTCATGGAGCCAGCACCGATGAAACAATAGGTTGGCTGATCGGTCATTCTCAATCCTCCTTTGGCTTTCGATGAAAATAAAAACAACCCTCCCCGTCCCAAGGACGAAAGAGGGTTTCTTCCGCGGTACCACCTTTGTTGACACGATTGTGCCCGACTTATGGAAGACATTAGAGGGTCTTCCTCATCGATAACGGAGAGGTCCGTCGCGGCTCATCGCCGCCCGCTTCCGGGGTGGGCTGGGAGTGGATGTTGCCGGCAATCCTTTCAGCCGATGGGGATTGCTCTCTGAACGGACATCCGGTCTCCCTGGTCCCTTCATCGCGTTTTTCTTCAGCTGGTGATTTTTACTCATTATGACGGGGTTGTGAGGAGATGTCAAGATTTCCAGCTTAGGAAAAAAGATTTGCATTTGCGGTTCATCAGATCAATTCTGATTTTTATGTTTTATAATCCGTTATTTTTGGAAATACAAGAAGATGGGAAGGAGATTTAAGTGATGCAAACCATTCGGGCTGGGGATATCCTCCGGATTGAAAGCAGAAAGCACGGGGGTCTGTTCCATCGTTCCTGGAAACGATCGGTGGTGTTGGACCCGGGAGAGCCCCTCTTGCTGGCCAATCGCAATGTGGAGGTGACCGAGTCCGATGGGCGTAAGTGGCTTTCAAAAGAATTGGCACTCTGCCAGTTTCATAGAAACCACTGGTTCAATACGATAATAAGGATTGATCCCACCGGCTCCCACCATTTCTATTGCAATATCGCTTCACCTTACAGCCTGGAAAGACAAGGGTTGGTCTACACAGACTATGATTTGGATCTATGGGTGGAGCCGGATCGGACCACTCGTTGGTTAGATCGTGACGAATATGAAATCAATCGGCGACGCCTCGGCTATTCCCGTGAGGTGACCCATCATGTGGAAGCCGCAGTTGCTGAACTGGAACATCTCGTCGCAACAGGCAGTGAACCTTTTACGTCCGGGTTTGTGCAAAAAGGTGTTCATCTATTTCTTTCCTATGAAAAACAACTGATGGGGTGAAGTGATGCAAGATGAAGGGTGGTAGGCCCCGGTTTGGTTCTTGGTTGCGAACGGTCCTGTTGGCCGTCTCAGCAGCGTTGGTGATCAACCAGTTTGGGCTGGCACTGTCCGTGGTCAACGGAACCTCCATGATGCCCACTTTGGAAGATGGGGATCGGCTCTTGATCAACAAACTTCACTTTATGTTCTCCCAACCGCAACGTAATGACGTGGTGACTTTCAAGGATCCTTCCCGGAAGGGAAAATATCTGGTCAAGCGTGTGGTGGGAGTCCCTGGAGATCGGATTGAGATCAAGGGAGGGGATCTGTATCGCAATGGAAAAAAGGTGCATGAACCCTATATCGACACAGACATCGAAGATGGGGACTTTGGGCCAGTGACAGTCAAAAAAGGAAGTCTCTTTGTCATGGGAGACAACCGTCATCGCTATGCGAGCAGAGACAGTCGCTATCCCGGAGTGGGACAGGTTTCAGAGGAACTCCTGGAAGGAAAGGTGGAATGGATTCTCTGGCGACCATCATTGGAAAAATTTCTTTGATGGAAAGAGTGGTAGTAATTTCAAATCATAACAAGAGTCAAAAACTGTTCACAAAACACGGATGTCAATTGCCAGGGAACATTGCATAATAGGAGAAGTGCCGAGATTTGTCCACCTTCTCACATAATTTACAATTCAGTGTGGCTCGGTATATCCCCGTTCACCATTCTTAACCTTGAAAATTCCGGTACAATTTGTGAATAAAAACACACAGAAAAAACAAATGACCCATGGGGGGAACAGGAAATGGATTTGTTGAACAAAACGCGTCGGATCTCGAAAATTCTTCAAAAAAATGTAGGCCATCACTTGGTGGACTTTGATCAGGTGGCAGAAGCGCTCTGCGATGTGATCGGTGCCAACCTGTATGTGGTCAGCCCCGAGGGGGAAATCCTCGGTCTGGCAGTCAATCATGAGATCGAGAACGAGCGGATGCAGAAGTATCTCAAAGATCGTCAATTTCCGGATGAATATGCCAACATGTTGATGGATGTAGACAAAACCTCTCCCAATGTGAGCGTAGAAGACCCGTTGACGGCTTATCCAGTAGAAATGAAGGACATGTTTAAACACGGGTATACCACCTTGGTGCCTGTCGTGGGCGGTGGAGACCATCTGGGAACACTAGTACTGTCTCGGATCAATGAAAAGTTTGTAGACGATGATCTGGTGCTCGCCGAGTACGGTGCAACGGTGGTTGGGATGGAGATTCTCCGTGAACGGGCTGGCAAAATCGAAGATGAAGCACGCAGCCGGGCAGTGGTTCAGTTGGCGATCAACTCCCTTTCTTTTAGCGAGTTAGAAGCTGCAGAACATATTTTCAATGAGCTGGAGGGTTCGGAAGGCTTGCTGGTGGCCAGTAAAATTGCGGATCGCGTGGGGATTACTCGGTCGGTGATCGTCAACGCCCTTCGCAAATTGGAAAGCGCCGGTGTGGTCGAATCCCGTTCCTTGGGGATGAAAGGAACCTATATCAAGATTTTGAACAATAAATTACTCCCAGCTCTTGAAAAAGCACGGGGCTGAATGAGCAAAAAAGCCGCCGATCCAGGCGGCTTTTTGTTGTTGTCGAGAAAAAACCTGAACAGATGGAAGAAGCATCTTTCGACACTCGCCAGAGTTGGGTTTGGATCCGAATTCGACAGCACCATGAAAGGGGAAATCTCAGCATATTCACCATACTTTTTGGAGTTGCACTCTCTGTTATAATGAGATGAATCGATCTGAGAGTGGGAGTTGAGTTTTCATTGGGGAGTGTTCGGAGATACATTCAATTTGTTCGCCCTTACCGTAAGCAGATTGTGGCAACCATGGTGGTGGGCGTGCTGAAATTCGGCATTCCTCTGTTGTTGCCTCTAATTCTGAAATACGTGGTAGATGACATTTTAATGACAAATGCACCTGTGGAAGAAAAACTGAACCATCTTCTGTGGATTCTCGGGGGTGCTTTGTTTGTTTTTACGGTGCTGAGGTGGCCGATAGAGTATTACCGTCAGTATTTTGCCCAGTGGTCGGCAAGCCGGGTCCTGTTCGATATCCGCAACCGGCTGTTTGAACATATCCAGAAATTGTCGCTTCGCTACTATAACAACCGGAAAGTGGGGCAAATCATCTCCCGAGTGATCAACGATGTGGAGCAGACGAAGGAATTCGTCGTCACGGGGATGATGAACATTTGGCTCGATTTGATCACCTTGCTGATCGCAGTGGGGATTATGTTGTGGATGGATCCCTGGATGACTCTGGTCTCTTTGTCCGTCTTCCCTCTCTATGGTGTGGCGGTCAAATACTTTTACCAGGGGTTGAGAAGCCTCACGCGGGAACGTTCCCAAGCCTTGGCGGAGATGCAGGGCCATCTTCACGAACGAATTCAGGGGATTTCCGTAATTCGAGCCTTCAATCTGGAAAAACACGAGCAAGGACAGTTTGATCAACAAAACCAGCACTATCTAGGCAAAGCGCTAGCCCATTCCCGTTGGAACGCCCATACTTTTGCCGTTGTCAATACGATCACGGACGTTGCCCCGATTCTGGTCATCGGCTTTGCAGCTTATCAGGTTTTGCAGGGGAACTTGACCATCGGAGCTATGACCGCCTTCTATGGTTATTTACAACTGGTTTATGCGCCGATCCGGCGTCTGGTCAATGCCTCCACGATTTTAACCCAATCTCTTGCCTCTATGGACCGGGTCTTTGAGTTCCTGGATGAACCCTATGACATCCAGGACTCGCCTCATGCCCGTTCCGTCCCTCAGGCACGGGGGGAGATCACCTTCCGGGATGTTCATTTTTCCTATCAGGATAGTGGGGAGGAAGTGTTGAAAGGCATCGATTTGAAGATTGCTCCGGGACAGACGATCGCCCTGGTCGGCATGAGTGGGGGCGGAAAATCTTCTATGGTCTCGCTGATTCCTCGCTTTTATGACATTCAGCAGGGAAGCGTGTCAGTGGACGGACTAGACGTACGTGACTGGCAGCTCTCCGATTTGCGGAGAAGAATCGGGATGGTGCTTCAGGATAATATCCTGTTCAGCGGCAGTGTGCTGGAGAATATCCGGATGGGAAAGACAGATGCCTCTTTTGAGGAAGTGGTAGCAGCGGCCAAAGCGGCCAACGCCCATGAGTTCATCACAAATCTTGTTAAGGGATATGACACAGAGATCGGGGAACGAGGAGTCAAGCTCTCCGGGGGTCAAAAACAGCGTTTGGCCATTGCAAGGGTGTTTTTGAAGGATCCAGCCATCTTGATTTTGGATGAAGCAACCTCTGCTCTCGACCTGGAGTCAGAGCGTTTGATTCAGGAGTCCTTGGGGAGACTGGCGAAGAATCGTACGACCTTGATCGTAGCTCACCGTTTGTCTACGATCACTCATGCCGACAAGATTTGCTTGATGGAAGAGGGGCAGATTGCAGAGTCGGGAACCCACCGGGAATTGATGGAGAAAGGTGGGAAATATGCTCATCTGTTTAATGTTCAATATCTGGATCGATCAGATGTGCCAGTCAGCGGGGGCACATCCTGAAACCTGGGGAGGGGAGAGAGTTGAGTACCTTGATCTCGATCAAAACGGAATCGGATGTGATTCCCATCCGTAGCAAGGTTCGAGAATTTGCCGGAGGGTTGGGGTTTGATGAGCTGGACCAGAGTCGTATCGTTCAGTCGGTATCGGAACTGGCGCTTAATGTGTTGCATCATGCGGGGGAAGGTACGGTTTTGATCGAGTCCCTGGACGGAGGAGGGCAGCAGGGTATTCGCATGGTGGTCCAGGATTTTGGGCCTGGGATGGAAGAAACGGAATCCATCCTCAGAATGACGGAAACCCCGTCGATGATGGAGGGACATGGACTTCGCCAAGTGAAAGAATTGATGGATGAATTTGTGCTTCGGGCAGTAGATGGAAAAGGAACCTGCGTTCAGGTGAGCAAGTGGCTCACCGATGCCGCAAGACAGACAGAGGGATAGTTCGAAAGTAGGAGTGTCAAGAGAGAGGCCGAGCCTGTTGGATCCAATGGCGGTTCTGGCCTCCAGCTTGACAATCTTGTACTTAATGTATACATATTTTGAACCTTTGCTGGTCTTACTTGACGTTGTTCTTTTGGCTCATCTACAATGAACATGATCATACTGCCGCCCATTGTATGCTGTGCTTCATTATGGGACTTTTTGGTCGCTTGAGGACATTAGAAGAATAATAGGAAAAGCCTTCATCGGGAAAGGGCTTTCAGACACCTTCTCGGGCGGAAGGATCCACGCTGGTTTCCCTTTGTGAGACAATGTGACCTGAGGTGAGGGGGGTTCCAGCGCAGTTTTTTGTCACCCTTCTCTTGTCCTGCGTCGTTCCAGGAGCAAGAGAGCGGTACGGCAGTAGTAGCAAAATACAGTGGGCCCGATCCATAGAAAGGAGGGGTACCGTGGAACGACCCATGATTCAACAGACCTCAAGTGGCCTGTTGGCTGATACGGAGATGGCCAAAGTCACTTGGAGAGATTATTGGGAATTGACCAAGCCAGGGATCAATGCTTCCAATCTGATGGCTGTGTTCGCAGGGTTTTGGCTGGCCGGTTATGGTTCTTTAAATTTCGGTCTTCTGTTGGCTACTTTGTTGGGAGCAGCCCTTGTGACTGCAGGAAGTTGTGCGATCAATAATTACATTGACCGGGATATCGATCCACTGATGGCCCGGACGCGCAATCGTGCTGTGGCTGCCGGAAGAATCCAGCCGCAGTCTGCACTCTGGATCGGAATCCTGTTGACGTTGGCGGGTGTTGCTCTTCTAGGCTCTCTGGTTAACCCGCTTTCGGCGATCCTGGCTGCGATAGGCTTTTTGGCCTACGTTTTTATATATTCCATCTGGACAAAGCGGACAACGATTTGGAACACCGTGATCGGGAGTATTGCTGGGGCTGTCCCGCCCATGATTGGGTGGGCGGCGGTGCAAGGAACATTGGATCTCACTGCCTGGGTGCTGTTTTTGTTCATGTTTATCTGGCAACCACCCCATTTCTACGCCTTGGCGCTAATGAAAACCGAAGATTATCGAGGGGCAGGGATTCCGATGTGGCCGGTGGTGAAAGGTCCAGCCGATACTCGACGGCAAACGGTGTTGTTTGTGATTTTGATGCTTCCTGCATCACTCTTGCTGTTCGGGACGGGAGTGGTGAGCTGGCTGTATCTTGGTGTGGCCATCCTTCTCGGCGGGGCATGGATCTACCAGGCAATGATCGGCTGGTCTTCCCTCGACGACGAAGATTGGGCCCGAAAGATGTTCTTCTTCTCGATTCTTTACCTGACGGTGATGCAAGTAGTGATGGTGATCGACCCGATCTTGTTCAGGTGAGGCGACATTGCGGGGATCGTTTGTCCAACAGTCGCCGAGCTCTTGTTAGAACGGCGGCGCTGTTTTGATATAAAGAGTGAGCGGTCTGATCGATTTGATGAGAGAAAGCGGGGTTAAACGGATATGAGTCAGGGGAAACGTTTGGTGCTTCTTTTGTCCTTGTTAGCAATCTTCGCCTTGGTGATGACCGGGTGCGAAGAGCCGTCGAAATCCGTCTTCAATCCCAAGGGCAGTGCTGGTGAGCAGAACCTTGACCTGATCATGGTGAGTGTGTACATCATGGCCTTTGTCTGTGTGGTTGTCATGGCCATCTATTTTTATGTGTTGATCAGGTATCGACAGAAGCCGGGTGACAACAGCATCCCCAAGCAAGTGGAAGGTAGCATGAAACTGGAGATGTTGTGGATTATCGTTCCGATCATCTTGCTGGTGATCTTGGCGGTCCCCACGTTGACCAGTACCTTCACACTGGCGGAGAAACCTACCAAGGACGAAGATGCTGTGCGGGTGAAGGTAACAGCACATCAATATTGGTGGGAGTTCGACTATCCGGAATTGGGAATCAAGACATCACAGGAGATGCATATCCCGGTGGGCAAACGAGTTTACCTGGAACTGACCTCCGATGATGTGGTTCACTCCTTCTGGGTACCGGAACTGGGAGGAAAGCAGGATACGGTTCCCGGTCGTACCAACCATATGTGGATGGACGCCAAAGAGCCGGGTACCTATGCAGGACGCTGTGCTGAGCTTTGCGGCGCCAGCCATGCTCTGATGAACTTTGAGGTGGTCGCCGATCAGCCAGATGACTTTGACAAGTGGGTGGCCAAGCGGCAAAAACCCTCCTCCGAACCGAAAACAGCTGAGCAAAAAGCGGGTAAAAAGGTATTCAGCCAAAACTGTATGAGTTGCCATGCTATTGAGGGCACTGAGCTGAAAACCAGTGGAGGCAAAGGCCCCGACCTGACAGGATTGGGTGAAAGGCAGAAAATCGCGGGACTGTTGGATAACAACGATAAAAATCTGGATAAATGGTTGAAACATCCCGACGAGATCAAACCAGGCACCTATATGCCGTCCTTTGACTTCCTGAGCAAAAAAGACATGAAAAACCTAAAGGTCTATTTGGAGAGCCTGGAGTGATCAGGCGCAACGTGCAATAGGTGGAGGTTTTTTGCACGGTAGTATTGACTGGAGGAGGGAATTCCTTTGGCTACGATTGTTGTCTTAGTCGTGTTGGCCCTTTTATTGGGCGCCATTTTGACCGGTGGATACAACAAAGAGTTGAACAACCGTCTTCGTTCTCACTGGCTTTGGGATTGGATCACGACAACAGACCATAAGAAAATAGCCGTCCTGTACATGTTGGGTGGTACTTTCTTTTTTGTCATCGCAGGGGTCCAAGCGTTGCTGATGAGAACCCAGTTGTTGTTTCCCAACAACGATTTTATGGTAGGGCGGGAATTTAACGAACATCTGAGCATGCACGGTACGAATATGATTTTCTTCGTTGCCATGCCACTCCTGTTCGCGCTGATGAATGCGATCATTCCATTGCAGATTGGGGCGCGGGACGTCGCTTTCCCCTTTCTCAACGCATTAGGTTTTTGGCTCTTTTTCGCCGGTGCGTTGCTGATGAACTTGAGCATGTTGTTTGGTAATTCCCCTGATTCGGGATGGACCAACTACGTTCCCATCGCTTCCAATACCTATAGTGCGGGAACGGGTATTGATTACTATGCGCTGGGGATCCAGATCTCCGGTTTTGGGACCTTGATGGGTGGTCTTAACTTTATTGCTACGATCATCAATATGAGAGCTCCAGGGATGTCCCTTTTGCGGATGCCACTTTTCACCTGGACCTCCTTTGTCTCTTCCGCTTTGATTCTGTTTGGGTTTCCGCCGCTGACTGCAGGACTGTTTCTGATAATATTTGAACGTCTGTTTGGTGCCGGGTTCTTTGATGTAGCCGTCGGTGGAAATCCTGTCATCTGGCAACACTTGTTCTGGATTTTCGGTCACCCGGAAGTTTACATCGTGGTTCTGCCAGCGTTTGGTATTATGTCCGAAGTGATCTCCACCTTCGCTAAGAAGCGTCTCTTCGGTTACAACTCGATGGTGTTTGCCTCGTTGCTGATCGGTTTCCTCGGCTTCATGGTGTGGGCTCACCATATGTTCACCGTTGGCATGGGGCCTGTTGCCAACTCCATCTTTGCGATTGCGACGATGGCGATTGCCGTTCCAACTGGGATTAAAGTTTTCAACTGGCTGTTTACCATGTGGGGAGGAAAAATACGCTTTACCACGGCGATGCTGTTTGCCGTCGGTTTTATCCCCACTTTCGTCATAGGTGGTGTCACCGGGGTGATGCTTGCCTCACCGCCGGGAGACTATCAATACCATGACAGCTATTTTGTGGTGGCCCACTTCCACTACACTCTGATCGGTGGTGTGGTGTTGGGGCTTTTCGCAGGAGCTTATTACTGGTGGCCCAAGATGTTCGGCTATAAGCTGAATGAAACGATAGGTAAGTGGTCCTTCTGGGTGTTCTTTATCGGGTTCCACTTAACCTTCTTTATCCAGCACTTCCTCGGGTTCTTCGGAATGCCGCGTCGGGTGTTCACTTATCAAGCCGAAGACGGTGTGGCCCTGATCAACCAGATCAGTACCGTGGGCGCCTACATGCAGGCACTGGGTGTAGCGATCATCGTCTTCAATGTGATCTATAGCTACATGCACCGGACACCTGCCGGGAATGATCCTTGGGATGGCCGTACTCTGGAATGGACGATCCCCTCTCCGGCTCCGGTATACAACTTTGCCCAGTTGCCGAAAGTTCGTTCCGTGGATGCCTTCTGGCACGAGAAAATGCTGGGGAACAAACAAATGGAGCCGGCGGAACCGCTGGGTCCGATCCACATGCCGAACAACAACCATCTGCCATTCCTGATGTCTCTCGGCATGTTTGTATCCGGTTTGGGCTTTATCTTCCGCTCTTGGGAAGTGGGAGCCTTGGGTCTGGCCTTTTTCTTCCTGGTCATGTTCCTCCGCTCCTTCGAAAAGGATCATGGCTATCACATTGAACCAGACGAGATTCAACGAGTTGAGAAAGGGGCGAATGCGTGATGAGTACAGCCCAGGTTGAGCAAACAAACGCTACGACGGGTCTGTCCCCCCATCCGGAGCGGGAGACCATGGAAGGGCGGAACAAAATCACCGGTTTCTGGCTCTTCCTCGGTGCCGAGACTGTCATGTTCGCCTGTTTCTTCGGAGTCTATCTCGCGCTGCGGAATTCCTCCATGGATGGTCCGACCACCCAGGAACTCTATCATATCCCGATGGTGGCCGTGTCGACGCTGATTCTGTTGTTCAGCAGTCTGACCAGTGTCCTCGGTGTGGTGGGGATGCAACAGCATAATTACAAAAAGACTATGCTCTGGTTCGGGATCACCGTCCTGCTGGGAGCGTCTTTCCTCGGATTCGAGATCTATGAGTTTGTCGTGTATGTGGGTGAAGGGCACACCTTTACCAGTAGTGCCTTCGGGTCGGCCTTCTACACCTTGCTGGGAACCCATGGAGCCCACGTGTTGTTTGGGGTCTGTTGGATCACGGGTCTCTTGGCTCAAGCTCGGAAACAGGGTTTAACCCAAGTAATGGCCCCCAAATTCTTTGTGGCCAGTCTCTACTGGCACTTTATCGACGTGGTGTGGGTGTTTATCTTCACCGTTGTCTACCTCATGGGGAAGGTGGGTTAAATCATGGAAGCCAAGGCACAACAAAGCCAACCTCAGGCTGAGAAGCAGGTTGGTGGGATGAAATATGTTGTCTCTTTCGGGTTGATGCTTGTATTGACAGGTCTTGCCTTCGCCGCTGTGATTATGAACATCGTACCCCAGCAATGGATCATCCCGATAATTCTGGGTTTGGCGACAGTCCAGGTGTTTATGCAACTCTTTTCCTTTATGCATCTGGACTTTAAAAAGGAAGCGACGATTGTCACATTCATGTTCTCCGGGATCTTTTTTGGTCTGGTTTGTGCAGTGGGAGTGGCCTTCCTCTCCTGAAAAAGAAACATCCCCCGTCATTAGACGGGGGATGTTTTCATAGAAGGGACTGTCCTGTTTTGTGGATTCGTCTCAGAAAATTTGGGTGAGTCGGATCGACTCAGCACGCCTGAGATCAGGCGTGCTGTTTTTTTATTTCCAGGGAAATGGAAAGTGTGATTCAGGCGGGAACCCACTTCCTTTCCTAAGCATATGATGCGTTATCCTGCGAAGCTGATCCATCGGCGGGGGTTCATCCAACTGAGATGAATCCCCCACTTTATCGCATCGGGGAGGGAACCAAGATTTATGCAAAGGCTGATCGTCCTTGCTTTAATCGGATTTGTTGCCCAATTGATTGATGGTGCGCTCGGCATGGCGTACGGTGTTTCTTCTACGTCACTTTTGTTGGCTTATGGGATTGCACCGGCAATTGCCTCCGCTTCCGTTCATATGGCGGAGCTGGTGACCACTGCCGCCTCCGGACTCTCCCATTGGAAGTTTGGCAATATCGATAAGTCGGTTGTGAAAAAATTGATCATCCCCGGTTCCATCGGTGCCTTTTTGGGTGCTTGTTTTCTCAGCTATTTGCCGGGGGAATCGGTCAAACCATTTATTGCTGCATTTTTGTTTTTGTTAGGTTTTTTTGTTATATTTCGCTTTTTGTTTGGAAACCAACGTCCTCGGCGGGTGGTTAGAAACAAAAAGGCGAAATGGATGGCCCCCCTGGGTTTGATTGCGGGGTTTGCTGATTCCACTGGTGGAGGTGGTTGGGGTCCTTTGACCACCCCCGTCCTGATATCCCGAAATGAGATCGAGCCGCGAAAGGTGATCGGGTCGGTGGATGCCAGTGAATTTGCGGTCGCCCTTTTTGCCTCTTTAGGGTTTCTCATCTCTCTCGGTTGGAATGAAGTGAACTGGCTATGGGTGGGAATGCTGATGGCGGGAGGAGTTGTGGCGGCACCGATCGCCGCTTGGTTTGTCCGGGTGGTTCCCTCTTATCTGTTGGGAGTGCTGGTGGGAGGTCTGATCATCACGACTAACGCTCATACCCTGATGAACTCCTCTACATTTTTTGCGAAGTGGAATCAGACGGCGGTCTACATCTGTTTAGTCGTGTTCTGGGTGATTTGTCTAGGCATGGCCTTACGGAAGGGAAGGAAAAATCAATAATTTGAAGAGAGAACCTTTCATCTCCTAACCCCCATCCGGGGTTTTTTTCTTTTTGCTCCACTTTTTACATATTCAATCCACATTATTGGAAGGTTAAGCGTGAGTGGAATATCACCCGATGTTCTATCAGGGATGTTATTGGGAAAGGATGGAGATCATGGATCAACCCTTCGCAACCACTCCACGCAAGTCCAGTCCGGCAAACCGGCTTCCCTTCTCTGAAAGGGTCCTTTCTTCTGGAAAGGATATTCTATCTCTGACCAAACCGGGAATCAATCTTTCCAACCTGTTTGCCTGTCTGGCAGGGTATTGGCTTGCTTCCGGTGGGGTTCCGGAATGGAGGAGTTTGAGTTGGGCACTGCTGGGGACTGCCTTGGTGGTGGGAGGCAGTTGTGCCTTAAATAACGGAATAGACCGGGATTTCGATCGCAAAATGGAACGAACCAAGCACCGGCCGGTACCTTCTGGAAGGATCGACTGGAGAGCGGCGGTTCTATTGGGGTTGATCCTGACCGGGGCGGGGGTGTGGTTGTTGTTCTTGGGAGTGAATCCCCTGGCAGCCGGGTTGGCGGCGGCGGGATCTTTTCTGTATGTGGTTATATACACCCTGTGGTTGAAACGATCCTCCGCCTCCAACACCGTGATTGGCGGTCTGTCCGGGGCGATTCCTCCCTTAATCGGGTGGGCGGCCGCAGGCCAAGGGCTGACTTGGACGGCATGGATTCTGTTTTTCATTCTGTTTCTATGGCAACCCCCCCATTTTTTTGCTTTAGCCCTGTTGAAAACAGATGATTACCGAAGAGCGGGGATCCCCATGCTTCCGGTGGTGAAGGGGGAACGGAGCACCCGCAGACAGATGTTGTTCTTTGTCTGTCTTCTGCTCCCGGTATCCCTTTTACTGGTGGGGACAGGGGCTGTAAGTTGGGGTTATTCAGTGGCTGCCTGGGTTTTGGGAGTTAGCTACTTGATTTTGGCCTTGCTGAGGTTCAAGGAAGACGGAGAGAAACGTTGGGCTCGATGGATGTTTCGCTACTCGTTGATCTACCTTACCTTGATTCTGACGGCAATTGCGATTTTTGCCGATCCTTTCCCCCAATGATCGACGGGTTTTTCGATTTTTTACTACGTGGTGATGAATGGGGAGTGAATCCGAATGAAACGACGTTTACCGGTCTGGTGGCTGTTGATGATTCCTGGTCTGTTAGCCGGATGTGTCAGCCGCAATAATATGTCGGCACTCGATCCCCAAGGTCCGGTTGGGAAAACACAGCTGAATTTGGTTTATCTTAGCACCGGGATTATGACTTTTGTCGTGATTGTGGTGGCTGTAATTTTCATTTACGTGGTGATCCGGTATCGGGAGCGACCGGGAGATGAGAAAAAGGGAATCCCAGAACAGGTGTCGGGCAGCAAAAAGTTGGAGATCTTGTGGACGGCGATTCCAGTGTTGCTGTTGATCATTCTGGCGGTCCCCACGATTTCCACCACCTTTACTCTCAACAGGAAGCCAGCTCCAGAGGAGTCCATCCGAGTGAATGTGACTGGCTATCAGTATTGGTGGGGATTTGAGTATCCGGATCACAAGGTTTCCACAGCGAATGAGGTACATATCCCTGCTGGCAAAAAAGTGGAGTTTGTGATGAAGTCTCATGATGTGGTCCATGCCTTCTGGGTTCCCAGCTTGGGGGGGAAGCAGGATTTGAATCCAGGCAGACAGGACCGGATTGTCCTTCAGGCAGACAAACCGGGAGTTTATGAAGGCAAGTGCGCTGAGTTGTGTGGATCGTCACACGCCTTGATGAACTTTAGAGTGATCGCACACAAGCCGGATGATTTTGATCGGTGGATCGCTTCGCAGAGGAAACCCGACTCCACACCCAAAACGGTTCAAGCCAGAGAAGGGAGACGCCTGTTCAATCAGAATTGCATCGGTTGTCATGCTGTGCGGGGAGGCGGATTCAAGGTGGAGGGAAGGACGGGTCCCGAACTGACCGCTTTCAGCGAGCGGACCCGGATTGCCGGTATTCTGCCGAACAATGAGAAGAACCTGAAGGACTGGTTGAGAAATCCCCAAGGGTTCAAACCGGGGAACCGGATGCCGGCCTTTGACCATCTGACGGAAAAGCAATTGGATGCACTATCCGTTTATCTGGAAAGCCTGAAATAAACCAATACAGTAGATCGAAGGAGGGAGTTCCTTGGCCACCCTGATCATCATACTCATTTTGGTTTTGTTCCTCGGGGCTATTCTGACCGGAGGGTACAACAAAAGATTTCTGGAACGGATGCAACAAAGCGATCTGTGGAGTTGGATCACCACAGTGGACCACAAGCGGATCGGGATTCTCTATCTGATTTCTGGCGGCTTCTTTTTCGCCGTGGCGGGGCTGGAGGCGCTTCTGATCCGGATTCAGTTGATGGTCCCCAACAATGCGTTCATTGTGGGGGACACATATAACCAATTGACGACCATGCATGGTACAACCATGCTCTTTCTGGTGGCTCTGCCCATTCTGTTTGCGTTGATGAACTTTATTGTTCCACTGCAGATCGGGGCCCGGGATGTTGCTTTCCCCTTTCTCAACTCCCTGGGTTACTGGCTGTATGTATCCGGTGGGCTGCTTCTCAATCTGAGCTGGATTTTCGGAGGGGCACCTGATGCCGGATGGACCAACTATGCCACCTTGGCCCTGAATGATTACAGTCCGGGCCCCGGGGTCAACTATTATGTGCTCGGTCTGCAAATCTCCGGGATCGGGACATTGATCAGCGCCATCAACTTTATCACCACAATCGTCAATATGCGGGCTCCAGGGATGTCCTATCTGCGCCTGCCGTTGTTCACCTGGACCACATTTGTGACGTCGGCGATCATCATGTTTGCTTTTCCCCCGTTGACGGCGGGATTGTTCATGATGATGTTTGACCGGATCTTCGGCGCCACTTTCTTCTCAACGGCGGGTGGGGGAAATGTCACCGTCTGGCAACACATCTTCTGGATCTTTGGTCACCCTGAGGTTTATCTCTTGATCCTTCCGGCTTTCGGAGTTTTTTCCGAGGTGATCCCCACCTTCTCCAAAAAGCGTTTGTTCGGTTACAACTCCATGGTGTTTGCCACGGTTCTGATCGGCTTCCTGGGCTTTATGGTCTGGGTGCACCACATGTTTACTGTGGGTTTGGGCCCGGTGGCCAACTCCATCTTTGCCATCTCCACCATGGCCATCGCCGTTCCCACAGGGATCAAGATATTCAACTGGCTGTTCACGATGTGGGGTGGGCGAATCCGATTCACCACAGCGATGCTCTATGCCGCCGGATTTATTGTCACCTTTGTCATGGGAGGAGTGACCGGGGTGATGCTGGCAACGGTTCCGGCTGACCTGCAATTTCATGACACTTACTTTGTGGTGGCCCACTTTCACTATGTCATCATCGGGGGAACTGTGATGGGAATGCTGGCCGGATTCTACTACTGGTGGCCCAAGATGTTCGGCAGGGTTCTCAACGAAAAACTGGGAAAATGGAGCTTCTGGTTCTTCTATCTGGGTATACACCTGGCCTTTTTCCCGCAGCATTTCCTGGGGTTGAACGGCATGCCCCGCAGAGTGTTTACCTTTGAAGCGAACAAAGGATTTGAAACGGGCAATCTGGCGAGTACGATCGGGACATTCCTGATGACGATCGGAGTCTTGATTCTACTTTACAACGTGGTTTGGACCCTTCGAAAGGGGAAGCAAGCCGATGCAGATCCCTGGGACGGACGTACCCTGGAGTGGGCGGTTTCCTCTCCGCCCCCGGTCTATAACTTTGCTCAGACTCCCCGGGTGAGGGGGTTGGATGCCTGGTGGCTGGAAAAGGTTCATGGGGACGGCAAGCTGAAGCCGGCGGAACCGCTGGGTCTGATCCACATGCCCTCTCCCTCCCATCTGCCTTTTATCATGGCTGTGGGATTCTTCATCTCCGGGTTCGGGTTCGTGTTTCACAGTTGGCAGGTCGGCGCTTTGGGATTGGTGGTCGTGTTCATTATGATGTATGTCCGTTCCTTTCAGGAGGATCACGGATATCACCTTCAGCCTGATGAATTGAAAGGACAGGGAGTGGACAGCTGATGAAGATTGAAGAGAAGACTGCTTCGGTGGCGGGAGGGATTCCCGCCGAGCCGGAAAAAGCCACATTGGAAGGTAAAAATAAAATCGTGGGATTCTGGTTGTTTCTGGCGGCGGAATCGACCCTGTTTGCGACGGAAATGGGAGCTTATGTTGCCTTGAAGGGATCTCACATGAACGGTCCCGCCTCCCATGAGTTGTTTCAATTGCCGATGGTGGCCATTTCCACCCTGATCCTGTTGGTCAGCAGTTTAACCAGTGTGTTGGGGATCATGAGCATGCATGCCCATGACTCCAAAAAAATGCTGTTCTGGTTTCGGGTGACGATTTTGTTGGGGGCAGCCTTTCTCGTTCTGGAATCCTACGAATTTATGGAGTATGTCCATGCGGGACACATCTTGAGCGGGAGTGCTTTTGCCTCTTCCTTTTACCTGTTGTTGGGAACCCACGGGGCTCACGTGTTGTTCGGTGTTCTGTGGATTTTGGGATTGGTGATTCAGGGAGCCAAAAAAGGAATTACGGTGCACACAGCTCCGAAGTTTTATCTGGCCAGCCTGTACTGGCACTTTATCGATGTGGTCTGGATCTTTATCTTCACGGTGGTTTACCTGATGGGAATGGTTACCTGAAAAAAGGTGGAAGGGGGAAGAGTGATGGATGCTCTGATCGGGGCGATTCTGACTCGGGAATTGTGGAATGTGGGGCTCAACCTGACAATGGTTGCGCTCGGCGGTTGGTATCTGGCGGCAACAGGCCCCCAAAGAAAACCTCAGATCGGTTGGGAGCCGGTTTCCCCGGGAAGAAAAATGCTGTTTCTCACAGGATTGATTCTCTTTTACCTCGCACTGGGCAGCCCGATGGAGGCGATTGGGCACGAATTGTTCAGTGTTCATATGTTACAACAGTCGATTCTCTATTTGATCGTGCCCCCTCTGATGATCCGGGGAATCCCGGACTGGATGTGGCGCCATTGGCTTCAAAGCTTTCCCTTCAAAAAATGGTCGGTATGGGGTCGTCGCCCTGTGGTTGCGTTGCTTCTTTTCAACGGACTGTTTTCCGTCTACCATCTCCCGCGGGTGTTCGATTTTTTGATGGGGGATGAGCTGTATCAGTTGCTATCACACATCGTCCTGATCTTGACGGCAGGCTTGATGTGGTGGCCTGTGCTCACCCCGTTGGCAGAGGAACGGGTGTTGCAACCCCTGAAGAAGTTGGCATATCTCGCCGCTGCAGGGATGCTCCTAACCCCGGCCTGTGCCTTGATTATCTTTTCCGATGGGTTGCTGTTTGCTTCCTATGAGGGAACCCGGCTTTTTCCCATTCTTTCCCCCCACAATGATCAACAGTTGGGCGGAGTGGTGATGAAAATCATCCAGGAGATCGCTTATGGGACTGGCATGGGGCATGTCTTTCTGCAGTGGGTTCGTCAGGAGGGAAAAAAGAATGTGTACGGGGTACCTGATGAATCGGTGGCTATGCCATCGGTGGAATTCAATGGTGGAAACTTGGGGCGGGAAGATCTGAAGTGAGATGGCATCGGAATGTAGGTAAACCTGATCTCCCCGCCGGGTCTGATCTAGAACATGGGAGGGGTTGTTATATCCGATGGCGAAACAGGATTAAGAAAATCATAAGAATGGATCCCCTGTTTCCTTCAGCATTTCCCCCTATGATGTCTTCTGAAGGGAGCTGATTGAATGAATTATTTTGCCGACCGTGGAAAATTCCTACTCCGTTTTTTTCGGTCTCCACTTCGGATTGGGAGTGTCACTCCTAGTTCCAGACAATTGGTACAGGCGATGTTGGAGCCGATACCATGGAATGAGGTTCGGATCGCGGTGGAATTGGGTGCAGGGACCGGTGTGGTTACTCGGGAGCTGAAGCGATGGTTGCCATCGGATGCAATGGCGTTCATTTTTGAGAAGGATCCAGTACTTCAGATCGCGTTGCGCCAGGATTATCCCGAATTTCACCATGTTGCGGAAGCGGAGATTCTGAGGGGTGCGATGAAGAACCGGGGAGTGGCCGGGGCCGATGTGATCTTTTCTTCACTGCCCTTCGCCAATTTTTCGGAGGATGCCAGAGTCTCCATTTTGGATCAAGTGCGGGATGGATTGACACAGAACGGGGTATTTACGGCGTATCAGTATACCCCGCAAATGAAAAAACTCTTGGGTGAACGGTTTCGAGATGTAAGGGTCTGCTTTGTTCCTTGGAATCTTCCGCCTGCCTTTATCTATATCTGCCGGGAACCGATCCGATGAGGAGGGCTGTGGGATGGAAGTAGAGGAGTGGGTACACTGGATTTCGGAAGTCGGTTATATGGCACTGTTTTTTTGCTTGTGGTTGGGGATTATCGGTATGCCTGTTCCCGATGAAACCGTGGTGATGACAGGGGGGCTTGTCTCTTCCATGGGACTTTTGGCGCCTGTTCCCTCTTTCCTCGTCACTTATATGGGAGTGGTCTCCGGGCTCAGTCTGGGATATGTGGTGGGCCGATGGGCTTCTCCCCTCCTGCACCGTCTCGTGAGAAAGGGGAAGAGAAAGCAGCTGTTAAAACGGTCAGAAGAAATCATCAGAAAATATGGAGGAGTGGGACTCAGCTTCAGTTATTTTATACCGGGTGTGCGCCATGTAGCCCCCTATCTGGCCGGATGTGGCCGGATGCCCTTCCGATTGTATGCACTTTATTCCTACGGGACAGGCCTGGTATGGACCGGGGTCTTTTTCTTTTTGGGGAGAGTCGCGGGCCAAGCAGGAAATCTCGTTTCTCTGTCGGATTTAAATGGATTTCTGGTGGGGGGAGCTGCGCTATTGATCGTGGGATTGTGGATGATTTGGAGAATCGGGTCTCTCCGTATGCGGCGGCTCCCAGAGGAGAGCGATTGGATGTGAAAACGGCTGAAGGATGGATAAAGGGGGAGGAATTTGGTTGGTGGCACAAGAAATCTTTCGCTGGACCATGACAGTGATCGTACCGGTGTTTGCATGTTTGAAAGTGGGTTTGTATATCGGGTACATCGATGATAAAAAAGAGAGGAATGAAAGATTAAAACCCGAACCATCTTCGAAGCGGAGATTTATGGACTGGACGGCTTGATTCCGGGAAAGGGGGAGGATCATGAATCGGGCGACAACTGTTCTCATTGTGGATGATGACCGGGAGCTTCGGGAGATGATTCAGCTTTACCTCAGAAACGAAGGGTACGAAATCCTGCAAGCATCCGATGGAAAACAGGCCTTGGAGCTGGTGGAGAGGCATTCCGTCGATTTGGTCGTCCTGGACCGGATGATGCCTGATATGGATGGGCTACAAGTCTGCATCCATCTGAGGGAGCGACATCAGATGCCTGTCATCATGCTGACGGCGAAGGTGGAGGACCTGGATAAAATCGAGGGCCTCTCTGTGGGTGCGGATGATTATGTGACCAAACCTTTCAATCCACTGGAATTGGTGGCCCGGATTAAAGCCCAACTGCGTCGTTCCAGATTGTTTCAGCCGATGTCCCCAAAGGAGGAGAGTGTGTTCCAGCTACAGCATCTAACGATTGATCCAGCGCGTCGTCTGGTGCGCAAGGAAGGACGGGAGGTGCACTTGACCCCCAGGGAATTTGACATCCTTCTCCTGCTGGCTCGCCGTCCGGGGGTGGTTTTTCCCTCTGAAGAGCTATATGAACAAGTTTGGGGGGAGCCTATGCTGGTCTCCGCCAACACGGTGATGGTTCATATCCGTAAAATCCGGGAAAAGGTGGAATGGGATCCCCGTAACCCCTCTGTGATAAAAACGGTGTGGGGGGTTGGATATAAGGCGGAGGCGGGGATGCCAGATCGACATGGTTAAGTGGGTCCGACGGTGGGTGGTTGCCCTTTCCAGATGGGTCACATCCAGTCTGCGTGCGCAGATGGCGGGGTTTGTCTTTCTCGCGCTACTGGTCGCAATTCTTCTGCCTCAGTCCCTATGGTTGTACGGGAAATTGACAGGATTCGGAGTCACCCATGAGACCAAATACTACTACCCTTCTGCCGAAGAGGTGAGGGAGGAGCTTCAACAGTTGACAGTGAAGTTAACACGGAGTCAGGAGGTCCCTCTGGATCAGTTGGAGGGGGAGGAAGAGCGTCTCAATGAACTGATATCGGATTCGTCCTTATCCTATGCCCTAACAGACGGAGAGGGACGGGTACTCATGGGTGCCGGAAATCTATCGGAACACAGGATGGATCTTCATCGGTTTTTGAGACAGGTGGAGACTCAGGATGAAGAACCTGGGGACCGACCAGAGTCGCGAGAGATCGCTGCGGTTTATCCCTTTACACATCTCGGGGAAGAATATTACCTTTTCGGCGTGAAGAGGGTGAAAGGGAGACCGATCACCTATGAGATCGGCAATCCCGTTTTGAGCTTGGTGATCGGTATTCTCGGTTTTTTGTTGACCTTTGTTTGGTTGACTCGGGGCAAGCTGGGGCAGATCCGAGCTCTGGCCCAGGGGATGGATCGGATCGCCGAAGGGGATTTTTCCTTGCGTTTGAAGGAAAGAGGGCAGGATGAACTGGCTTCTCTCACTTCTAATATCAATCAGATGGCTGCTCGTCTGGAAACCGCCCGAGAGCGGGAACGGGCATGGGAGCAAAATCGGATGGAACTGATCACCAATATCTCCCACGACTTGCGAAGTCCGCTCACCTCTATGATCGGCTATTTGCAGGTGATGCGGGACAACCCTGATGCAGAGCGGGAGGAACTTCTCCGCTATGGCGGAATTGCCCTCAGTAAAGCCCAGGGGTTGCAACGGTTGATTGACGACCTGTTTGAGTATGCCAAACTGACCCATCCTGACACACAGATGCAGAGAGAGCGGATCTCCCTCACCCGCCTGTTGGAACAACTGGTGGAAGAGGCTTCTGTGTCGGCGGAAGCAAAGGGGATTCAACTAAAAACTGAACTGCCCGATGATCCCCTGATGTTGACCGGAGATCCCTCCTTGTTGGTTCGTCTGTTCGGAAATTTGCTTGATAACGCCCTCCGTCACGGAGCTGGAGGTCCGATCCAGGTACACGCCATCCGGGAAGGGGATTGGGCTAAAATCAGGGTCGCTAATCCGGTGGATGATCTGGATCCCGCCTTGCTGGAGCGCCTCTTTGACACTTTTGTCATGGGAGATGCATCCAGGGGGAAAGGAGGATCCGGCCTGGGCCTCGCCATTGCCCACAGCGCAACCGAACTCCACGGCGGAGAGATCCATGTCGAGGGGGTGGAGGGAGAGATTCAATTCCACATCCGCTTGCCCTTGGCTAGGCAGGGAGGCTGACTAGGGAGGGGACGGATGGCATCCCCTGCGTTTTTTAGCCCAGTTGGCGAGACTTGTGCCCGATGGGTGCAAAGGATCTCTCCGCCAGTCACACAGGCCCCCTTTTCTTTTCCCATGGGATACTGATGGACTGGACAGGCTTTAGAAGTGTTGTGATTTACATCGGTCTTGGAGGGTGGGGATGGGGTTTCACTAATCCTTCAGTTGTTCTGGCGAGCCAAAGTCATCCCCACCCTCCTGTTCGGGTTTATCCATAGCTCTGCATCACACCTTTATTCATCTCCCGGATCCGCTCTGACAGCACAGACCCACGGACCGGTCGCCCTTCCCATTGGATCAAGGGATCGATCCAGCGGAGTTTCCCTCGATGATGGCGTGGGTAGTTTTTCGCCACGGTCACCCTGGGATGAATCGAGTTCAACAGGGTTTGGACCTCTTCGTTCCCGTGGGAGCGAAGTTTTTGCAGTATGGTTTCATCGTCAGTGAACAGGTCAGCCAGGGTTAGGCTGCCTTCATCAAGCGCCTTTCTCAATGTAGTGGCCAATTGCTTGTAGGCATAGACATTTAAAGGATGCTGGAAAAAGTCGATCACTTCCCGGTAATACAGCTCTGTGAACCATTCTCCGGCTTTCACTGAAGATAGGCAGATCTTTTCCTCACTAACGATCAGCTGATCGAGAAACCATGAGATGGATTGTGGGTCCATATGATCGTAGTGATACCGATCTCTCAGGGTGTAGTCGATCCGGTCGGCACACAGATCGGGAATAGATTGTTCCAGCAGGGACCAGCGGGAGCGATCCAGGATGGAGTCCAGGTGAAGGTTGTGCTTTGCAAGAATGGCGGGAATCTCCGACTGGCGGATCAGGGTCTCTAAAAATCGGTCGTGGAAATCCTCCTCAGGAGAGGCGACGACGATGTCGACTACATGGGAAAAAGCGGTATGAGAGACATCGTGGAGCAAACCGGCGACCTGCTCTTCCAGTGAACCACCTAAATGCCGGATCAACAGCATCACTCCCACTGAGTGTTCAAACCGGGTGACGTTCCAGGCGGAGTGGACCAGATGGGCCGCCCCGCCTTGATGGATTTTTTGCAAGCGTTGAACTGGTGGGGAGTGAATCAACTCTCCCAGCACTTCTTCCACTTTCCACCGGCCGTAGACTGGATCCTCGATGATCATGGATGTTTTTCCCCCTTGAAAAGGAGTTAACCGGTCTCTTCGGTAAAACCGAGATGTCGATTGATGGTCAGCATAGGGACATTGGTCTCGTGAACCCGAGTGGTGACCCTGCGAACTCCGTGATTTAGGCAAGCGAGGATGGACCGACGTTTCAGTTCCGTGGCGATGCCTTGCCCGCGACCCGATTGTTTCACCACAGTCAGACCGGCGCGTGCGGTTTTGTCTCCCTTGAGAGTGAGACTGCACAATCCGACCCATTCTTCCTCCGAGGCGGCGAGAAACTGGGTGGCGGCGTGATCCCGATAGGAACGGGAATAAATCCTTTCACAAAATTCATCATAGCTCTCAAAACCGCCCTGGTGTCCAGGATCGTCCAGAACTCCTTCTCGGACCAGGGGGTACAGACGCTGACGGCAAGCTTCGTCATCAGGAACTTCCACGAGTCTGAAAAAACGGACTCCTGGCAAAGTGCGGGGGGATGAAAGACGGTTGTTCAACTCTGGAGGCAAGGGGTCCAAGGTCAAGGTTAAATGAAGAAAGCTCAATTAAAGTCCCTCCCGTAGGAAACTATTTCTGTTTTCGCTAATGACCGTCGGTTATCCTTCTGCTTCAACCAGTGGCGGATGCCTTTTCCAGCATGGTGTTCGTCTGTGAAGCGCGGGATGACATGGAGGTGGGCGTGGGGAATGCTTTGACCTCCGGTCTCTCTGCAATTCCAACCCACATTGTATCCGTCAGGTTGGTACTGTTCATCGATGAGTCGTTTTGCATCCTAAAAAGAGACCTCCTTATCAAGAATGGAGTTGGATGATGATCGGAAATAATCTGGTAACCTTCTTCAGGGAGCAAATAATTGCATCAGGAAATCTACCTCTTCATCGTCCATATCAGGGTCATTACGCATGATTTGTTCCATTTCCGTTCCCATACTGCGACGTACTTTGATAGGAACCCCATGCTTTTGTGCTAATCTGTCGATTTGACGAAGGGCTTCAAGCTGTCGTTTTCCAGAAGGTTTGTTGTTTAACAGAGATTTCCCCAAATCGTATTTCCGGTTTCCCGAGCGTAGGATATAATGGGGTCCCACATTGGGGCCCTTGGAGTTTTTTCCATAGTAATTATAGTCCAGGATGATTTCGGTTTCCGCCCATGGGTATACCTCCCGACTCCATCCCCAGTAAGGGTTGTGATAAAATCCCCGGTCATCGGCAGCCTCGTAATAATTCAAGGTGAAGGGCGAGAAGAGGAGGCTGGGTATCAAAACGAGCGGTATACCGAAGGTGATCACAAACCCCAGTAAGGATCCGGGGAATTCGATGTCCAATTTGATGGAGAAAAAGGTTTTTAACAAACCCACCAACCAAACTGTGAACATCACGGAAATTGCAGAGATATGAAAATAGGAAAAACCGGTGGGGGCCCAAACCAGATCCTGGTCATTGGAAGTGAGCATTTTTTGAAATTGGATGATGACGTCGTTCAACCATTCCAAGCCCAGTGCTATAGCTGAAAAATACAGAACCACCTGGATGAGAATAATCAATATGCGGACCGGCCTGCTCAATGCCCTTTTTTCTTGTTCTCTCTCTATTTTTAAGTGAATGATGGTTCTCCCTCCATGGAAATGATATTTCCATTAAATCAGAAGTGATGCAACAGTCAAATATGTACTTCGCATCGTATAAACAAAAAAGCCACCTCATCACGGGGTGGCTTGGGGTTCAATTGTATACGGTCAGGATTCTTGGTCTGACTGATTCACCATATGGGCGGCGGTGGTGTAGAGGCGGCTCCACATTTCTTTTCGGACCTGGCCTTGGATCTCTGCCTCATCCAAGGCTTCTGCCATACAACGGAGCCAAGCCTCCGCTCGCTGAGGGGAGATGGGGAAGGGGAGGTGGCGAGCCCGTAGCCGGGGATGTCCGTACAGTTGGCTGTACAGAGGAGGGCCCCCGAAGAACTGAGTGAGGAACCGTCTCTGCTTTTCCATCACCGGTCGGATCTCGTCTCCCTTCGGAAAGATCGGGGCCAGCAGGGGATCTTGCTGTACCCGGGGATAAAAGGATTCTACGATCCGGGCGATGGTTTCCTCCCCGCCGATCCGCTCATATATTGTCAAAGGTGCTCGGTCCATCGGTTTACCTCCCAGTTGCCACATTTTTAAAAGCTTTTTCCGCTACCTGAAGCGTATATTCCAGGTCCTCGTCGGAGTGGGTGATGGTGAGGAACCAAGCTTCATACTTAGAAGGAGCGAGATAAACCCCTCCCCGGAGCATCTCCTGGAAGAAGCGGGCAAACCGATTCCCGTCTGCTTCTTGGGCACCGTCGTAGTCGGTGACGGGCTGATCGGTGAAGTACAGGGTGAGTGCGCCACCTTTTCGATTGATCTGTACAGGGATTCCCGCCTGTTGAGCACGGGAGTGTAAACCTTCTTCCAGAATCGATCCTTTCCGGTCCAGTTCCTCATAGATTCCCGGTTGGGAGAGAGCTTCCAGACAGGCAATTCCCGCGGCGATGGAGAGAGGGTTGCCCGCCATTGTGCCGGCTTGGTAGGTGGGTCCCAACGGAGCTACTTTCTCCATGAGTTCCCGCCGTCCGCCGTACGCGCCGATAGGCAGTCCGCCTCCAATAATTTTGCCCAGGGCGGTCAAATCAGGTGTTACGTCATACAAGCTTTGAACGCCGCCGTATTGGAAGCGGAAAGCGGTGATCACTTCATCATAGATCACGAGGGCGCCGGCGTGGTGGGCTTGTTCTCGGACGGATTCAAGGAAACCCGGAGCCGGCTCCACGATGCCGAAGTTGCCTACCAGGGGCTCCATCAGGACTGCGGCCACCTGATCCCCCCACTGGGAGAGAGCCTCTTCCAGCCCATCGGGATTGTTAAAGGGAACTGTGATCACTTCTTTTGCGATGCTCTGCGGAATGCCAGCGCTGTCCGGTGTTCCCAATGTGGACGGGCCGGATCCGGCTGCCACCAGCACCAGATCAGAATGTCCGTGGTAACAGCCAGCAAATTTGATGATTTTATCCCTGCCGGTAATTGCTCGGGCTAAACGGATGGTGCTCATCACTGCTTCCGTCCCGCTGTTTACGAAACGAATCTGCTCACAGGAAGGAATGGCTTTTCGCAACATCTGAGCCAACTGGATTTCTTTTTCCGTCGGGGTACCGTAGAGAACTCCTGTCTCGGCAGTTCTTTGGATGGCTTCGGTCACCTGGGGATGGGCGTGTCCCAGGATGATGGGACCGAAGGCGGCCAGATAATCGATGTAGCGGTGACCGTCTTCATCCCAGAAATAAGGCCCTTGTGCTTTTTTCATAAACACCGGATGATCCATCCCGACTGCACCGAAGGACCGCGACGGACTGTTTACACCCCCGACGATCACGTCCAGGGCCTGTTTATGTAAGTTTTTAGATTGTAGATAGGACAATTGGATGCCTCCCTTATCGATTCCCGTTCCATTTCCATTGTACAAGTCCTGGGAAGTAAGGGGCAAGAGGGTTGGATTTGAGGGGAGTGAGAAGAATCCACTACATCGATTCCACTGGAAACAAAAGACGTGATATGTCATCCTGTTAGAAGAATCGATAAAGGAAGAGGGGGAGAGCCATGATCCATATCGTCAACGGTGATGAGTTTGGGGAACGCCTCCGCGAATGCCCGGGGTTGCACGGAGAAGTCTTCGTTTGGCGGGAGTTGTATGACCTGGGCCCCTTCTCTCCGGATTGGAATGAACAGGAGATGGCGGCCCGGCGAGCACTGTTTTTGGAAGAGATTTTGGGAATGCCGGTGGATCAGATGGAAATGTTATTGCGCTATCAAGAGCAACGTCTAAACCGGCTACCTCTTGATTCCCAGGTGGTTCTCTGGTGTGCTCCCCATCGGCATGACCAGATGTTGATGACCTATCTTCTGTCTCGGCTCTCAGGGCGGGGTTTATCGCGTGCAGAGTGGGTAGAATTGCCGGGAGTTCAACCACTCTTCGATTTAAGCGATCTGGATTTGGTTCAACGCTTTGAAAACCGTCGGCCATTGGAGCCAGATCATCTGGAGCAGGCTACATTGGCTTGGCAGTCCTATATCTCCCCCGACCCTCGTGATATCGAAAGATGGCTACAGACGACTCCCTCTTCTCTCCCCGACCTTCGGAGCGTATTTAAGTGTCATCTCGAATATTTTCCTTCCCTATCAAATGGTTTGAATGTAGTGGAGGAGCTGATTTTGCAACAGATCAGTGAACAGCCCTTGGAATTTCGGGATCTGTTTCGGGAGATATGCTCTCTCCGGCCGGCGGATGGCCTTAGTGAGCTCCATTTGGCCGTCCTATTGAATGAACTGGGTGATCTCTCTTCCCCGTTGATTGAAGGGGAGACAGTGATCGTCTTGACACCCTTGGGAGAAAAGGTATTGAAGGGGGAGGAAAATCGTTTGCAGGTCTGTGGAATCGATCGATGGCTGGGTGGAGTCCACTTGCAAGGAGATTCCTGCTGGTGCAGAACGGCCGGGGGAGAGTTGGTCAGGAGGGAGTAATCCCTCCTCTCTCCTCCCTCGTTGTTTCCCCCTTCTGAGGGAAGAGTGGCGATTGTGTCGGAGACCGTCGAAATCGAAAGAGGTTCGTCGGAATCGGCTGTACGATTGAGGGCTGCTATGTTATTCTGAAAATGGCGCTTTGTAGCTTTTAGTCTATAAATATTTTTGTGCAGTTCGGAAATAGATGAGTGGGGGAGAGGAAGTTGGCTTTTTTTTCTATCGGGGATCACTACCGCGGTACATATCAAATTGAATATGTGGAACCGTTTTTTGAAGGTGAGTTGGCCGTTGCCTCTTCGGAAGGGGAACGTTTTTTTCTTCAGCTGACCCGTCTTCAGAAACCGGCCCCGCCCCGGGCCATTCAGCAGTACCTTTCCCTGAAGGATCATCCGCTGATTGTACCCTATCTCCAGGTGTATTCAGAGGAACGTTCCCTGGTGATGATCCGTCCTTATGTTCCCTTTACGGAACGCTTGCATGAACGGATCGCCCGTGGAGGGCTGGATGAAGATCAGATCCTGGATTGGGTGAGTCGCCTGTTCCCAGTGGAAGAGGTTTTAAAAGAGAAACCCCTACGGATGTATACCGTACTGCATCCCGCCAATATCGGTTTGACAGAATCGGGCCAGGTTCAAGTACTCTACTGTGGAGTCGAGGGGAGAACCCTTCCCGACCCCAGGGTGGATTGGGGCAACCTTCTCTATATGCTGTTTTCAGGCAATATGCTGGATCAACCGATTAAAAAGCTCCCGCCGGATCACGGGTTTTCAAAGCCATTGGAAAAGCTGATCCAAAGATCTTTTCATAGACAGGCGGGTTCTGTGGCATCCAATTTAGAGACCTATCTGAAAAAACGGGATGCCAAGGGGTTCTTCGACTTTTTAAAAACGAAGACCAGTCCGAAGGAAGATTCCTCCGAAGAGACTTCGTCTTCGGTTGAATCCCCGTCGGATTCGGCAGTTTCCGAAGACCCTTTCCCTCCAGAGGGACCTTCATCCGATATCCTACGCCGCAGGTTGGAAGAAACCCGCCGTGCAAAGGAAGAGGCGGAGCGCCGGGCGCAAGAGGAAGCGGCCCGCCAGGAACAGGAGCGCTTGGAACGAGAGCAACGGGAGCGGGAAGAGGCAGAGCGCCGAGCCCAAGAAGAAGCGGCCCGCCAGGAACAGGAGCGCTTGGAACGAGAGCGCCGAGAGCGGGAAGAAGCGGAACGCCGAGAGCGGGAAGAAGCGGCCCGCCAGGAACAGGAGCGCTTAGAGCAAGAACGCCAAGAGCGGAAAGAGGCGGAACGCCGGGCCCAGGAAGAAGCGGCTCGTCAGGAACAGGAGCGCTTAGAACAAGAGCGCCGAGAGCGGGAAGAGGCAGAGCGCCGGGCCCAGGAAGAAGCGGCCCGCCAGGAACAGGAGCGCTTAGAACAAGAGCGCCGAGAGCGGGAAGAGGCGGAGCGCCGAGCCCAGGAAGAAGCGGCTCGTCAGGAACAGGAGCGCTTAGAACAAGAGCGCCGAGAGCGGGAAGAGGCGGAGCGCCGGGCCCAGGAAGAAGCGGCTCGCCAGGAACAGGAGCGCTTAGAACAAGAGCGCCGAGAGCGGGAAGAGGCGGAGCGCCGGGCGCAGGAAGAAGCCGCTCGCCAGGAGCAGGGAGCTGAGGGGCATGAGAAGCAGTTGGAAAGAGCCCGAGCGGAAAGGCTGCATCATGACCGGCTCGCTGCTCAATTTGAAGAATATGTTCGCCAGGTGTTCAATCGGCAATCCTCGGGAAATGACTAAGGCAGAGGGACCATTATGCCGGAGGTGTTTCCATGTCCAATGAATACCGGATTCAGAAGGATTCGATGGGGGAAGTGCGGATCCCCGCGGATCGTTACTACGGAGCCCAGACCCAACGGGCTGTGGAAAATTTCCCGATCAGCGGTTGGCGACTTCCCCGCAGTTTTATTCGTGCTCAAGGATTGATCAAAGCGGCTGCAGCATATGCCAACCAGGTGTGTGGTGAGTTGGATGAGAAAAAAGCGACAGCCATTATCGAAGCTGCGGATGAAGTGATCGCTGGCCGTTGGGACGACCACTTTGTGGTGGATGTATACCAAGCCGGAGCGGGAACGTCCCAGAATATGAATGCCAATGAAGTGATCGCCAACCGAGCGGTTGAAATCCTTGGAGGCCAGGTAGGGGATACTTCATCGGTTCATCCCAATGACGATGTCAACCGGGGCCAATCCACGAATGACACCATCCATACTGCCATCTATATCGCCGCAGCGGAAGAGTTGGTTCATGGTTTGTTCCCCTCTGCAGACCGCCTGATTCAAAGCTTGCGGAACAAGAAAGATCAATACGGACATATCGTTAAATCGGGACGTACCCATTTGCAGGATGCCGTCCCCCTCCGAGTGGGGCAGGAACTGTCCGGGTACATCGGTTCTCTGGAACAGGCTGTAGAGGGGATTAAAGAGAGTTTGGACCTCTTGTATCAGTTGGGTCTCGGCGGAAATGCCGTCGGTACTGGGATCAACACCCCTGCGGGTTATGCCGAAAAAGCGGTGGCAGAGATTGCCCGCAGGACTGGACTTCCTTTTCGACAGGCAGAATCCCGCTTCGCCTTTATGCAAAATACAGGTGGAGCTCTCAAAACAAGTGCAGCATTAAAGGTGTTAGCTGTTCACTTGGATAAATTGGCCAGCGACTTACGACTGCTCGGCTCGGGGCCGCGGACGGGATTGGCAGAATTCCGCTTGCCACCAGTCCAACCGGGATCTTCCATCATGCCGGGCAAGGTGAATCCTGTCATGGCTGAGATGATGAATATGATCACGGTGCAAGTGATCGGAAATGATGCAGCGATCACTGCCGCAGGTCAACACGCTCAGTTGGAGCTGAATGTGATGATGCCAGTCATCGCCCATAATCTGCTCCACTCGATTCAGATTCTCACTCAGGGAATGGAAGCGTTGCGTCGCCGTTGTATCGATGGGTTGGAGGTTGACCCGGATCGTTGCGGGGAGTGGATGGAGAAATCCCTCGCCCTAGCGACGGTTCTCAACCCGGTGATCGGGTATGACCGGGCGGCGGGGGTGGCGAAAAAGGCTAACCAGGAAGGAAAAACCGTTCGCCAAGTCATCTTGGAGGAGAAGATTCTGTCTGAGGAAGAAGCAGAACGGATTCTGAACCCGAACAATCTGATTCCCGGAGACGGTTAAGTCTTCGGGTCTCCCATTTTTTAAAGGGGGGATGAAAGGAGATGGAAACTATTTTTAACAAAGCTTTGGCCAGTCTCGGAGTGGGTGCTGCCCGGGTGGATACCCGGCTAGATTCTCCACAGTATCAGCCGGGAGATCTCGTTCGAGGGGAGGTGGTGGTCCGGGGGGGAGAAATCGGGCAAAAGGTGGACGACATCTATATGTACTTGTTGATCCATTATCTGAAGAACGATAAAAGTGTTCCCCATATTTTGGAGGAGTTCCATCTGAGCGAAAGCTTTGAAATTGAAGCTAAGGAGTACAAAATCATCCCGTTTCAGTTTCGGATACCTCTAAAAACCCCGATGTCCTGTGGCCGCTTCCCCATCTATCTGAAAACGGGTTTGGATATCAAGATGGCGAAGGATCCGACGGATCTGGATCGGATTGAGGTGTTCCCCCATCCGACGGTGGAGCGAGTGCTCGGTGAAATGGAGAGCTCCGGTTTTATCATGTATCGCGTGTTCAATGAGTATCTGCCTGATTCCAAACTACTTCCCTTCATTCAAATCTTTCAGTTCCGACCGGCAGAAAGATATCATGGATATTTGGATGAGTTAAATCTTTTCTTTGATGTGGATGAAGGCGAAGTTCGGATGGAAGTGGAAATCAGCCGGGGGACGAGGACATTAAACACATCCTTTAGTTGGTTATTGGATGATCCGGATGGGACCCTGACCTCTGATCAAGAGGATCCAGACCAACCCTCCTCCAGCCCGGTTGCTACCATCCAGTCCCTGCTGACATCCTGAGGGAAGGAGGACATCCATGTCATTTTTTAATAAAGCTTTGGCAAGTATCGGGATCGGTAATGCCAAGGTAGATACACGCCTCAAAGAATCCCGTTACCGGCAGGGAGACCTGGTCGAAGGGGAAATTTTTATCCAGGGCGGTCAAGTAGAGCAAGAGATTGATGAAATTTATCTATATTTGGTTGTTTTGTATTTTCAGGAAGGAACTCAAAAAGAGTATGTTATGGAAGAACATCGGTTGACGGAAGTATTTAAGATCGCCCCCCGGGAAACCAAAGTGATCCCCTTTGAATTTATGCTTCCATTTGATACCCCGGTCACTACGGGAGGATGCCCGGTATATCTTAAAACCGGATTGGACATCTCCATGGCAGTGAATCCCGATGATACAGACGGGATCGAAGTGTTGCCCAATGCCCTGGTGGAGAAAGTCCTTCAGTTGGTGGAGCGAGTCGGATTTCAATTGGTTCACATCGATTTTGAATTCGATTATTTTTTCTCACGTCATCCTTTCATACAAAGATTTCAGTTTAAACCCACGGGGGATTTGCGAGGAACTCTCGATAAATTGGAACTGATGTTCTATATCGGGGCGGACTATTTAGAGATAATTTTCCAGGTGGATCGTCGGGCCACTGATTTGATGACCTCTTTGGAAGAGGCTCTGGAACTGGATAAAAAGACGTTTCGTATGACAGTGACAGGCGAGGATATCCAGGGAGGAGATGAGGAAGTGGAGAAAAAGTTGTCAGATCTGATCCATGAGTATGCAGGTTGATTCACCCATTCGGGGCGGCATGAAGCCGCCTTTCGTATTTTAGGGGGATTCCCGCGGGACTAGAAACGTTGTAAAAAAGTCGTCCGAGGGAGGGTTGATTTTCACATTTCGGCCGCTTGTGAGCTTCAGCCATCCATGTGAAAATCCTCGCCCCTTTTTGATGTCTGACTCCATCTCATTGTTGGGAGGACGGACCTGTCTCTGAATCGGAGGGAGAATCTTCGGGGGGAGGGACTTGGACGGAGGAGCTCTCTTCATCTACTGTGGGGATGGTGGGGGATGAAGGAGTTGGCTCTCCAAGATCAAACTGGGCCTTTCCTTCTCGCTGCAATTTTTCGATCAGCTCATTCACATTCTCTCCTTCCCCCTGGGTGGTTAATCCGACGTTGAGGGTTCCGCTCAGGGTTTGTACATTCAGCTCCTGTATTTTGTACACCAAGTTTTCGATTGCGACGGGTTGAATGGTGTCTATTTGTTTTTTTAACTCTTCATTCTCTTTACGGAGGGTTTCCATTTCCTGCTCTAGCTGATTGATCCGATCCCATAAATAAGCATACATATCCCAGGGCACCTCCGTTTCCAACTTTGCTTTGGTCCGGGTGCTCAGACTCCTTTTTCCACGACCCATTGACTGTTTAATCAACAGCCCTTTGCTTCAGTATATGGCTGATTTACCTTTGATCATGCCCGGGACTGATTTCAGTATCAGCGTAAGTGCTTTTTGAATAGACTGGAGTTGAGAAAAACTGTTGCCGGGGAGGAGGGGAAATATGGATCCCCACCAGAATTTTATGAAATGGGGAGAAATGGCCCGTAAATTTTTGGGGAACGATTTTTGGGGTGATATGATGGAAACTATGCCATCATCGGGTCCCAAGGCGGATGTTTTTCATGGAAAGGATGAAGTGTTAGTCTTGGTCGATCTTCCCGGAGTGGAGGATATCAATCAGATTCAGTTACGAGTGGAAGATGATGCTCTCCTGATCAAGGGCAGGTTGAATCCCCGGCATACCCACTATCAAGCCAATCTTCAGGAACGGTTTTATGGTGATTTTGAACGCAGAATCAAGTTGGGGACCTCCGTTGTGCGGAAAAACAGCAGTGCACGATACCGGAAAGGGGTATTGGAAGTGCGGTTATTACGAGCCGGTATGGATACGGATTTTCACACCATTCGCATCCGTGATTGAACCGGAAACAGGCACAAGGCCCTTTTCCGGTTCATACCATGGGATAGACCCAGCGGGGAGGATGGATCATGGGAACCATCAACAACATCTTTAATCTGAAAATCCACAGTGTATCCAGCGCCGGGTCTGTCAACTTTGGGAACACCGTCAATATTGGAGCCGAGAGCAATTCTAAGTCTCTGGGAGGTTCTTCACCTATTGGTGATTTTGCTCGCAATATCGATTTTGAAACTAACCAAGCCATCGATCCTGATATCATCGACCAGGTCTAAGGCAGGTGTATTGGGATGGATATTTGTATAAAAACCTACAGTCTCCATGTCACCACGGTGACGAATCGTGGCTCTGTCAATATCGGGAACACGATGAATATCCAATATTCCGATCGAAACCGGCGCAGTCTGTCTCCGCCGCCCCCGGAGGCAATCCCTCCTGAACAAGGGCCCACAGGTCCTCCGGTCACTCCACCAGAGATTCCCCCACAGCGGGAGATTCCAGGTCAAAACCCCATTCCACCGATCCCCCCCCCGATCGAACCGGGAGTGAGGGAACAAAAAGATGCAGGAGACACTTCAGAGGGAGGTTTTTACTCGATTCCGACACCTGCCCACTCACCCTTGTGCATCCCATCCATTCCACGGTGGGTAAGAAGGCTCTGACGGGAATCGGTGGGGAGCTGGGCGCTGGACTGTGGGAGGCGAGGATCTCATCCAACCATCGGAGGAGTTGTTTTTACGAAAGAGGCGAGATCACAGCCTGGCGGGGAGTGGTACCTTTCGTTGACGGGATACTTCTACGGCGATCTGTTACAATAAAGATAAATGATGAATGGAGGTGCCCATATGGTAAGAGAAGGGGAGCAGGCACCTGAGTTCAGCCTGCCAGCATCTAATGGCACAGAGGTTTCCCTCTCAGATTACAGGGGAAAGAAACATGTGGTTCTTTACTTTTACCCCAAGGACCTTACTCCCGGTTGTACCACCGAATCTTGCGATTTTCGCGATCGGGAGAAGGATTTCTCTGATTTGGATACCGTGATTTTGGGATTGAGTCTGGACGATCTGCAATCCCACGAAAAATTTATTCAGAAACATCATCTCCCCTTTCTTCTTCTCAGTGATTCAACTGCCGACGTATCCAAGGCATATGGGGTGTACAAAGAGAAGAATGTATTTGGCAAAAAGAAATGGGGAATTGAACGTTCTACCTTCATCATCGATAAAGAAGGACAAATCGCCAAAGCTTGGCGCAAAGTGAAAGTGGACGGGCATGTGGAGGAAGCTTTAAACTGGGTTCGAGAGCACTTGGATTGATCGCTGACCTCCCACTTGGCTTGGCAGGGGTGAAGGAATCGCTTCTTCACCCCTTTTTGGATGGAGAAGGAGGATGCGTTTTGTTACAGGATCATATGTACCAATGGCCAGACTATTATGACTGGACCTCAGAGGGGCTGGACGGGGATGTCACCTATTATGTCGATCTGGCGATGAAGGCAAAAGGGCCGGTGATGGAACTGGGCTGTGGGACTGGACGTTGCTCCTTGGGGATGGCACAGCATGGAGTGGAAGTCGTTGGAGTGGACAAGCAGCCCGAGATGTTGGCTGTGGCTGAAAAAAAAGCGACAGAGATGGGTTTGTCCAACCGATGTCAGTGGATATGTGAAGATATGAGCACACTGAACCTGAAACGCCGTTTTAAATTGGTGGTGATCCCATACCGTTCTTTCCTCCATCTTCTTCACGTTCGGGATCAGGTGGCGGCCCTGCAGGTGATCCGTCATCATTTAGAGGATGGGGGTTGCCTTGCTTTCAATGTGTTTGTGCCTGAGATCCCCCAACTGGTGGAGGAGGAGGGAAGGTTGGTTCACCGAGGGGTGTTTAGTGTTCCAGGGACGTATCAGACCGTGGAGGTATATGATTACACGGAGTTTGACCATTTTCGTCAGCAGGCGGATGTGATTCGTTACTATGAACGGTATGAGAAGGATGGCAGACTGCTGGAACGATTGCGCACCCGTTTTTCCATGCGCTATGTGTTTCCAACGGAACTTTTTCATCTGCTCCGTCTAACCGGTTTTGAGGTGGTCGGATGTTACGGAGACTTCCGGAGAGAGCCCTTCGGTCCCGAAAGCACTGAATTAGTGATTGAAGCAACTAAGATGGTACATGATTGAGGAGGAGATGGGGATGATCCACGTGGCGTCCTCGGCGCGAATCAGTGAGAAACATCAAAATCGGCTGCGCCAGGAATTTTCCGATGTTCAATTTTCCTTTTTTGAAGAGATACAGGGTGTGTTGCAGGTCGCTTCCGATGCAGAGATTTTAATCACTTATGGGGATGACTTGGATGAGGAGAAAGTGAATGATTTTCCCGAACTCCGTTGGATTCATGTGATCAGTGCTGGTGTGGAGCTTCTGCCCTTTGCGGCATTGAAAAATAGGTCGATCCAAGTGACTAATGCCCGCGGGATTCATGAAATTCCCATGGGGGAACACGCTGTGGCTGTCATCTTGCAGTGGACAAGAAGACTTCATCAGTATCTGGATCGACAAAGACAAGGGGAATGGGATTCATCTCTGCATGTCGAAGAATTGTCGGGAAAAACCGTCTCCATTCTCGGGACAGGAGCGATTGGCCGCGGGATTGCCGCACGATTGAAAGCCTTCGGGGTGAGAGTGCTGGGGATGAACACAGACGGGAGACCTCATCCCCTCTTTGATGAAATCGTGGCTCCCCATGATCTGGAAAGGTTGCTGAAAGTTTCCGACTTTGTTGTGGTTACACTCCCTCTCACCTCTCATACCCAGGGGTTGATCGGAGCGCGGGAACTCGCTTGGATGAAACCGACTGCCTGTCTGATCAATATGGGCCGTGGAGCGGTGGTGGATGAGGCGGCGTTGCTGAATGCGCTGGCTGAAGAGTCCATTGGAGGGGCCATTTTGGATGTGTTTGAAAAGGAGCCGCTGCCCAAGGACCATCCTTTTTGGTCTCAGAAAAATGTATTGATCACTCCTCATGTTTCGGGTCGGTCGCCTCTTTATATGAGTCGGGCGTTGGACCTTTTCAGTCACAATATGAAGGTGTACACTTCTGGAAAAGGAGAGGTTATAAATCTTCTGGATCCGGAGCGGGAATACTGAGGAGGCAGGCGGATGATTAGAAAACCTAAACGGGTGCAGACACGAAAAATATTGGACACTCTTGCCAGAATGTATCCCGATGCCCACTGTGAACTTCATTTTAGAAATCCATTTGAGCTCTTGATCGCCACCATCCTCTCAGCGCAGTCCACGGATCGTCAAGTGAACATCGTGACGAAAAAACTCTTTGCCAAATATCCTTTACCAGAGGATTTTCTCTCTTTGACTGAGGAAGAATTGGCAGAGGAGATTCGTGGGTTGGGGTTGTTCCGCAACAAAAGTCGGAACATCTTGCTGACCTGCCGCATCCTCGTGAACACCCACAGCGGAAAGGTGCCACAAAGACGGCAGGATTTAGAGGCGTTGCCTGGAGTGGGGCGCAAAACAGCCAATGTCGTGCTGAGTAACGCTTTTGGTGTTCCGGCCCTTGCCGTGGACACCCATGTACTTCGGGTTTCCAATCGATTGGCTCTGGCTGATAGTCAACAACCCTTAGAAACGGAAAAACAACTGACGCGAAAAGTGCCCCGCAAGGAGTGGACGGATACCCATCATCGGTTGATCTGGCACGGACGCAGGGTTTGCACGGCCCGTAAACCCAAGTGTGAAGAATGTGATTTGCTTCCCTTTTGCTGGTACGGTAAAAACCGTCACGATATGGAGCCGTTGACAAAGTAAACAAAAAGGGAGTAGACTATTTATATCTATTCTAATCAAAGAATGACTTCTTGCCCTTTCGATGGCGGAACACAACGGGGTGATGGCGATGGAAAATAGCCGTGTCAATCAAGCGATTGAAGTGCTGAAATCGACAGGTGTGCGAGTGACGCCGCAGCGGTATGCCATTCTGGAATACTTGCTTACATCCTTGGGCCATCCCACCGCCGATGAGATCTACAGGGCATTGGAGGACAAATTCCCCAATATGAGTGTTGCGACGGTATACAACAACCTGCGCGTATTCAAAGAAGCGGGCATGGTTCGGGAGTTGACCTACGGTGATGCTTCCAGCCGTTTTGATGCCAACATGACAGAGCATTATCATATCATCTGCCGGGAATGTGGAAAGATCGTGGATTTTGAATATCCTCCTTTGTTTCAGGTGGAGAAGGAAGCCGAAGAAAAAACCGGCTTCCGGGTAGAGACCCATCGGATGGAACTTTACGGCGTCTGCAACTCTTGCCAAAAAGAAAAAGCGATTTAAAAAACCTGCCCGGGACCCAAGGGCAGGTTTTTTTGTCCGTGTATTCGGATGATGGAAAAGTCCATCGCTTGGATTTTCAGATGAGCAGAGGATTTGCAAGTCAAATTTACTGACTGTCCGGGCCTGGGGATTGCGACGACGAGGTCGCCTCGGTTGCCAAACTCCTGTCCATCGTCAAATGGGCCCCACAATGCATGCACCGGTCCATCTTTCCAAGAACTTTGGTGGTGCGCTCGCATTCCGGACACTCAACTTGCAGTGCCTGGGTCGATAAGATTCCCACCCAAAAATAGATGACCACACTGGAAGCCACCCCGAACAATCCGAGGACAAAGAATACCATCATGGCCGCAGGCCATATAAAACCGAGGTACATAATTCCCATGCCCATAAAAATCATCAGGAGGGCGATGGTGCGAAATCTGTTGATCTTACTGGCAAACAGCAATGAGACTCCCTCCTTTGATCCAATCTGGGATTGAAGTCGTCTCCCTTTTCTTTCATGTTCATCAACAGTATACCACGGAACCTAAGGCAGAAAAATGAAGCTTTCCCGAAAAAACCACCGGAAATAGAGGGAAGCAGGAATTCTTCCGAGGCTGTCGAAAACTTCTAGAAACACTGTGAAAAAAATGCCCTCAGGAGATGGGGGACCGATGGAAAAGTTCGTGGATCGTTAGAAATCTTGTTAAAAAAACGTTCAAGAGATGCAAACAAGGTTTTTAGAGCTTGATAAGGTGAAATTCCTTTGCGATCCGACGGGCCTAAAAGAACGATGTTTCCTGGGAAAACCTGTGGACCCGCACCGGGAATGGGGGGAGAAGATGATTCAGGCCAAGGTCATTTATCCGAAATTGAGAAACCAGTTGCAAGAGAATCCCCATGTGGTAGGGGCGATCATCTTTCCTGCAGGTATGGATTCCTCCGTTCCAGAACCGGTGGACCTGATTCTGTTGGTTTTTCATGAGAAGGGGGAGAGGGGGTCCGTACTCTCTTATATGATGGAGATCTGGAAAGTGAAGGAGCTCCGGATTCCGCTCCAGGAATTGATGGCCGAAGTGCTTGCGGGGGAACGGCAAGAGGTGATCGACTGTTTGTTGAAAGGGGAGGTGTTGTACGATCCGGAAAACCGAATTATAGAACTACATAAACAATTTCTTTCATTTCCCAAGGAATTGCAAAGCAAAAAAATGTGCTTGGAGTATTCCGCATTATTAAGACATCATTTGGAGAGCAAACTTTTATTGAAGGAGGGACATCTGCTGGATGCCCATCTCTCTATTCAACGGAGTCTCCTCCATTGGGCGCGGTTGACGGCCATTGAATCCGGTGAATATCCTCGTTTCCGGCTGTGGCCACAGGTGAAACGGATCAACCCGGCTGTTTATAAATTATACAGGGAGCTGGCGACAGGGGAAGAACCTTTGGAACAGCGGATGAGACTTGTGCTGCTGGCCGAGGAATATGCAGTTCTAACCAAGCCGGAGCAGTATTGCGAGTATCTGCTGGAGTTGCTTGCTTCTGAAGGCGGCAACTGGAGCTTAGGTGAAATCCATCGTCGATTGGAGCAAGATCAGCTCTTCCTCGATGTGACTCAAGTGATAGAGGAGCTGGTGCGCCGTTCATGGGTAGAAGAGGTGGCGACAGCTGGTGAAACTCATGCTGAACAAACTTATCGTCTAATCCACAAGGATCGTCAACAAAATGAAATTGAATTCAGGTGAAAAAAAGGGTTGACGAATGAAGAAGTCCATGTTAAATTAGTACTTGTCGCCGCGAGATCAGCTTGACCGAGCCGATCCGAGGCAGACGAAAGAAAAACAAAAAAAGCTGTTGACAAGAACAACTGAGCATGATAAGATAGATCTTGTCGCCGCGAAAGAGGCAAGCGCCTCGGAAACAGCGAGATCGAGCGTTCCTTGAAAACTGAAGAGCGAATGAACGACCCTGTCATAATGAGCAATCAACTCTTTATTGAAGAGTTTGATCCTGGCTCAGGACGAACGCTGGCGGCGTGCCTAATACATGCAAGTCGAGCGAACCGATGAAG